>NZ_JBSFUT010000055.1:0-39584 GCF_053591935.1 Streptomyces sp. NPDC002851 | reverse complement strand
ACCCTGTGGGAGAGTAGGACGCCGCCGAACTAATTGTGGGGAAAGCCCCGTGCCGATGGCACGGGGCTTTCTGCATTTCTGGATCATTTCACGCCTGCTGTGCTCCGCCTTCGTGCAGCGCAGAGGCACAAGCAGGCTCACAAGCGGCCGGCCGCTTTGAGCGCCAAGTAGGCATCAGCGAGTGCTGGAGCGAGGTCTTCGGGGGTGGCGTCGACGACTGAGACGCCATGTCGGGTCAGCTGATCCGCGGTCTTGCTGCGTTCGCTATGGGCCTGAGCAGCGGCCGCAGCGTCGTAAATGGCGTCGGTATCTCCGCGTGCGTACGACATTTGCTTGATGCGCGGGTCCGAAACGGAGGCGACGAGTACGGTGTGGCGCTCGGTGAGGCGTGGGAGCACTGGGAGTAGTCCCTCTTCGATGGGAGCCGCGTCGAGGCTGGTCAGCAAGACGATCAGGGAACGGCGGGGAGCCGTGCGGAGGACGGCTGTTGTCAGCCCTCGGGCATCCGTTTCGACCAGCTCGGGTTCGAGAGGTGCCAAGGCGCTGACAACGGCAGGAAGAACGTCGCCCCCAGTTCGGCCCTGCACGTGGGCTCGGACCTGTCGATCGTAGGCGAGGAGATCGACGCGGTCGCCGGCGCGCGATGCGAGGGCTGCGAGGAGCAGGGCGGCATCCATTGACGCGTCCAAGCGTGGTGCATCCCCGACGCGGCCCGCTGATGTGCGCCCGGTGTCGAGGACCAGCAGGATGTGTCGATCGCGCTCCGGGCGCCAGGTGCGTACGGCGACGGTGGACTGGCGGGCGGTCGCGCGCCAGTCGATGGAGCGGGTGTCGTCGCCGGGGACGTACTCGCGGAGGCTGTCGAATTCGGTTCCCTGGCCGCGGGTCAGCACGCTGGTCCGGCCGTCCAGCTCGCGGAGGCGGGCCAGCTTTGATGGCAGGTGCTTGCGGCTGTGGAACGGAGGCAGGACGCGGACGGTCCAGGGCACCTGGTGGCTGCCCTGCCGGGAGACGAGGCCGAGTGGCCCGTACGAGCGGATGGTGAGGGGGCCAGCCTGGCGGTCGCCGCGTCGGGTTGGGCGAAGGCGTGTGGTGATGCGGCGGCGTTCACCGCTGGGGACGACCACTTTGTGGCGTGACGCGGCTACCTCGGTACCGGGCGTCCAGCTGCTCGGGGGCCAAGCATCGCGGAGTTCGGCACGCAGCTGTCGCCCCGAGGGGTTGGTGATGGTGAGGTCGACGTCTGCGCCGTCACCGAGTCGAACTGATGTGTCACCAGATCGGGTGAAGCGGAGCGATCGCACTGGCGCGGCGAGGGCGTAATCGCACATCATTGCGAGTGCGAGGGGGCCATTGACCGAGAGGATGCCCGCCCAGCTTGGGGCGAGGAATCCGACGGGGAGAGTGCCCAGAGCCGCGAGGAGAGCAGTACGTCCAGTGAGTGCCATCGGTGCTCGCCTCAGCGGGGTACGGGGACGTTGGCGAGGATGGCGTTGACGACGGAGTCGGCGGTGACTCCCTCCATTTCGGCTTCGGGGCGTAGTTGGACCCGGTGCCGAAGAGTGGGCAGGGCCAGGGCTTTGACATCGTCGGGGATGACGTAGTCGCGACCGGTGAGCCAGGCCCAAGCGCGAGAGGTTGAGAGCAGAGCAGTCGCGCCACGGGGCGAGACGCCAAGGGTAAGAGATGGCGACTCACGGGTCGCCCGGCAGATGTCCACGACGTAGCCGGTCACTTCGGGGGAGACCGCGGTTTTCGCCACCGCGGCCCGCGCGGCCTCGAGGGTTTCGGGGCCGGCTACCGGGCGTACTCCGGCGGCCTGAAGGTCGTGCGGATTGAAGCCCTCCGCGTGGCGGGTGAGGACGGCGATCTCGTCCTGGCGAGAAGGAAGGGGGACGTTGAGTTTGAGGAGAAAACGGTCGAGCTGAGCTTCAGGGAGGGGGTAAGTGCCTTCGTACTCGACGGGGTTCTGTGTGGCGGCGACGAGGAAGGGCTCCGGGAGTCGGCGGGGAGTGCCGTCGACGGTGACCTGGCGCTCCTCCATGGCCTCCAGGAGCGAGGACTGGGTCTTGGGAGGGGTCCGGTTGATTTCATCGGCCAGCAGAAGGTTGGTGAAGACCGGGCCGGGCTGGAAGGAGAACTCGGAGGTGCGGGCGTCGTAGACGAGAGATCCCGTGACGTCGCTCGGCATCAGGTCGGGGGTGAACTGGACGCGCTTGGTGTCGAGTTCCAAGGCGGCGGAGAGGGCGCGCACGAGGAGCGTCTTGGCCACCCCGGGGACGCCTTCCAGCAGGACGTGGCCGCGGCACAGTAGGGCGACGACGAGTCCGGTGACAGCGGGGTCCTGTCCGACGACGGCCTTCGCGATCTCGGTACGCAAGGCCTCCAGGGCGGAACGGGCGTGGTCCGCGTTCCCAGTGGCGTCTGCGATCGGGGCGCTCATGTGGTGCGTACCTCTCTTTCGAGGGCGTCGAGTTGGTCGGCCAGCGAGACAAGGGCGATGTCATCGGACGGGGGAGGTCCGAAGAGCAGGGCATGCAGATCCCGGGCGCTTCCGGGGAGTTGGGCCGTGAGGGCAGGCAACAGGACCTCTGGTGCGTGCGCCTGTGCAGGCAGTACGCCGACGAGGGGGGCCAGGCGCGTGCGAGTTGCTGAGCGGAGGGCCATGGCCGCACGGTCCCGGGCGTTTGCCTTCCGGTAGAGGCGGGCCCTGCCTTCTGCCGCCTCGGAAGCGCGAATGGCGACCGGAAGGCGCTCCTGCACAAGAGGGCCGAGACGGCGGCCGCGCCACAGTGCGGCGACTACGGCGGCGAGGGTGAGTTGCAGTACTCCCCAACGCCAGCCGGAGGGAATGAGGTCGAAGAAGCTGCGGTCACCGCTGTCGGTGGCTGAAGCGTCACTGAGGGAGGGGAGGTACCAGACCAGATGTGGGCGGGAACCGAGGAGTTGGAGCGCGAGCGAGGCGTTGCCGTGCTGGTCCAGGCGGTGGTTGTAGAGGATGTCGGGGGCTCCCAGGAGCACGGTGTCCCCGTCGGCAGCCGGGATGCGCATCACGGTGGGCAGGCCGTCGCTGAGGTAACAGGAGTCGGTGTCCGAGGAGTTGGAGGAGTAGCGGTGGCCTCCGCCGGTGTCCGCGCTGCCGGCACGGCGGGCCTCGGACAGCGAGCAGTCCGGCGGCAGCGTGGAGTCGAGACTGGTGGACTCGGCCCGGACACCGGGGGCCAGGGTGTCCACCGAAGCAGACCCGGGAGCGAGCAGGAGGGTGCGGCCGCCGGGCTTCGCGGTGGCGGAGCGGATGGCGGACTGCTGCCGGGGGGTGAGCAGGTCGGGGGTGGCGACGAGCAGCGTCGTATCGGGACCGGCCGCGGCAGTGGCCTCGTCGGTGGTGGTCACCACCCGAGTGGTCACGCCTCGGTCGGCGAGCAGTTCGGCCACCGCGCGGCTTCCGTAGCGATCCGCGGATCGGGGGTCGAGCCGACCGTGCTCCTCGCCGGAGCGCAGCGCGGCGATGGCGATCCCGGCGACGAGCAGCAGGGTGAAGCCGAGCAGCAGGCCGCGGGCGCGGGTCCACACCTGACGTGGAGCGGCAGCCGTCGACGTCGACGGCGCGGTGAGCCCGGTCATTCAGCGCCTCCCTGGACCGGGCTGAGAACCGGCTTGGTCCGTTCCAATTCCTCGTCGAGAGCAGTGAGACGGAGGTATGCCGCCTCGTCGGCGCTGCGTCCGCCGTATGCCACGGCGTCGAACTCCCGGGCGGCCGAGCGGAGTCGGTCCGCATGGGCCGGGAGCGCATGGCCTGCGTCGGCGGCCGCCTCGTCGGCGGTGCGGCCGGGGCGGGGGTCGAGCAGAGCACGCTCCTCCAGGGAGCGCACGATGGCGCGCATCCGTTCCTGCACGGCCTGGCTCCACCGTTGCTCGGCTGCGTGCGCCGCTGCTGCCGCGCGATGCTCCGCGGCGCTGCGCGGCCGGTCGTCGAAGAGGGCGGCCGCGGATGACGGAGTGCGGTGCGGGGTGCCGAGGCGCCACCACAGCGCGACGAGCAGCAGGATCACCACGAGGACGATCACGAAGAGCCCGAGCCCGCCCCCAGGGGCGGCTCCCGAGGCGGCGTTGAAGAGATCGCCGATCCATTCCCAGAAGCGGTTCAGGGCGCGCTGGAAGAGGCTCGGGTCGTTCTCGTGGTACATCGGCCTGGACAGCTCGCGTTCGGCGGCCTCCCGCGCCGGACCGCGATCGATCGTCACCGGCGGTTCGTCGCCGGTGCGCGGCTGCACGGGCAGCGCCCTGAGAATTCCCCCCGTCACGGTCATCGCATCAGCTCCCCGGGGTGCCGGGTGCGGAGCCGTATCCCTGGATGCCGGCGGCCCGGGCGAGTTCGAGGTCGAGTGCCTCGCGCCGGATCCGCAGGTCGATGTAGAGGAGCACGGTGACTCCCGCGGTGATCGGGAAGGCCAGCATCGATCCCACCACGGAGCCGATACCGGTGATGATCAAAAAGGTCCAGCCGACGTCGCCGGTGCCGCTGGTGAGGAATCCGCTCATGCCTTCACCGCTGACCGCGTAGGCGATGTAGGTGAACGGGATGAGGATGAGCGACACCATGACATTGACGATGATCGTGGCAAGCAGCTGAATGCCGAACACCCGCCACCACGAGCCCCGGACGAGCTTCGCGGAGCGGCTCAGCGCCTTCCGTACGGTCTGCTTCTCCAGCATCAGCGCCGGAGAGGAGAGGGAGAAGCGGACGAGGAGCCAGACGGCGAAGACGACTCCGGCGAGCCCGCCGAGCACCGCGAGTGCGACACCGGCCTCGGTGGCCGCCGTGAGGGCGAGCAGCAGGCCGGGCAGGATCCCGATGGCGACGACGAGGGACGCGAGCAGCGGGAGCAGGAAGGTGAGGCCGAGCAGGCGGGGCAGCTGGGGCTTCGCGTCGCGCCAGGCTTCAGCGCTGGTCACGGGCTTACCGAGGACGGCTCGGCTCGTCACCATCGTGAGCAGGGCCGTCACCACGAAGGTCCCGAGCAGCGAGATCACCAGGATGACGCCGGAGTCCAAGAGGGTCCTGCTGAGGGCGCCGCGGAGTTCGGCGGGGGTCGGGTTCGGGTCGTTCAGTACGTCGGTGCTGCCCTGTATGTCCAGGACGAATCCCTGCAGCAGGACGACCACGAGTTCGGTGATCACCGCGACGGTGAGCGAGATGCCGAGGACTGTGCGCCAGTGGGCGCGCATGGTCGAGACGGCGCCGTCGAGGATTTCGCCGACGCCGAGCGGGCGGAGCGGGATCACCCCGGGCTTGGCCGCCGGTGGCGGACCGCCCCAGCCGCCGCCCCAGCCACCGTGGGGCCGGCCCGGTGGGACGCCGGGGCCGCCGCCCCAGTTGCCCTGACCTCCGTGTCCTCCAGGACCGTGCTGCGGCGGGGGAGTCTGGCCCTGACCGGGGGCAGGGGTGCCGGGGGCCGACCACTGGCCGGGCGGCGGCTGCTCCTTGGACCACTTCGAGGCCGCATCGCGATCCTGGTCGGCGGGTTCGGCAGAGCCGGGTGTGCTCTTGTCGTCTCCGTCGGACGGGGCAGATCCGGGCGAGGCCCAGCCCGGAGTGTCGTTCATCGTCGCTCCTTCACGGTGCCCGACCGCGGTTGCGGCGGCAGGTTGGCTGCCATCGTGCCATGGTGTGTCTGTTCGGGTACGGGGTGCCGGACGGGCTGCGCACCTTCAATTGTCTGTCGGACAACGGGCAGACTGGGCGGATGGCTGATCAGCACGCGCGAAACGTCGAGGACGGCAGACCGCAGGCTCCGCCCACTATTCGTTGGGACGAGTCTCCGGAAGGCCCTGTGCTGGTGCTTCTCGACCAGACCAGGCTTCCGGCGGAGGAAGTGGAGTTGGTGTGCACCGACCCGCCCGCCCTGGTGCGGGCGATCCGGATGCTTGCGGTGCGCGGGGCGCCGGTTCTCGGTATCGCCGGGGCGTACGGTGTCGCGCTCGCCGCCGCACGGGGGTACGACGTGGACGAGGCGGCGGATGCGCTGGCCTCCGCGCGGCCCACCGCGGTGAACCTTTCACGTGGAGCGCGGCGGGCGCAGGAGGCGTACCGCTCCGTGCTCGCGGAAGGGGGCGGCCGGGACAAAGGGGCTGCGGCCGCGCTGGCCACCGCCCGGGCCCTGCACGCGGAGGACGCCGAGGCGAGCAGGAGGATGGCCGAGCACGGGTTCGCGCTGCTCGATGAACTGCGGCCGGGCGGCGGGCATCGGATCCTCACCCACTGCAATACCGGGGCGCTGGTGTCCGGGGGCCAGGGGACGGCGTTCGCGGTGGCGCTGGCCGCGCACCGGGCGGGGCAGCTGAACCGGCTGTGGGTGGACGAGACCCGGCCCCTGTTGCAGGGGGCGCGGCTCACGGCGTACGAGGCGGCCCGCAGTGGCATGGCGTACAGCTTGCTGACGGACAACGCGGCGGGCTCGCTCTTCGCGGCGGGTGAAGTGGACGCGGTATTGATCGGCGCGGACCGGATCGTCGCCGACGGTTCGGTGGCCAACAAGGTGGGGAGCTATCCGCTCGCGGTGCTTGCCAAGTACCACCATGTGCCGTTCATCGTGGTGGCGCCCGTCACCACGATCGACCTGGACACCGCGGATGGTGCCGCGATCGAGGTCGAGCAGCGGGCGGGACAGGAAGTGACGGAGTTCATGGCACCGCAGGTGTCCGTGGCGGGAGCGGAGTCCGGGGGCGGGATAGCGGTGGCCCCGCTGGGCACGCAGGCGTACAACCCGGCGTTCGACGTGACGCCGCCGGAGCTGGTGACGGCGATCGTCACCGAGTCCGGGGTGGTCTCGCCCGTGACGGCCGAGGGGCTTGCGGAGCTGTGTGCCAGGTCACGCCAGGTAACGATTAGCTAATGGGATGATGTCAGTCATGAAGGGACGAGTCCTTGTCGTCGACGACGACACCGCACTGGCCGAGATGCTCGGGATCGTGTTGCGGGGAGAAGGTTTTGAACCGTCGTTCGTGGCAGACGGCGACAAGGCGCTGGCAGCCTTCCGGGAGACCAAGCCGGATCTGGTGCTGCTTGACCTGATGCTGCCCGGTCGGGACGGCATCGAGGTGTGCCGGCTGATCCGGGCGGAGTCCGGGGTGCCCATCGTCATGCTCACCGCCAAGAGCGACACCGTGGATGTGGTGGTGGGACTCGAATCGGGTGCCGATGACTACATCGTGAAGCCGTTCAAGCCGAAGGAGCTCGTGGCCCGTATCCGGGCGCGGCTGCGGAGGTCGGAGGAGCCTGCGCCGGAGCAGCTGGCTATCGGTGATCTTGTGATCGATGTCGCCGGTCACTCGGTGAAGCGGGACGGGCAGGCGATCGCGCTGACCCCGTTGGAGTTCGACCTTCTGGTCGCTCTTGCCCGTAAGCCGTGGCAGGTGTTCACGCGCGAGGTGCTGCTCGAGCAGGTGTGGGGCTACCGGCATGCGGCCGATACTCGGCTGGTCAACGTCCATGTGCAGCGGCTGCGCTCGAAGGTCGAGAAGGATCCGGAGCGGCCGGAGATCGTGGTGACCGTCCGCGGCGTCGGTTACAAGGCCGGGCCGAGCTGAGATGTCCCGGGACAGCGCCGCTGCGCCGCCGCCCGGGCGACCGGGTTCCAGGCCGGAGCGGCCGTTGGCCCCGACGGGGCGGGCCTCCCGGTTCGGGAGGCTGGTCGACGGCGGGCTGATGCTGCAGGACGGGGTGCAAGGCAGCCCCGTGCTGCGGTTGCTGCTGCGCTGGGTGCGTCGGCCGCTGCTGCCGGTCATGCGGCTGTGGCGGCGGAACATCCAGTTGCGCGTGGTGGCCGGCACTCTGCTGATGTCGCTCGGCGTGGTGCTGTTGCTCGGTCTCGTCGTGATCGGGCAGGTGCGCAACGGGCTGCTCGATGCCAAGGAGAGGGCATCGCAGAGCCAGGCCGCGGGTGGTTTCGAGGCCGCGAAGGACGCGGTTGCCAGGGCTCAGGACGGCAGCCGCGGCGGGTCGGCCGACGGCATGGTGCAGCAGAACGCCTCGCAGTGGCGTTCCGACCTGGTGACGCAGCTGTCCAGCGGCGGGCAGAGCGCCTTCGATGTGGTGGCGCTGAGCTCCGGCGGTGACGCCGGCCGAGGGCGGGGGCCGCGGGCCTCCGGCGACGTCGCGGCCCTGGAGAGCGTGCCCACGGAGCTGCGGGACCAGGTGGAGCGGGGGAACGGCGCGCACCAGAGCTTCTCGCGCATCGTCTATACGCGCGGCCAGGAACCGGTGGCCGGTCTGGTCATCGGTCGGCAGCTGACCGACATCAACAACGATCCGTATCAGCTCTACTACCTCTTCCCGCTGACGCAGGAGGAGAAGTCGCTGAGCCTGGTGAAGGGCACGCTGGCCACGGCTGGGCTCTTTGTGGTGGTGCTGCTCGGCGCGATCGCCTGGCTGGTCGTGCGGCAGGTGGTCACGCCGGTCCGGATGGCGGCGGGGGTCGCGGAGCGGTTGTCCGCCGGGCGCCTTCAGGAACGTATGAAGGTGACCGGCGAGGACGACATCGCGCGGCTCGGCGAGGCGTTCAACAAGATGGCGCAGAACCTCCAGCTGAAGATTCAGCAGCTGGAGGACCTGTCGCGGATGCAGCGGCGTTTCGTCTCGGATGTGTCCCACGAGCTGCGTACACCGCTGACGACCGTGCGGATGGCCGCAGATGTGATCCATGAGGCGCGCGAGGATTTCGACCCGGTGACGGCGCGGTCGGCGGAACTGCTCGCCGATCAGCTGGACCGGTTCGAGTCGCTGCTCGCCGATCTGCTCGAGATCAGCAGGTTCGACGCGGGGGCGGCGGCGCTGGAGGCCGAGGCGATAGACCTGCGTGATGTTGTACGTCGTGTCGTGGGCGGGGCCGAGCCGCTGGCCGAGCGCAAGGGCGGCCGGATCAGGGTCGTCGGCGACGATCAGCCCGTGGTGGCCGAGGCGGACGCCCGCCGGGTGGAGCGGGTGCTGCGCAATCTCGTCGCGAACGCCGTGGAGCACGGCGAGGGCCGGGACGTGGTGGTACGTCTCGGGGCGGCCGGTGGCGCGGTGGCGGTCGCCGTACGCGACTACGGGGTGGGCCTCAAGCCCGGTGAGGCGACCCGGGTGTTCAACCGTTTCTGGCGGGCCGACCCGGCACGCGCGCGTACCACCGGTGGCACCGGGCTCGGCCTCGCCATCGCGCTCGAGGACGCCCGGCTGCACGGCGGCTGGCTACAGGCCTGGGGCGAGCCGGGAGGCGGCTCGCAGTTCCGCCTCACGCTGCCGCGCACGGCGGACGAGGCGCTGCGCGGCTCCCCCATACCCCTGGAGCCGGAGGACTCGCGGCGCAACCGCGATCTGAGCGACGCCGGGTTGCCGCTGGGTGGCCGGAGCAAGCTCGCCACCGTGCCGGTGCAGCCCGCGCAGGAGCAGGGGGCGTCCACTCCGCCGTCGACGGGGGAGAACGTGGCGAGCGTGGCAGCGACCGCCGCGACCGTGGCGCGGCAGGCTCCTGTGGCGGATCCGGCGGCGCTACCCGGAGCCAGCGGGACCAGGGTCGTGCCGCGTCAGACGCGGGTGCCGGACGCCGCTACGGGCGGCGTGGCTGGTACGGCCGTAGCTGGGGGCGGCACTGCGACTGTGTCGGTGACTGTGGCGGCGGGGGACTCGGAGGGGCCGGAGCCCCGGCAAGCCGATCCCGCGGACAGTGAGCTCAGCGCCGGGGCCGCAGGCGCCATGGGGAACGCAGAGGCCGATGAGCAAGCAGCGGATACAGCAACGGACATAGAAGCGGACACAGACAGCGCAGAGGGCGCGGCGAGCGACGGGGGCGGCGTCGGCGTCGACGCAAGCGACGGCAGACGCGAAGACAGCGTCGACGCCAGCGTTGACGACAGCGACGCCAGTGACGGCACCGGCACCCGCACCCGTACCCGCACCGACAGCAGCGGCAACAGTAGGAGCGGCGTCCAGCGTGACGGTCGCGGCGGTGACGTAAGCAGTGGGGACCGAGAAAGTGGTGACCGAGAAGGGGAGAGCACGCGTGGGCGCTGACCGAGGACGTCGGGGCCGCTCCCGTACCTTGCGCACCGGTGCTGCCCTCGGCTGCGGCACGGTGTTCCTGGCCGGGTGCGCCTCGATGCCGGACAGTGGGGGTCTCGGGCCGGTGGACATGCCCGCGCAGGAGTCGCGGGTGCGGGTCATCGCGGTGCCGCCGCGCCCCGGCGCCGACCCGAGTGAGATCGTCGATGGCTTTCTGGAGGCGCTGACCAGCGACGACCCCCAATTCGCCATGGCCCGCAAGTACTTGACGAAGAAGGCGTCGGAGAACTGGCACCCCGAGCGCTCCACCACCGTCCTCGCGGACGGCCCCAACACGGACACGGACCGCACCAGCAACGACCGTAAGGGCAGCGGTTATACGTTCGCGCTCTCCGGCCGCCGGGTCGCCACGGTGGACGGGCAGCACGCGTATCAGCCGGGGCAGGGCACGTACGCCGAGACCATCCACCTCACTCAGCAAGAGGGCAAGGACGGCTCGGAGTGGCGGATCGACCGGCTGCCACCGGGCGTGGTGCTCGGCGAGTCGGACTTCCAGCGCCTCTATCTCCCCGTCAACAAGTACTACTTCGCCTCGGCCTCCTCGTCGGACGGGGGCGGGGCGCAGGGTTCGCTGCCGCTGGTCCCTGACCCGGTCTATGTGCGCAAGCAGCCGGATCCGGTGGCCCAAGCGGTGAACTCGCTGCTCGACGGGCCGGCCAACTGGCTGAGCCAGGTGGTGGATTCGCGCTTTCCGAGTGGTACGGCACTGAAGCCGGGCACCAAGTCGCTCTCGCCCGACGACGAGAACCGCCTTCGGGTGCCGCTCAACCACCGGGTCGACGGCGTACGGCCGGACCGCTGCCGCAAGATGGCGACGCAACTCTTCTTCACGCTCAGAGACTTGCCGCCCGTCGGGGTCGAACAGGTCGAGCTGCTGAGGTCGGACGGCTCGCAGCTGTGTACTCTGACCGCCGATCAGGCGGCGGCCGACAGCCCGGGGCGCAGGGAAAGCAGCCCGGATTACCAGTACTTCATCGATGCCAAGCACCGCTTGGTGCGCATGCCGCGGAACAAGGATGACGTGGAGCCGGTGCCGGGCCCCCTGGGAGACGGCAGCAAGGAACTGCGGTCCGCCGCGGTGGCGCGCACCGAGGACCGGGCGGCCGGGGTGTCGAACGACGGGCGTTCGCTGTACGTCGGCTCGCTGCTGCCCGGCGGCACGCTGGAGAAGACGCAGCTGCGCAGCCGGTCCAAGCAGGAGGCGGACGGCCTGGGGAAGCCCAGTTGGGACGGCCGCGGCGACTTGTGGGTGACCGACCGCGACACCCGGAACCAGCGGCTCCTTTGGTTGGCCCAGGGGACCGGTGCCCCGGTGGAGGTCAAGGTCCAGGGTCTGGGAGAGGCGCGCATAAAGGCGGTGCAGGCGTCGTCGGACGGTGTCCGGGTGGCGCTGCTCGTCGAGCAGGACGACAAGGTCTCGCTGAAGATCGGCCGGGTGGAACGCCAGGGCACCGCGGAGGACCCCGAGGTATCGGTCGTCGGACTCCGGCCCGGGGCACCGCAGATGGAGGAGGTCACCGCCATGTCGTGGGCGGGCGGCAGCCGCCTCGTGGTGGTCGGCAGGGAGGCCGGCGGTGTGCAGCAGCTGCAGTACGTCCAGAGCGACGGCTCGGCGGAGGCGGGACCGTCCATACCGGCGCTCACGGGCGTGACGGACATCGCGGCCTCGGAGGACGACCGGCTTCCGCTGGTGGCCCACTCCGACGAGGACGGGATCGTACGGCTGCCCCCGGGCGCGAACTGGAGGACCGTGGTGACGGAGGGCGCTGCGCCGGTGTATCCGGGCTGAGGCCACTGATCCGGCCGGGCTGAGGCTGCTGCCGGTCCGTCGGGGGTGAGGCTGCCGGTCTCGTCCGGGCTTAGGCGGGGCGGCACCGATGGGTGCCGCCAACACGGCCTGCCCCGCTGCAGTTGCCCGTCCCCCTCTCTCTCCCCCTGCCTCTGCCCCCGCCCCCTTCGCCGTACCGCTCACCCCAGTTGGGCCCGCCGACCATCAACCCACGCTCCCCATGGGGCAGTTGTCCACAGGGCCTCTGCCGCCGCTCCCCAGAGTTATCCACAGGGGTGGCCGGGTCTGGGTCTCGTTGGCACAGTGGTGGACATGCGGGGGTGGTGGCGGGACTTCGCTGACCTGGTGCTTCCGCCGGACTGCGGTGGCTGCGGGAGGTCCCGTACGGCGCTGTGCGACAGCTGTCGCGCGGCTCTGTACGGGCGGGTGCCGCAGCGGGTGCGCCCGGCGTCCGAGCCGGCCGGTTTGCCCACGGTGTACGCGGCGGCCCCGTACGCGGACGAGGTGCGTGCCGTGCTGCTCGCCCACAAGGAGCGGGGCGCGCTGGGCCTCGCAGAGGCACTGGGCGCGGCCCTTGCGGGCGCGGTGCGCGCGGGGCTGCGGCGGGAGAACAGGACGGAAGGAGGAACGGCGGACAGGACGGAAGGAGGAACAGAGAACGGGACGGAGGGGGGAACGGAGAACAGGACGGAGTCGGGTGATCCATGGCCGGGCCCGTTGGTCCTGGTGCCGGTCCCGTCGGCACGGCGCGCGGTGCGGGCGCGGGGACACGACCCGGCACGGAGGATCGCCGTCGCGGCGGCGCGGGAGTTGCGGCGGTCGGGGCTCCCGGCGCGGGTGGTTCCGGTGCTCCGGCAGCGGAGGGAGGTGGCCGACCAGTCGGGGCTGAACTCCCGGCAGAGGCTGGCCAATCTGGCCGGTGCCCTGGAGGTGGTGGCGGGCGCCGAACGCCTGCTCGCGGGGCGGCGGACCGTCCTCGTCGACGACCTCATGACAACCGGTGCGTCACTGGCGGAGGCCGCGCGTGCCCTGCGAGTAGCAGGCGTCGCAGCGGAAGTTGACGAGTGGACCACCCCGGAATCGGCCACCGCCCCGGTGCCGGCCCTTGACGGGACAGGGTCAGGGACAGGCTCGGCGGCGGGCCCATGGCACGGAATGTCAGGTACGAACGTGCGTCTGAACGCAGCCGTGGTCGCCAGTTCTCCGGACTCCTTCGAGATAAACCGGAACTGACTGAGGAGCTGCGTCGTTGCAGGTAACGACAGAGGTATTTCACCTGAATGGAGGTATGCCGCAGTAGAGGGTGACGACATCCGTCCGGGCGAGATATGTTCGGTTGTGAGGAATGGCGGATGCCTGACCTCGCATATCGGAATGCCGGCTGCGAGTTTTCCGTATTCACTCGCTCCGGTGGGGTGGAGATCTTGTTCGTGGGGGAGGAGGAGGTGGAAGTCACCGAGTCCGCGGCCCCGGGGGTCACCGGGGCCTGGTGCAAGAGGGAGACGCTCCGCGCCTGACTGCGGAGCGATCCGGGAACGGAGTTCTGCGTGGACATCGTCGTCAAGGGCCGCAAGACCGAGGTGCCCGAGCGGTTCCGCAAGCACGTGGCCGAGAAGCTGAAGCTGGACAAGATCCAGAAGCTCGATGGCAAGGTGATCAGCCTCGACGTCGAGGTGTCCAAGGAGCCGAATCCGCGACAGGCAGACCGTTCGGACCGAGTGGAGATCACGCTCCGCTCGCGCGGCCCGGTGATCCGGGCCGAGGCCAGTGCCAGCGACCCCTATGCCGCACTTGACCTGGCCGAGGAGAAGCTGCAAGCCCGTCTGCGCAAGCAACACAGCAAGCGATCCAGCCGCCGCGGCACCGGCCGCCTGTCGGCCGCCGAAGTGGCCGACCGAGTCCCCGAGGCAGCCACGCTGAACGGGCACGGAGAGCCCGTCACGGCCGAAAGGGAAGAGGCCGTACCGACCAGGAAGATCGGATCCCTCGAAGTGCAGGGCGACGGACCGCTGGTGGTCCGGGAGAAGACCCATGTCGCCGCACCGATGTCGCTCGACCAGGCGCTCTACGAGATGGAGCTGGTCGGGCACGACTTCTATCTGTTCGTTGACTCAGAAACCAAGCAGCCGAGCGTCGTCTACCGTCGGCATGCATACGACTACGGCGTGATCCGCCTGGACACGGACCCGATGGTGGCCAAGGCGCACACGGCCATGGCAGGCGGTGCGCTCGGCGGCTGACGCCACGACGGTCCGCATCCCCGGCCGACGGGCCGGGGAACTCAACCAACGGGCCGGAGCCGACGGGCGAAGCCCGACGATCTGTCGAGGTGCCCCTGGAGCGTGCGTGCGCCCCCAGGGGCACCAGCGTGCGACCCCTTGGGGCACCGCGCCGCCCTCCGGGCATGAAATCATGTCCGGGCAGGCCAACCCGCGTACTGCTGAGGGGGGTTGGTGCGGCACGGGAGAGCAAGGCCTCGGCCTTCAGGGGGAGGAACGATGGCGGACAGTTTCGGACCGATGGGTGGCGAGGACGCCGGAGATGACGGCGTGCTCGGCGACGCGGATACGGGCGCGCCCCGGAAGGAGCCCATCCGGGTCCTTGTGGTGGACGACCATGCGCTCTTCCGCCGTGGCCTGGAGATCGTCCTGGCACAGGAGGAGGACATCCAGGTCGTCGGGGAGGCGGGGGACGGCGCGGAGGCCGTCGACAAGGCGGCCGACCTGCTGCCCGACATAGTCCTCATGGATGTGCGGATGCCGAAGCGCGGCGGCATCGAGGCCTGCACCTCCATCAAGGAGGTGGCCCCCAGTGCCAAGATCATCATGCTGACGATCAGCGACGAGGAGGCCGACCTCTACGACGCGATCAAGGCGGGGGCGACCGGTTATCTCCTGAAGGAGATCTCCACGGACGAGGTGGCCACCGCGATCCGCGCCGTGGCCGACGGGCAGTCGCAGATCAGCCCCTCCATGGCGTCGAAGCTGCTCACCGAGTTCAAGTCGATGATCCAGCGCACCGACGAGCGCCGGCTCGTGCCCGCACCGCGGCTGACCGACCGCGAGCTGGAGGTGCTCAAGCTGGTGGCCACGGGGATGAACAACCGCGATATCGCGAAGGAGCTGTTCATCTCCGAGAACACCGTGAAGAACCATGTGCGGAACATCCTGGAGAAGCTTCAGCTGCACTCCAGGATGGAGGCCGTCGTCTACGCGATGCGGGAGAAGATCCTCGAGATCCGGTAGTCCCGGGCCCTCGCACACGCTCCCGAGGTCAGGCGAGCGCCGCCGTGAGCGGTGCGCGCAGCTCCGCCGGGGTCACCCGCTCCACCCGCACGTCCGAGCAGCCGACCCACTCGGCCGCCTCCCGCAGCGCCGCGGCCATCGGCTCAACCGCCTTGGGCGTCTCCAAGGAGGCGTGCCGGGCCACCAGCGTGCTGCCCGCGCGCGCCGGGTCGACGCGGCCGAGCAGCCGCCCGCCGGAGAGCAGCGGCATCGCGAAGTACCCGTGGACCCGCTTCGGCTTCGGGACGTACGCCTCCAGGCGGTGGTTGAAGCCGAAGATCCGCTCCGTCCGGGCCCGCTCCCAGACGAGGGAGTCGAAGGGCGAGAGCAGCGTCGTACGGTGCCGGCCGCGGGGCGGGGTCGCCAGGGCCGCCGGGTCGGCCCAGGCCGGCTTGGACCAGCCCGCCACCGTCACCGGCACGAGGCCGGAGTCCGCGACGACCGCGTCGAACTGCTCGCCCTTGAGCCGGTGGTAGTCCGCGATGTCCGCGCGGGTGCCCACGCCGAGCGCCTCACCGGCCAGGCGCACCAGGCGGCGCAGACACTCCCGGTCGTCCAGGTCGTCGTGGAGCAGTTCATCGGGCACCGCGCGCTCCGCGAGGTCGTACACCCGCTTCCAGCTGCGGCGCTCGGTGCACACCACCTCGCCGTACATGAGGGCGCGCTCGACGGCGACCTTGGACTCGGACCAGTCCCACCACTCGCCCTTGTTCTTCGCGCCGCCCAACTCCGTTGCCGTCAGTGGGCCTTCGGTGCGCAGCTGCTTGATGACCTGCTCGTAGGCCGGTTCGCTCAGCTCATGGCCCCAGTGCGGCCGGGTGCGGTAGGCGCGGCGGCGGAAGGCGAAGTGCGGCCACTCCTCGATGGGCAGGATGCAGGCCGCGTGCGACCAGTACTCGAAGGCGTGGGGCGGTGCCTTGGGTGCGCCGTTGGACGTCGGGGTCCAGTACGCCTCCTCCACCGTGCCGCGGCCGACGGCGCCGAGGCGGGCGTACGGAATGAGCTCGTGCGAGCGGGCGAGCACGGAGATGGTGTCGAGCTGGACCGCGCCGAGGTGCCGCAGCACGCCGCGGACTCCGGCGCGGCGGTCGGGCGCGCCGAGGAACCCTTGGGCGCGCAGGGCGATGCGGCGGGCTTCGGCGGCGGAGAGTTCGACTTCCGGGGCGGGCGCGGCGGCGGCAGAGGTCATGTTCGTACCGTAGAGGCCACCACTGACAACTCAGTCCGGGATCAGCGAATCCGCGGGATCCGCGGTCAAGTACGGGTCCAGGGGCGGCAGTCCGAGGTCCGAGGGGAGCAGCGAACCCACCCAGCTGTCCCGGCGCGTGCCGCGTTGCAGCAGTCCGGCGCGCAGGGTGCCCTCCAGGGTGAACCCGGCCCGTTCGGCCACCGCGCGGGAGGCCGTGTTGCCGACCTCGGCGCGCCATTCAAGGCGGTCGATGGCGGCGCGCGTGAACGCCCAGCGGGATACGGCCCGCAGTGCCTCGGTGACGTAGCCGTGGCCGCGGTGTTCCTTCACCGCCCAGAAGCCGATCTCGGCGGCGCCCTCACTGCGCGGCATGACGCCCATCACGGCGACCAGGGCGGCGGAGTCCCGGTCGACGATCGCGAAGTGGTATTCGCGGCTGTCGCGCCAGGTGTCCGGCGCGAACTGCCGGGTGAACGTCTCGGCGTGCTCGCGCAGATAGGGCGAGGGGATCGTCGTCCAGCGATGGATGTCGGGATCCTGCGCGGCCGCGTACACGGCGTCGGTGTCCTGCGGGCCGATGGTGCGCAGGACCAGGCGGTCGGTGGTGAGGGTGACGGGCTCCATCGGCCGATTCTCGGCCTTACTGAAGGAGGGAGCCAAGACATTTCCGGGGGGCGGCCGGGCACCTCACGCGGTGCTCGTTCGTTTCCACGGAGAGCGACAGGTGGCCTGAGTCACGGCGACCCTCCCGGCGGGGGTGCGTCCTCGCATACGATGGCCGTTGCTCACCAGACAGCAGTAGTAAGGCAGCGGCCGTACACGGCAGTGCGTCGCAGCCAGTCAGCAGCGCTGACGCAGTAACCGACCGAGCCAGGCCCGACCGGCAAGGAGATCAACCCTCGTGTCCGTCTTCACCAAGCTCATGCGTGCAGGCGAAGGAAAGATCCTGCGCAAGCTGCACCGCATCGCGGACCAGGTCAACTCCATCGAAGAGGACTTCATCAACCTCTCCGACGCCGAGCTCCGCGCCCTCACGGACGAGTACAAGGAGCGCTACCAGGAGTGGGCCGACAGCGACGGCAAGTCCGGCGACAGCCTGGACGACCTGCTCCCGGAGGCCTTCGCCACCGTCCGTGAGGCGGCCAAGCGCGTCCTCGGCCAGCGCCACTACGACGTGCAGATCATGGGCGGCGCCGCCCTGCACCTCGGCTATGTGGCCGAGATGAAGACCGGTGAGGGCAAGACCCTCGTCGGCACGCTGCCGACGTATCTGAACGCGCTGTCCGGCAAGGGCGTTCACCTGATCACGGTCAACGACTACCTGGCCGAGCGCGACTCCGAGATGATGGGCCGCGTCCACAAGTTCCTCGGCCTGAACGTTGGCTGCATCCTCGCCAACATGTCGCCGGCCCAGCGCCGCGAGCAGTACAACTGCGACATCACTTATGGCACGAACAACGAGTTCGGCTTCGACTACCTGCGCGACAACATGGCGTGGTCCAAGGACGAGCTGGTCCAGCGCGGCCACAACTTCGCCGTGGTCGACGAGGTCGACTCCATCCTCGTCGACGAGGCCCGTACGCCACTGATCATCTCCGGCCCCGCCGACCAGGCCACCAAGTGGTACGGCGACTTCGCCAAGCTCGTCACCCGCCTCACCAAGGGTGAGGCGGGCAACCAGCTCAAGGGCATCGAGGAGACCGGGGACTACGAGGTCGACGAGAAGAAGCGCACCGTCGGCATCCACGAGTCCGGTGTCAGCAAGGTCGAGGACTGGCTGGGCATCGACAACCTCTACGAGTCGGTGAACACGCCGCTCGTCGGCTATCTGAACAACGCCATCAAGGCGAAGGAACTGTTCAAGAAGGACAAGGACTACGTCGTCATCGACGGCGAAGTCATGATCGTCGACGAGCACACCGGCCGTATCCTCGCCGGCCGCCGCTACAACGAGGGCATGCACCAGGCGATCGAGGCGAAGGAAGGGGTGGACATCAAGGACGAGAACCAGACGCTCGCCACGATCACCCTCCAGAACTTCTTCCGCCTCTACGACAAGCTCTCCGGCATGACCGGTACGGCCATGACCGAGGCCGCCGAGTTCCAGCAGATCTACAAGCTGGGCGTGGTGCCGATCCCGACGAACCGGCCGATGATCCGCAAGGACCAGTCGGACCTGATCTACCGCACGGAGAAGGCCAAGTTCGACGCGGTCGTCGACGACATCGCGGAGAAGCACGCCAAGGGCCAGCCGATCCTGGTCGGCACTACTTCTGTGGAGAAGTCCGAGTACCTCTCCCAGCAGCTCGCCAAGCGCGGCGTCCCGCACGAGGTGCTCAACGCCAAGCAGCACGACCGGGAGGCGCCGATCGTCGCCCAGGCGGGCCGCAAGGGCTCCGTCACCGTCGCGACGAACATGGCCGGCCGAGGCACCGACATCAAGCTCGGCGGCAACCCGGACGACCTCGCCGAGGCCGAGCTGCGCCAGCGCGGCCTCGACCCCGAGGAGCACCTCGAGGAGTGGGCCGCGGCCCTGCCCGCCGCCCTGGAGAAGGCCGAGGCGGCCGTCAAGGCCGAGCACGACGAGGTCACGGACCTCGGCGGCCTGTACGTCCTGGGCACCGAGCGGCACGAGTCGCGGCGTATCGACAACCAGCTGCGCGGCCGCTCCGGCCGTCAGGGCGACCCGGGCGAGTCCCGGTTCTACCTCTCGCTCGGCGACGACCTGATGCGCCTGTTCAAGGCCCAGATGGTCGAGCGCGTGATGGCGATGGCCAACGTCCCCGACGACGTACCCATCGAGAACAAGATGGTCACGCGCGCGATCGCCTCCGCCCAGTCGCAGGTCGAGCAGCAGAACTTCGAGACGCGTAAGAACGTCCTCAAGTACGACGAGGTCCTCAACCGCCAGCGCGAGGTCATCTACGGCGAGCGCCGCCGCGTCCTGGAGGGCGAGGACCTGCACGAGCAGATCCGTCACTTCATGGACGACACCATCGACGCGTACATCGCGGCGGAGACCGCCGAGGGCTTTGCCGAGGAGTGGGACCTGGACCGGCTGTGGGGCGCCTTCAAGCAGCTCTACCCGGTGAACGTCACCATCGACGAGCTGGAGGAGGCCGCGGGCGACCGCGCCGGGCTCACCGCCGAGTTCATCGCCGAGTCCGTCAAGGACGACATCCACGAGCAGTACGACGCGCGTGAGGAGCAGCTCGGCTCGGAGATCATGCGTGAGCTGGAGCGCCGCGTGGTCCTCTCGGTCCTGGACCGCAAGTGGCGCGAGCACCTCTACGAGATGGACTACCTCCAGGAGGGCATCGGCCTGCGCGCCATGGCGCAGAAGGACCCGCTGGTCGAGTACCAGCGCGAGGGCTTCGACATGTTCACCGCCATGATGGAGGGCATCAAGGAGGAGTCCGTCGGCTACCTGTTCAACCTGGAGGTCCAGGTCGAGCAGCAGGTCGAGGAGGTCCCGGTGGAGGCCGAGGAGAAGCCCTCCCTGGCCAAGGCCGAGGCGCCGCAGGAAGCCGTCCCGGCGGGCACGCGCCCCGAGATCCGGGCCAAGGGCCTCGAGGCCCCGCGCCGCCCGGACCGGCTGCACTTCACCGCGCCCAAGGTGGACGGCGAGGGCGACATCGTCGAGGGCGACTTCACCAGCGACGGCGGCGAGGCCCCGGTGCGGTCCTCGGCGGACGGTATGACCCGGGCCGAGCGCCGCAAGGCGCAGAAGGGTAAGCGCCGCAAGAAGTAACCGCCTGGCGTGAGCCGTAGGCGTGCGTGATCAGATCGCCGGGGTCCGGATTCGTCCGGGCGCCCGGCGATCTGCGTACGTGGCGATCTGCGTACGTCAGGCGGGGGCGTGTTCGCCGCCGAGTTCCACCGCGGCGCAGCGCCAGCGCAGGTCCCGGCCCCGCTCCAGGCGGAACGCCATCGCGCGCACCTGGTCACCCGCGCCGATGCACGCGCTGGCCTCGACCACGCCGGGGCGCAGCGGATGCGCGCGGCAGGTCCGGACGACGGGGCGGGTGCCCAGGGCCCTGAGCGGGGTGCGCGGGGCGAGCTCCACGAGCTGCTGGTAGCCCGGGCCGACGGTGTGGCCCAGCATCCAGTGCACCGGGCGCTCCCCGCTGAGCACCGCGAGCAGCCGCTGGGCGAACAGCTCGTGCGGGGTGAGGCGGCGCCTGCGGGGCGGCGGGGGTGACGGCGGGCGGCGCTGGTCGCGGCGGCCGCGCGGCCCGCTGCGGGCGCTGTGGCCGCTGCGGTCGGTGGGCCGGGTCGTGGCGCGGGCGGTCCTGCGGTGGGTCTCCGTGGGCCGGGTGTGCGCGCTGTTCCTGCTGTCCATATGGATCACCCCGTTCTGCCGGTTCGCCGGCCCGGTTTGATTACCGGGCGGTAGCTTTCGGCTCTTCTTGTACGGGGGCCGCCGCGGCGGTCGCAACGCGGGACCGGGTGCCGCCCGGGCGTACCGGAAGTTCACCTATCAGGGGGACGAGGCGTACGAGGCGCGCTGCGGGGAGCGTCAAGGGCGGGCGTCGTCGGGGGCGGCCCGTGGCCGGGCACGGGCACTCCGAAGGGGGACCCGCGCACGTATCCTGAAGGCCGCTGACAGGTTCTGATCACCCGATCCCCGAGGGCGCCGAGAGCCCCGGGATCACCGAAGAAGGAAGCGGCGGACATGCGCGTCTACGTTCCCCTGACCCTGCCCCGACTCGCCGAGGCGCACCAGGCGGGGGAGCTGGGCCCCGGGCCGATGACCGCCTATGCCGTCACACCGGCGCTGCGGGAGTGGTACGTCTCGGACGACATCGAGGAGCTCGAGTACGCGGCCCTGAACCGGGCCGCCGCCGCCTCGCTGCGGCTGCTCGCCGGGGCTCCTTCGGTGGTACGCCGCCGGGTCGTCGTCGCCGTCGACGTGCCGGACTCCGAGGCGGCCGTCGACCCCGACCGGGGGCTCGACCCGAGCTCGCTCGGCGAGGTGCGGATCGAGACAGCGGTGCCGCTGGCCAAGGCGGCGGCGGTGCATGTGGACGCGGCGGACGCCGAGGCGGACGTCACGGCGGCCGCGGACGCCCTCGGCGCGGCGGACCAGGGGGACGACGACGCGCAGTTCACGGTGGACGGCGCGGAGGACCACGAGCTGCTGTGGTTCGCGACGCAGGAGATCCCTAACCTGATCGGTTGACCCGACGAGAGCTGATCGGATGACCCAGCCTGTCGGTGGGACGCGGTACGTTTTTAGGCATGGGGAGCACGGGGAAGCGCACGACGCACATCGTCTGGGATTGGAACGGCACGCTGTTCCACGACATCGACGCGGTCATCGGCGCCACGAACGCGGCGTTCGCGGAGCTGGGACTCGAGCCGATCACGCTGGAGCAGTACCGGGAGCTGTACTGCGTGCCGGTGCCGAAGTTCTACGAGCGGCTGATAGGGCGGATGCCGTCCGAGACCGAGTGGGAGGTCATGGACAGCACGTTCCACCGGCACTACAGCGAGCATCGGCTGAGGTGCGGCCTCGCCGACGGGGCGGAGGCGCTGCTCAAGGAGTGGCAGTCCGCGGGGCACAGCCAGTCGATCCTGAGCTTGTTCGGGCATGACGAACTGGTGCCGCTGGTCCGGGACTTCGGGATCGAGTCGCGGTTCATACGCGTCGACGGGCGGACCGGGCCGTCCGGGGGCGGCAAGGCGGAGCACATGGCGCGGCACGTCGCCGAGCTGGCCTCCGCCGCGGCCGTGCACCCCGCGCGTGCCGTGGTCATCGGGGACGCGGTGGACGACGCGCTGGCGGCGGAGCACGTGGGCGCGCGGGCCGTGCTGTACACCGGGGGCTCGCACAGCCGGGAGAGCCTGGCCGCGGCGGGGCCGGAGGTGCCCGTGGTGGACTCACTGGCGGAGGCGGTCAGCGTCGCGCAGCAGCTCGTGGCGTAAGTCGCGCAGCAGCTTGTGGCGTAACGGGTCGGTGGCCCGGTACCTCCACGCCTCGGCCCTTACTCGGCCTCGGCCGGTGCCTTGCTGCGCAGCAGCTTCAGGAACTCCCTCATCCAGGCCGAGTGATCCGGCCAGGCACGGGACGAGATCAGGGTGCCGTCGACCACGACTTCGGAGTCGTGGAAGGTGGCACCGGCGGACTGCATGTCGAGTTCCAGGGCCGGGTACGCCGTGACGTCACGGCCTCTGAGGTTGTCCGTGGCCGCTGTGATCAGCGCGCCGTGGCAGATCTGGGCCACCGGCTTGTCCGCGTCGAAGAAGGTCTTGAGGATCTTGCGGAGCTCCGGGTCGTTGCGCAGGTACTCCGGGGCGCGGCCGCCCGGGATCACCACGGCGGCGTACTGGCCCGGGTCGATCTCGGAGAAGGCCAGGTCGGCGGGCCAGGTGTAGCCCGGCTTCTCCGTGTAGGTGTCGAAGCCCGGCACGAAGTCGTGCACCACGAACTGCAGCTTCTTGCGGGCGGGGGCCGCGATGTGCACGTCGTAGCCCTCTTCGCGGAGCCGCTGGTAGGGGTAGAGGACCTCAAGGGACTCCGCCGCGTCACCGGTCACGATCAGGATGGTCGCCGTCATGGCCGCTCGCTCCCTCCCGAGCCGTTCTGAATGTTCTGGATGCGAAGGGTGTGCTTGATGCGCGGGATGTTCTGGTTCGACTGTGGACCCGCTGCGCTCAACGTGCCTCCCCGAAGCACCCGTGCCAAGGGGGCCCGGAGCGGTGAAGGGTGAGAGTTGGCCGATAACGTGTGCGTCGCTGTCCAGAGTGTCAAACTTCGGGGCCGCTTTTTGTACACATAAGGCCCATGACGGCGGGCCGGTGCGGGGCGATAGCCTTGACCCGTGATCAGCGCGATATGCCCGGGGGACCCTGCGGTCCCCGGCTGCCGCCCGGAGCCGTCGAGTGCCCGGGTGCCAGGCTCTGTCGCGCTTCTTAGGCGGGGCGGAACCCGCGAGGGTTCCAGGCCGAGCACGGTCAAGTTGGCCAATAACGCCCCGGCCCTCTCTCGCCACGGCATAGCGTCGAGCCCGACCGGAGACCCCGCGTCGCGGCGTTACGTCACTCTTCGCAGGAACCAATTCCGCAGGAACGACACTTTCTTCTACGTCACGCAACGGCGCGCGACAGGAGCCAGAGGACATGCAGACCAAGCTGGACGAAGCAAAGGCCGAGCTGCTCGCACGGGCCGCCCGGGTAGCTGAGAACAGCCCGGTCGGGGGGCAACTTCCGACGGGGACCACCACTGGGGACGCGAGGAGCGTGGACCAGGGCCCCCAAGCCGACGTGCTCACGTTCCTCCAGGGCTACTACCGGCACACCGCCCCCGAGGACCTCACCGACCGGGACCCCGTCGATGTCTTCGGCGCCGCCGTCTCGCACTACCGCCTGGCCGAGAATCGCCCCCAGGGCACGGCCAATGTCCGGGTCCACACGCCGACCGTGGAGGAGAACGGCTGGACCTGCAGCCACACCGTGGTCGAGGTCGTCACCGACGACATGCCGTTCCTCGTGGACTCCGTGACGAACGAGCTGTCCCGGCAGGGCCGCGGCATCCACATCGTGATCCACCCGCAGGTCGTCGTACGCCGTGACCTGACCGGCAAGCTGATCGAGACGCTGCCCGACGGTGCGCCCAAGGACACGCACGACACGCTCACCGAGTCCTGGATCCACGTGGAGATCGACCGGGAGACCGACCGGGCCGACCTGACGCAGATGACGAACGACCTGCTGCGGATCCTCTCCGACGTGCGGGAGGCCGTCGAGGACTGGGAGAAGATGCGCGACGCCGCGCTGCGCATCGGCGAGTACCTGCCTAACGAGCCCAGCCCGTCGGACCTGCACGAACGCGAGGTCGAGGAGGCCCGCGAGCTGCTCCGCTGGCTCGCCGCCGACCACTTCACCTTCCTCGGCTACCGCGAGTACGAGCTGCACGACGACGACTCGCTCAGCGCCGTCCCCGGCACCGGCCTCGGCATCCTCCGCGCCGACCCCAAGCACAGCGGTGAGGACGCCCACGCCCACCCGGTCAGCCCGTCCTTCAACCGGCTGCCCGCGGACGCCCGTGCCAAGGCCCGCGAGCACAAGCTGCTCGTCCTGACCAAGGCGAACAGCCGGGCCACCGTGCACCGGCCCAGCTACCTCGACTACGTCGGCGTGAAGAAGTTCGACGACAAGGGCAAGGTCGTCGGCGAGCGGCGGTTCCTGGGGCTGTTCTCCAGCGCCGCGTACACCGAGTCCGTGCGGCGCGTACCGGTCATCCGGCGCAAGGTCGACGAGGTGCTCAAGGGCGCCGGTTTCTCGGCGCACAGCCACGACGGACGCGACCTGCTGCAGATCCTCGAGACGTACCCGCGCGACGAGCTGTTCCAGATCCCGGCCGACGAGCTGCAAGCCATCTCGACCTCCGTGCTCTACCTCCAAGAGCGCCGCCGCCTGCGGCTCTACCTGCGCAAGGACGAGTACGGGCGCTACTACTCGGCGCTGATCTACCTGCCGCGCGACCGGTACACCACGGCCGTACGGCTCCGCCTGATCGACATCCTCAAGGAGGAGCTGGGCGGCACCAACGTCGACTTCACCGCCTGGAACACCGAGTCGATCCTGTCCCGGCTGCACTTCGTGGTCCGGGTCCCGCCGGGCACCGAGCTGCCGGTGCTCTCCGACGCCGACAAGGAGCGGATCGAGGCCCGCCTGGTCGAGGCCGCCCGCTCCTGGGCCGACGGCTTCGCCGAGGCGCTGACCGCCGAGGTCGGCGAGGAGCACGCCGCCGAGCTGCTTCGCCGCTACGGCAGCGCCTTCCCCGAGGGCTACAAGGCCGACCACACGCCGCGCTCCGCCGTCGCCGACCTGGTCCACCTGGAGGCCCTCGGCGCCGAGGACAAGGACTTCGCGCTCAGCCTGTACGAACCGGTGGGCGCCGGACCCCGCGAGCGCCGCTTCAAGATCTACCGCGAGGGCGCGATGGTCTCGCTCTCCGCGGTCCTGCCGGTGCTCCAGCGGCTCGGCTGCGAGGTCGTCGACGAGCGGCCGTACGAGCTGCGCGCCTCCGACGGCACCACCGCCTGGATCTACGACTTCGGCCTGCGCATGCCGGAGAGCAACGGCAACGGCGACTACCTGGCCGACGACGCCCGCGACCGCTTCCAGGAGGCGTTCAGCGCGGTGTGGACCGGCAAGGCCGAGAACGACGGCTTCAGCTCCCTGATCCTCGGCGCCGGGCTGAACTGGCGGCAGGCCATGGTCCTGCGCGCGTACGCCAAGTACCTGCGGCAGGCCGGCTCGAAGTTCAGCCAGGACTACATGGAGTCCACGCTCCTCAACAACGTCCACACCACCCGGCTGCTCGTCTCGCTCTTCGAGGCCCGCATGTCCCCGGACCGCCAGCGGGCCGGGACCGAGCTGATCGACGGGCTCCTCGAGGAGCTGGACGGCGCGCTCGACGAGGTGGCGAGCCTGGACGAGGACCGGATCCTGCGGTCCTTCCTGACCGTCATCAAGGCCACGCTGCGCACCAACTTCTTCCAGAAGGCGAACGGCGACGAGCCGCACGCGTACGTCTCCATGAAGCTGGACCCGCAGGCCATCCCGGACCTGCCGGAGCCCCGGCCCGCCTACGAGATCTGGGTGTACTCGCCCCGCGTCGAGGGCGTGCACCTGCGCTTCGGCAAGGTCGCGCGCGGCGGTCTGCGCTGGTCGGACCGGAAGGAGGACTTCCGTACGGAGATCCTCGGCCTGGTCAAGGCGCAGATGGTGAAGAACACCGTGATCGTCCCGGTCGGCGCGAAGGGCGGCTTCGTCGCCAAGCAGCTGCCCGACCCTGCCAAGGACCGGGACGCCTGGCTGGCCGAGGGCATCGCCGCGTACAAGACCTTCATCTCGGCGCTGCTCGACATCACCGACAACATGGTGGCGGGCGAGGTCGTGCCGCCCAAGGGCGTGGTGCGCCACGACGAGGACGACACCTACCTGGTGGTCGCGGCCGACAAGGGCACGGCGACGTTCTCGGACATCGCCAACGAGGTCGCCCAGGCGTACGACTTCTGGCTCGGCGACGCGTTCGCCTCCGGTGGTTCGGCGGGCTACGACCACAAGGGCATGGGCATCACCGCCCGCGGCGCCTGGGAGTCGGTGAAGCGGCACTTCCGCGAGCTCGGGCACGACACGCAGACCCAGGACTTCACGGTCGTCGGCGTCGGCGACATGTCCGGCGACGTGTTCGGCAACGGCATGCTGCTCTCCGAGCACATCCGCCTGGTCGCGGCCTTCGACCACCGGCACATCTTCATCGACCCGAAGCCGGACGCGGCCGTCTCGTACGCGGAGCGGCGCCGCCTGTTCGAGCTGCCCCGCTCGTCCTGGGGCGACTACGACAAGCAGCTGCTCTCCACCGGCGGCGGGATCTTCCCGCGCAGCGCCAAGTCGATCAAGCTGAACGCGCACATCCGCGAGGCGCTCGGGATCGAGCCGGGCGTCGCCAAGATGACCCCGGCCGAGCTGATGCGGGCCATCCTCACGGCGCCGGTGGACCTGCTGTGGAACGGCGGCATCGGGACGTACGTGAAGTCGCGCATCGAGTCGGACGCCGACGTCGGTGACAAGGCGAACGACGCGATCCGCGTGGACGGCGCCGACCTGCGGGTCAAGGTCGTCGGCGAGGGCGGCAACCTGGGCCTGACCCAGCTGGGCCGGATCGAGTTCGCCCGCACCGGAGGCCGGGTCAACACCGACGCGATCGACAACAGCGCGGGCGTGGACACCTCCGACCACGAGGTGAACATCAAGATCCTGCTGAACGCGGTGGTCGCCAACGGCGATATGACCGTCAAGCAGCGCAACAAGCTGCTCGCCGAGATGACCGACGAGGTCGGCGCGCTCGTACTGCGCAACAACTACGCGCAGAACACGGCCCTGGCCAACGCGCTCGCCCAGTCGCCGAGCATGCTCCACGCCCAGCAGCGGTTCATGCGCTCCCTGGTCCGCGAGGGCAGCCTCGACCGGGCCCTGGAGTTCCTGCCCTCCGAGCGGCAGATCCGCGAGCGCCTGAACAGCGGGCTCGGGCTCACCCAGCCGGAGACGGCCGTGCTGCTCGCGTACACGAAGATCACGGTTGCCGAGGAGCTGGTGAAGACCGGCATGCCCGACGACCCGTACCTGCAGAACCTGCTGTACGCGTACTTCCCGACCGCGCTGCGCGAGCAGTTCCGGGACCAGATCGAGTCGCACGCGCTGCGCCGCGAGATCGTCACGACGGTCCTGGTCAACGACACGGTGAACAGCGGTGGCACGAGCTTCCTGCACCGGATGCGGGAGGAGACCGGCGGCTCCCTCGAAGAGGTCGTACGCGCCCACACCGCGGCCCGCGCGATCTTCGGACTCAACGAGGTCTGGGATGCGGTCGAGGCCCTCGACAATGTCGTGGCCGCCGATGTGCAGACCCGGATCCGGCTGCACTCCCGGCGCCTGGTGGAGCGCGGCACCCGCTGGCTGCTCAACAACCGGCCGCAGCCGATCGACCTCGCCGAGACCGTCGGGTTCTTCGGCGAGGGCGTGGCGCAGGTCTGGGCCGAGCTGCCGAAGCTGGTCCGTGGCGCCGACCTGGAGTGGTACGAGAGGATCCACCAGGAGCTGACCGATGCCGGGGTCCCGGAGGAGCTCGCGCAGCGGGTCGCCGGGTTCTCCTCGGCGTTCCCGGCCCTGGACATCGTCCTGATCGCGGACCGGATGCAGAAGACGCCGCTCGAGGTCGCGGAGGTCTACTTCGACCTGGCCGACCGGCTCTCCATCACGCAGCTGATGGACCGGATCAGCGCGCTGCCCCGCACCGACCGCTGGCAGTCCATGGCCCGCGCGGCGATCCGCGAGGACCTGTACGCGGCGCACGCGGCGCTCACCGGGGACGTCCTCGCGGCGGGCGACGGCGCGTCGACGCCCGAGCAGCGGTTCAAGGCGTGGGAGGAGAAGAACGCGTCGGTCCTGACCCGGGCGAAGACGACCCTGGACGAGATCCGCGGCTCCGAGGCCTTCGACCTGGCGAACCTGTCGGTGGCGATGCGGACGATGCGGACGCTGCTGCGCACCCACGGGTGAGCCAGCACCCCGGATAGCACCGGAAACCCGGAGAGCGCCGGGAACCCGGAGAGCACCGGAACCCGGATAGCACCGACCCAGGCAACCGCACCAGCGCTCCGGCCGTCTTCACGGCCGGAGCGCTTTGCTGTGCTCTGCCAGAGATTGCCCGAACTTTGCTCTTCCTGGCGAAAGCGGGCATTTAATCTAAAGTGTGGCTGATCGTCCGAAAGCTATCGTCCGGAAGCTACGCGTGTGGGAAAGACGGGGAAGAGTGCATGACGGAAGCGATCCTGCTGGTCGGCGGCCAGGGCACCCGGCTGCGGCCGGTCACGGTGAACACCCCCAAGCCGATGGTCCCCACCGCCGGGGTCCCCTTCCTCGCCCACCAGATCGCCCGCGCCCGCGCGGCCGGGGTCGACCACATCGTCATGGCCACCTGCTATCTGGCCGAGGTCTTCGAGCCGTACTTCGGTGACGGCGCCGCCTATGGGGTGCGCCTGGAGTACGTCGTCGAGGACGAGCCGCTCGGCACCGGCGGCGCGATCCGCAACGCCGCGGAGCGGCTGACCTGCGAGCCCGACGAGCCGGTCCTGGTCTTCAACGGCGACATCCTCACCGGGCTCGACATCCGCGGCCTGGTCGACACCCACCGCACCGTCGACGCCGATGTCACGCTGCACCTCGCCCGGGCCGACGACCCGCGCGCCTTCGGCCTGGTGCCGACCGACGCGACGGGCCGCGTCACCGCCTTCACGGAGAAGCCGCAGACGCCCGAGGAGATCGTCACCGACCAGATCAACGCCGGGTGTTACGTCTTCCGGCGCTCGGTCATCGACACCATCCCGGCCGGGCGGCCGGTCTCCGTGGAGCGCGAGACCTTTCCCGGACTGCTCGATTCCGGTGCCCATCTGCACGGCAAGGTCGAGCAGACGTACTGGCTGGACCTCGGCCGTCCCGAGGCCCTGGTGCAGGCCTCGGCCGACCTGGTGCGCGGTGTCGTCCACTCGCCCGCCGTCCCCGGACGCCGCGGCGAGGCCCTGGTGCTGCCCGGCGCCGAGGTCGCGGAGGGCGCGAAGCTCGCGCAGGGCACCGTCGTCGGCGCGGGCGCCCGGATCGGGCCGGGCGCCGTGGTGCTGGGCTCGATGGTGCTCGACGGGGCGGAGGTCGGAGCCGATGCGCACGTCCACGCGAGCCTGATCGGCGCCGGTGCCGGGGTCGGCCCGCGCACCCATCTGCGGGGTGCGGTCATCGGGGACGGGGCGCACGTGGGGGCGGACAACGAACTCGGGGCGGGAGCCCGGGTGTGGTGCGAGGCCGTGCTGCCCGACGCCACGCTCCGCTTCTCGCCGGACCTCTGAACGGACGCCGGATGAACCTCAAGGACACCGAAAGCAGCCCGCGGCAGCTCCCCGCCGCCTGGGCCGACACCCCGCTCACCGTCGTCATGCCGACGTACAACGAGGCGGGCAATCTGCCCGGCATGGCCGAGGCCCTGATGGAGCTGCCGCTGCCGGGCCTGAGCCTGCTCGTCGTCGACGACTCCAGCCCCGACGGCACCGGCGACCTCGCCGAATCCCTCGCCGCCCGGTACGACAAGGGCGCCGATGCGGGCGCCCGGCCCCGCATGAGCGTCCTGCACCGCACCGAGAAGAACGGCCTCGGCCGCGCCTACGCCGCCGGAATGAGCCAGGCGATCAGCGAGGGCGCCCAGTACGTGCTGCAGATGGACGCCGACGGCAGCCACCCCGTCGACAAGGTCCCCGAACTGCTCGGCGTCGCCCTCGCCACCGGCGCGGGCGTGGTCGTCGGCAGCCGTTATGTCTCCGGTGGCAGCCTCTCCGACGCCTGGGGCCTGCACCGCAAGCTGCTCTCCCGCTGGGCCAACGCGTACGCGGGCACCGTACTCGGCACCCGGATCCGCGACATCACCGGTGGCTTCAACCTCTGGCGGGCGGACGCGCTGCGCGCCATCGACCTGGCCTCGGTCGGCAGCGCGGGCTACAGCTTCCAGGTCGAGATGAAGTACGCGGCGCTGTGCCGCGGCTTCCCCGCCGTCGAGGTGCCGATCCACTTCGAGGACCGCACCGTCGGCGAGTCGAAGATGGACCTCGCCGTGCAGCTGGAGTCCGTGACCATGCCCTTCAAACTGCGTGCGCGCAGCCGCCGCAGGAAGTGAGCCCATGAGTACGACCGGCCTGCACGACCCCCCGATCCCCGGCCCCGCGAGCACCCCGGGAACCCCCACGATCCCGGCGCCCGCGCCACCCCCGGCGCCTCCCCGCCCGGCGCCTCCCCGTCCGGCGCCTCCCCGTCCGGCGGCACCGGAGACCGGCCTGGCCCGGATCCGCCGCCTCGCCAAGGAGATCGTGAAGTTCGGGATCGTCGGCGGCAGCGGCGTAGGCGTCAACTTCGTCGTCTTCAACCTGCTTCTGCACGGCCTGGGCCGGGATCCCATGACCTCCACGATCCTGGCCAGCTGCATAGCCATATGCACCAACTACCTGGGCTTCCGCTTCTTCGCCTACCGGGACCGCTCCGCGCGCACCCGGCGGCAGATCGTGCTGTTCTTCGTCTTCAGCGGGCTCGGCGTGGCCGTGGAGAGCGGCCTGTTCTACGTCGCGTACCACGGACTCAACATGTCCGGACCGCTCGGCTCCAACCTCGCCAAGGCGCTCTCCATCGTGCTCGCCTCGGCCTTCCGCTTCCTGGTGTACCGAACATGGGTGTTCCAGCATGACCACCACCGGAACTGAGCGGCGCCCCACCCTCGGGCCGTCCGACCGGACCCGCGCGGCCACGCCGCTGCCGCCCGCCGCCGACTCCGCCCCCGCACGGGCCTTACTGCGCACCGCGCTGGTCCTCCTCGGCGCTCTCCTGCTCCTCCTGGTGGTACGCCTGCCGTGGGTCGGCGACCTGGGGGTGCACGCCGCCACGCTCCAGCGGCTGCGCGCCGACGTGACCGACCCGGGCAACCCGATGGTCGCGGCGGACACCGACAGCCCGTACTACTCGCCGTGGATGGTGCTGCTCGCCCTGTTCGCCAAGGCGACGGGCCTGGGCACCTTCACGGTTCTACGCGTCGGGGCCCTGGTCTCACTCGCGCTGCTCGGCACCGGCGTCCGGCACTTCGTCCGTACGTTCACGCGGCGGCGGGCGGCCGTGCCGCTGGCGCTGCTGTGTCTGCTGTTCCTGTGGGGCCCGGTGGTGTTCGCCTGGAGCGGCCTCATCGGGCTCGGCTCGCTGGCCCTGACGCTGGCGTACCCGAGCACGTTCGCCCTGGCGCTCTCCTTCCACTTCTGGGCGCTCCTGACGAAGTCCCTGCGCGGCCGGGGAAGTTGGAGCGCGTTCCTGGGGCTCGGCCTGATGTGGGCGGTGGTGCTGCTCAGCCATCAGTTCTCCGGCGTCGTCGCCACGTTCGGTGCCCTGGGCGTGCTGCTTGGTGCGCGACCCTGGCCGGACCGTGCGACCTGGCTGCGGCTCGCCGGCGGTCTGGTGGTGGGCCTCGCGCTGCTCGCGGCCTGGCCGTACTACGAGTTCTTCGATCTCTTCGGCATCGGCGGCCTGGAGGACATCCACCGCTCCCTGTACCGGAACCTGCTGCCGCACTTGGGCTTCGCGCTCATCGGCGTCGTGGCCCTCGCGCTGCGCTGGCGCCGCGACCGGCGAGACCCGCTGGTGCTGTTCTTTCTGCTCGGCGCCGTGACGGTCGCGGCCGGGGCGGTCACCGGCCACTGGTCGTGGGGCCGGGCGCTGCCCGCCGCGGTGATCCCGGCCCAACTGGCGGCCGCGCTCGCGGCGGTGTCCGGCGGGACGCGCCTGGTCCGCAACGTCTTCGCGGCGGTCGTCGGGGCGGCGCTGCTCGCCGGGGCGTGGGCCCAGTCCGGGACGCTCGGTTACGTCGTACGCGAGGACGCCCTGCCGCCTGCGGTGCACGCCAAGTCCCGTGCCCCGTGGGCGGGTTACCAGTGGCTCACGCCCTGGGTCGGATACGGCGACACGGTCATGGCCCGGGGCCAGGGCGCCCGCCAGATCCCGGCGTACGGCCCCTACACCGTGGCCCCGGGCTACCCCGACTTCTTCCTGCCGGACCAGCGGGAACGCCTGGCCACGGTCGACCGCTACTTCGCGCCGGACAGCAGCCGGGCCGACCGGCTCGCGGCGCTGCACCGGTACCGCGCGCGGTGGGTCGTGCAGCGGCCCGGGGACGGGGGGTTGGCGGCGGACGATCCGGCGCTGCGGAAGGTGACTTCGGGGCCGGGGGGTCAGGTCCTGTACGAAGTGGTGGGCTGAACGGCTGCGAACGGCTGCGAACCGTGGGGGCCGCTGCGAACCGTGGTGGGCCGAGCGCCGGGCGAACCGGCGCACGGTTATGTGACCTTGGTCCTTCCGTATCGGGACCTTTGGCCGCCGGGCGTTACGTACGCCCTACGTAGCGTGGGATCGGCCGATAGTCCGATATGCCGCCAGGAGTCTCCTGCTTATGCCCAGGTTCAGCGTCGTCGTGCCCGTGTACAAGGTGCAGGGGTACCTGCGTGAGTGCCTGGACTCGGTGCTCGGCCAGTCGTACACGGACTTCGAGCTGATCGCGGTGGACGACTGTTCGCCGGATGCCTGCGGCGCGATCGTCGACGAGTACGCGGCGCGGGACGACCGGGTCGTCGCCGTGCACCGTGAGCGGAACGGCGGCATCGGGCAGGCCCGCAACACCGGCGTCGAGAAGGCGCGCGGCGACTATCTGCTGTTCCTCGACAGCGACGACACCCTGACCCCCGGCGCCCTCTCGGCCCTGGCCGAGCGCCTCGACCGCCTGGACGACCCGGAGATCCTGCTCTTCAACCACGTGCGGACGTACTGGTGGAACAAGCGGCAGCCGAGCGCCGTCGGCGAGCTGCTCGCCGATGCGGGCGACGAGGTGTTCCGCCCCCTGGACCGCCCCGAGTACCTGGTCGACCTGTTCGCGGTGGTCTGGAACCGGGCCTTCAGGCGGGACTTCTTCGTCGGCAACGGCTTCGTCTACACCGACGGGCTCTACGAGGACGCTCTCATGGTCTATACGTCGATGCTCTCGGCCGAGCGCGTCGGCTGCCTGGACCACGTGTGCGTCGAGTACCGCCAGCGGCGCCAGGGCAACTCGATGAAGACGCCCGGCCGCAAGCACTTCACCATCTTCGAGCAGTACCAGCGGCTCTTCGACTTCCTGGACGCCCGCCAGGACCTGGACCCGGTGCGCCCGGTGCTCTTCGAGCGGATGGTCAGCCACTTCGTCTTCACCCTGGAGCGGGCGGACCGTGTCGTGCCCGCGGACCGGCGCGAGTTCTACCGTCGCTCGGCGGCGCTGTACCAGCGCTATGCGCCGGACGGTTTCGTGCCGCCCGAGGGCACGCTCGGCGTCAAGTTCAAGGCCATCGGCCGCGGTTCCTACCCGGCCTTCCAGGCCCTCCAACTCGCCGGGCAGGCCCGGTCCAAGGGCCGGGTCAAGCTCAGGAAGACCAAGGTCAGGACGGGCAAGCGGGCCTTCTCCGCGTACTACCGGATGCACCGCAGGCGGCCCCTCGACGAGAAGCTCGCGGTGTACGGCGCCTACTGGTTCCGGCTGCCCAGCTGCAATCCGCTCGCCATCTACGAGAAGGCCAAGGAACTGGCCCCCGACGTCCACGGCGTCTGGGTGGTGCGCAAGGACCTGGCCGACCAGGTGCCCGCGGGCATCGACCACGTGGTCGTGAACTCGCCCCGCTACTGGGAGGTCATGGCCCGCGCCAAGTACCTGGTCAACAACGTCAACTTCCCCGATACGTTCGTCAAGCGCCCCGGCCAGGTCCATCTCCAGACCCACCACGGCACCCCGCTCAAGCGCATGGGCATCGACCAGCAGCGCTACCCGGCCGCCGCCAAGGGCATGAGCTTCCGCCGACTGCTCGCCCGCGCCGACAAGTGGGACCTCAGCATCGCGTCCAACCAGCACTCCGCCGAGACCTGGGAGCGGGTCTACCCGTGCGCCTTCGAGTCGGTCGACTCCGGCTATCCGCGCAATGACGTCTTCTACCGTGCCGGTGCCGCCGAGGTCGCGGCGGTACGCGAGCGGCTCGGCATCGCGCCGGGCCGGACGGCCGTGCTCTACGCCCCCACCGTCCGCGACTACCAGGCCGGTTTCGTCCCGCGGATGGATCTGGCGAAGGTCGCGGCGGGCCTGGGCGAGGACACGGTGCTCCTTGTGCGCACCCACTACTTCTACGGGCAGGACCCGCAGTTGCGGCGGCTCGCGGATGAGGGGGCGCTCATCGACGTATCGAAGTACCCGGTGGTCGAGGATCTCTGCCTGGCGGCAGACGCGCTGATCACGGACTACTCGTCGATCATGTTCGACTACGCCAACCTTGACCGGCCGATCGTCACGTACGCCGACGACTGGGACGTGTACGTGAAGTCCCGGGGCGTGACGTTCGACCTGCTGTCGGGGCGGCCGGGGGATACGCCGGGGGTCGTCGCGACGACCGAGGACGAGCTCATCGAGGCGTTCCGGAGCGGGCGTTGGCGGGGGGAGGCTGCTGCCGCGCTGCGGGCGGCCTTCCGGGAGCGGTTCTGTCAGTACGACGACGGGTTCGCGGCGGAGCGGGTGGTGCGGCGGGTCTTCCTCGGGCAGGACGCCCGGCCTGTGCCGCTGCCGCTGGGTGAGCGGACTCCGGCGCCGTTGCCTGCGGCGGCTACCCATAGCCCGTCCGGCGTTTGAGGACGAGCGCGTTCAGCGCGATGACGGGGGTCTGGGGGCAGCGCCCCCAGTTACGGGAAGGGGCGGGGTAGGGGAAAAGACCCCGCCGGACGCGCCCTACCTCAGCGCCGCCCGCACCCGCCCCGCCAGCGGCCGGATCACCGTACCCAGAGTCCCCACCGGCTCCCACCGCACCTGCAAACGCCCCGAGTTGTGGCCCTCAGGCTCGATCGTGACCCGGTGCGGGGACACCGTCCGATAGCGGATCTCGGCTGTCAGGGGTGGGAAGGTCAGGGAGGCCAGGAGGATGCCTGTGTTGGGGCGGCGGGTGGGGTCCTGGAGTTCCAGGACCGGGTGGCGCACCCCCGAGAAGCCGCGTACCGGGAGCGGGGCCGCTGCCAGGTCCAGGCGGACCCTCCCCTCGAAGACCCCGGGGCGCACCGGGTCCAGGCGGAACTTTTCCGTCAGGCGGCGGCCCGCCGGGGCCACGTGGACGGCGGCGATGTGCGGGCCCACCGGCAGCTGAAGGCCCGGGTCGTACGTGCGTACCCACAGGTCGACCGTCGCCCCGGGGCCCTTCGCAAGGCGCGTGATCTCGTGCCGGAAGAGGGCGCTCGCGAACGGGCGGGTGTCCAATGCCTCGTCCGTCAGGTCGAGTTCGCGGCGGGCTTCCAAGGAGTCCGGGAGCCTGTCGCCCCAGTACACGCGGCCCTCCGCATCCGTGGTCGTCTCCCGGGGTGCCACCCCGTGCCCCAGGCCGCGCGCGGCGACCTTGGCGTCCGCCAGACGGCCGTCGCGCAACAGCCGCAACAGGACTCGCTCGTCGCGGGGGAGGCGGGCGTAGGCGCCTGGTGCGAGCTCCGCCAGGTACGGGTTCACCGTGTCGGCGAATTCCGCCAGCCACTCCTCGTCGCGGTACGGCACGTCACCCGCGTACATCCGGAAGTCGTGCTTGAGGAATTTGTGGTCCTTGTCCTCCTTGATCGCCGCGTGGCCGCTCTCCGCCAAGAAGGCGTCGATCAGGTGCTGCACGTGGATACGGTCACGGACGTTGCTGATCTTGTGGCGCTGGTTGGAGATGGAGGCCGCGCCCGCCTCCGCGAACGGCTCGATGTACCAGCGGTAGACCGGCTCCGGGACGATCGTGAAGGCCCGTGCCAGGCAGTACGCCTGGGCCGAGAACAGCTGGTCCTCGTAGTGGATGCCCTCGGGGAAGCGCAGCGCGTGCCGGTCGAGGAAGGACCGGGCGTACATCTTGCTGGTCGACAGGTGCTCGAAGAGCAGCCGTGGGTCGTCCTCGATGCCGCGCACCGTGCGGGCCTCGTCGACCAGGTGCGGCATCCAGGTGGAGCGTCTGCCGGTGTCGACGCGGACCCGTTCCACCTGGCCCATGGCGAAGTCGATGTCCTGATCCCGGTGGGCCGAGAGCAGCAACTCGCAGGCCCTTGGCGGCAGTTCGTCGTCGCTGTCCAGGAACATCAGGTACGGGGCGCGGGCCACGTCCATCGCGTGGTTGCGCGGGGCGCTACAGCCGCCGGAGTTCTCCGGGAGCCTCAGATAGGTGATGCGGTCGTCCTCGGCCGCCAGCGCTCGGGCCACCTCGGGGGTGTGGTCCGTGGAGTGGTCGTCGCTGATGATGATTTCGATGTTGTGGTGCGTCTGGGCCACCAGGGACGCGACCGCTCGGGGGAGCCGGGCGGCGTCGTTGTAGACGATCACCGTGACGGTGACATCAGGGGACACGGGCGCGGTCATCGGCGGGCTGCCTCTTCCGGGGTAGGGGCGGGGGTGCGGTCCTCGACGGGGACGATCGGCAGGGCTCGGGCCACGGCTTCCGCGCTCTCGCCGAGGAAGACGCGGCGTACGACGCGCTCGGCGGCGTGTCCGTCGTCGTACTGGCAGAAGCGGCGGCGGAACGCGCCGCGCAGCTTCGCGGACGCCTCGTCGCGCCATGCGCCGGAGGTGAAGAGTTCGGTCAGCCGAGCCTGGTCGCGGGCCACCTGGCCGGGCGGTTCGGCGAGCAGGTCGAAGTAGACGCCGCGGGTCTTGGCGTACATCTCCCAGTCGTCGGCGTACGACACGATGGGCCGGTCCAGATTGGCGTAGTCGAACATGATCGACGAGTAGTCCGTGACGAGCGCGTCCGCGGCCAGGCAGAGCTCCTCGACCGGGTCGTACGTCGATACGTCCAGGACGTGGCCGCTCTTGCGCAGCCGGGGGAGCGGGGAGCCCGCGCCGCCGTAGAAGTAGTGGCCGCGGACCAGGAGGACGAAGTCGTCGCCGAGGTCCTCGCTCAGGCGGGCCAGGTCGAGGCGCGGGGTCCAGCCCGCCTCGTAGTCGCGGTGCGTGGGGGCGTAGAGGATCGCGGTGCGGCCGGGGGCGATGCCGAGGCGGGCGCGGGCGGCGCGGACGTCCTCGGCGGTGGCCCGGTAGAAGACGTCGTTGCGCGGATAGCCGTAGTCGAGCGAGACGTAGTGGGAGGGGTAGGCGCCCTCCCACATCCGGGTGGAGTGGTCGTTGGCCGAGACGCTGTAGTCCCACTTGTCGACCCGGGCGAGCAGGGCGCGGAAGTTGAGGCCCTTGGCGGCCGCCGGGTACTCGCGCTGGTCCAGGCCCATCCGCTTGAGCGGGGTGCCGTGGTGGGTCTGGAGGTGTACGGAGCCGGGGCGCTTGACCACGGCGTTGGCGAAGTTGACGTTGTTGACCAGGTACTTCGCGCGGGCCATCACCTCCCAGTAGCGGCGGCTGCCGGGCACCACGTGGTCGGTGCCGGGCGGGAGCAGCGGCACGCGGTCGGCGGCGACCACCCACACCTGGTGGATCTGCGGGGCGAGTTCGGCGAGGGTGGCCGCGATGGCGGCCGGGTTGCAGGTGACGCCGCGGTCCCAGTAGGCGGAGAACACGGCGAGGTGGTCGTCGAGCGGGCGGGACAGCTCCTTGCGGTAGCGGTGGTCGCGGACCTTGGCGGTGACCTTGCGCTTCTTGGCGGCGACCGTGGATCTCAGGGCGCGGCGGCGGGCGTTGCCGGCCTGGAGTGCCTTGTAGCGGCCGAACTGGTCGTGTTCCAGGAGCGCGTGGCGTACGCCGTCGAGTCCGCCGGGCCGGGTCCAGCCGTCGGGGCGGTAGCGGCGCGCGTGCGTGGAGGCGCGGTGGAAGTACTCGGGTGCGAGGTGGGCGGGCAGCCCGCCGGACCGGTCGGCGGGGCGGGCGATGACCCGCAGATAGTCGTCGACCATCCGCTCGTACAGCGCGGTGCGCAGCCGTCGGGGCAGGGCGTGCGCGTGGGCGAGCTCCTGGAGCCAGGCGTACTCCTCGAAGACCGCGAAGTGCTCCTCGGTGGTGGGCGGCGGCAGGCTCGCCGAGCGCAGCCGCCGCTCGGCCAGGACCGGCCGGTCCAGGCAGGCCACGCGGTCGGCCAGGAGCAGTGCGGCGTACGCGGTGGCGCGCGCGTCGCCCGTGGTGAGGAGGTCGGCGTGCGCGGCGTAGAAGTCCGCGCAGAGCACGCGGGTGCCGAGCAGCGGGGCCAGGTCGAGGAGTTCGGGCAGGTCGGCGGGGGCGGTGGTGCCGTGCCCGGCCTTGGCGAGCAGCACGGTCTCGTCGCTGGGGCGGGCCGGGTCCCACCAGTGGTTGCGGACGTGGTCGGTGACCAGCACGTCAGGTGGGGTGGTGAGGTCATCGAGGCGGCGGGCGATGGCCGTTACGGCGTCCGGGGTGAGACCGTCCTTGGCGTCGAGGAAGAGCAGCAGGTCGCCGGTGGCGGCGTCGGCTCCGGCGCGGCGGGCGGCGGCGGGCGTGGTGCCCTCGGTCTCCTCGGCGACGGGCAGGACCGTGAAGCGGGGGTCGCGGGCGGCGTACTCCTCGGCCGCCTCCTGGACGACGGCGTCGGCCGCGGTGACGACCACCTCAAGAGCGGCGTCCGGCTGCGCTGCCAGGCTCTCCAGACACTCCCGTACATGGCCCCGCAGGGCGCTGCCGGTCACGATCACGCTGAGTTTCTTGCTGGTGAGGCCCATACATCGCCGCCCTCGCTGTGCTGCTGTCCCTGAACTCTGTCCAGTATCCCGACAGATAGAGGGAAAATACCCGTATTGGGTTGTTCGAGGCGCGGGCCTTTCTGCGGGACTTCTTACCTACTTGCCGGTGAACTTCTCGTACTCCTTGAGCACCTCGTCCGTGGGCCCGTCCATACGGAGCTCGCCGCGCTCCAGCCACAGGACGCGGTCACAGGTGTCGCGGATGGACTTGTTGTTGTGGCTGACCAGGAAGACCGTGCCGGCCTCCTTGCGGAGCTCGCGGATGCGGGCCTCGGAGCGCTTCTGGAACTTGCGGTCGCCGGTGGCCAGGGCCTCGTCGATCATCAGGACGTCGTGGTCCTTGGCGGCCGCGATGGAGAAGCGGAGCCGGGCGGCCATGCCGGAGGAGTAGGTGCGCATCGGCAGCGTGATGAAGTCGCCCTTCTC
>NZ_JBSFUT010000054.1:0-39929 GCF_053591935.1 Streptomyces sp. NPDC002851 | reverse complement strand
GGTGCATCGGTGTGCGGCCGGATCGCCCGCGTACTGGGCGTACGTGGGTGATTCGGCCGTGCGGCGAGGTGCCGTGCCAGGCGTCGCGGGCCCGCGAAGATCGGGGAGACGGGCCCTAGGGACGTGAGGCGCGCGCTGTGGTCACGAACGTCTCGTCCAGCTCGTCCACCGTGGCGATGCCCAACTGCAACAGGACATCGCTGAATTCGGTGTGCATGAGGTCGAGTACGCGTTCCACTCCCTGCTGACCGCCGAGTCCAAGCCCCCAGAGATAGGGCCTGCCTATGCAGACAGCGCGTGCACCGAGCGCGATCGCTTTCGCGAGATCGATTCCGGAGCGGACCCCGCCGTCGAGGAGCACCGGATGATCGCGTGGTACCGATGCGACGACCGAGCTGAGAGCGGACAAGGCGGGCACGACACCGTCCAGTTGGCGGCCGCCGTGGTTGGAGACGATCACCGCGTCGATGCCGAGGTCGACGCATCGTCGGGCGTCCACCGGCCGGAGCACGCCCTTGACCAACAGCGGCAGACGGGTCCGGGCCCGTATCCACTTCAGGTCGTCCCAGGTGATCGGCAACTTCTCGTGCCGCCCGCCGACCGGCGGGCGGCCCTGCAGGATCCCCAGCTTGCGGAGTGTGCCGTAGTCGACCTCCGGGGGCAGTTGATACCCGGCCCGCCAGGTGGTCAGCCGACGCGCCGCGAACGACGCGTCGACCGTCACCACGATGGCCGAGGTCCCGCAGCTCTCGGCGTACTCCAGGGTGGCCTCGACGTCCGCGCGGGAGCGGTACGCGAACAGCTGAAACCATGTGCGTCCCGGCGCCGACCTCGCGATCTCGGAGTAGGCGAAGTGTGAGTCCGTACTGACCATCGACAGCAGACCCCGCTGGGCCGCCGCCCGTGCGGTGGCCAGTTCGGCTTCCGGATGCACAAGGCGCTGCGGGCTGGTGGGCGCGAGCATGAGTGGCAGGGCGAGTGTGTGGCCAAGGACCGTGACCGACGTGTCCAGCTCGCCTGGGCCGTCGTGCAGGCCCCGCGGCTGCAGCCACACATCGTCGAACGCGGCAGTGTTGGCCGCGACCGCACCATCCGAACCCGCCCCGCCCGCCACGTACTGTGCGATGGGCCGGTCTGCCTTCGTCATCCACTGCTGCTCGAATTCAGCGAGCGACAGCAGCGAGTCGAGATCGATCACCGGTGTCTCCTGCGGGCTCACCAGATGCCGTCAATGGCCGGGATCGGCGGAATGACGCGTGATCCGTCCATCATCTGCTGCACCGAATTGGGAATGGACTTGATCGAGTAAAACCGCCGGAGCCATCGGTCATGTCCGTCGTATCGGGGTGTGAACGCCGACCGTCCGTGCGCCGCGACATTATTGTCCAGGATGGCGCAGTCGCCCGGCTGCAGGATCACCTCGTGGCAGACTTCCTCCAGTGCCTCGGTCAACGCCTGAAGTGCGACGCGGCCCGCTTTGCTCATCGATATGGTGTTGTGCGAGTTGAAGCGCATAAACGGCTTGACGGCTCCGCCGAATATGACCGGGTGGGGGCCCGCCGGAGCAGGTTCCACGGTGACATCCCTGGTGAATGAGCCCGGGTAGTTGCTGTAGAACTGGCACTGTCGCAGTGCATCTATCGTGTCGGGTTTGAGCAACTCAATTGCTTCCCGGCAGGAGGAGATTCGGGTGGCCGCGATCCCGTCGTGGTCCTGTCGCAGACAGATCAGGCCGATAAAGTCCGGGCGCAGCGGGTGATGAACGTTCTCGATATGGAAATCGAATGCCACCGAACCAGAGCCTTCAACCCGCGTCTCTTCGCCGGGCAGTGGCTGCACATCGTGGACCAGTTCACCGCTCTTCTCGTCGGCATAGCCGATCATGGTGCCGAGCGTTTCGGCAATGAGCATGCCCAGGCCGGCCGTTCCGTGACCCGGCAGAGTCGCAGGCTCGCCACCGGAATGGGTGGGCGGGAGCTGGCCGATGTCCAGACCGCGAAGGAGCAGGAAGCCCGCTTCGCCCGAGTCCTGGCTGAAGCCTTGAACCGTCTCCCGTATCCGCGCGGGCAGGGCATCGGCGCTGACGGATTCGGGGCCGTGCTCCACGACCTCCTCGGCCTGGTTCGACAGTACGGAGCGTTCCTGATCAGACAGCACGAATAAGGGCGCAGTCATCGGATTCCTCGCAATCGTGGCGTGATGGCCGACCACGTCATCGAAAACCGACCGCCTGATCATGTCAAGATTCTCCGCGCGCAGGGCCAACACTTTCGCAATTTGCCATTGTCTTAGGTGCACTTCTCGAAGTACGCCTTGAGCTGGGATCAAAAGCTGACTGCCCGTTGTCTTTCGAGATCGGCCTGGCTACCGTCAACCCGGTCGGCGCAGCGCCACAAAGGTGCAACGATGGGGAAGGAAGGCCATGGCACGCTTATCACCTGTCCTCAAACAGGCGACCCCGGTGACGGTCAGCCACGCCAGCGGGCTCAACGTTTATGCGGATGACGGGCGGCAGTATCTGGACTTTACCGCGGGAATTGGAGTTACCAGCACGGGACACTGCCACCCCTCGGTGGTGCGCGCGATTGCTGAACAAGCCGGAAATTTGATTCACGGCCAGTACGTGACCGTCATGCACCGTCCCCTGCTCGACCTGTGTGCCCGCCTTGGGCAGGTACTTCCGGCCGAACTGCAGTCTGTGTTCTTCGCCAACTCCGGCAGTGAAGCCATGGAGTCGGCGCTGCGCCTGTCCCGGCAGGCCACAGGGCGTCCGAACGTCATCGTGTTCCACGGCGGCTTTCATGGCCGGACCGTGGGCGCCGCGTCGATGACCACATCGAGCACACGATTCCGTACGGGTTATGCCCCGATGATGGGCGGGGTGCACATTGCACCGTTCCCCACCGCGTATCGGTACGGCTGGAGCGAAGATGAGGCAACCCGGTTCGCACTGCGGGAACTCGACTTCCTCCTGGCGACGGTGACCGCCCCTGAAGACACCGCGGCCCTCATTGTGGAGCCGGTACTGGGCGAGGGCGGGTTCATTCCGGCCAACACCGCCTTCATGCAGGGACTTCGGGAGCGCGCCGATCGCCATGGCTTCTTGCTGGTGCTGGACGAGGTGCAAACCGGGTTCGGCCGCACCGGGCGGTTCTGGGGGTACCAGCACTTTGGCGTTGAGCCGGACATTCTGGTGGCTGCCAAAGGGATGACCAGTGGGCTTCCGCTTTCTGTGATGGCCACGTCAGAAGAATTGATGAGCGCAGCACCCGCGGGATCTCAGGGCGGAACATACGGCGGCAACGCGGTGGCGTGCGCCGCGGCGTTGGCCACGCTGGAGGTCATCGCGAAAGAAGAACTGGTGACGAATGCGGCCCACCAGGGCCGCAGACTCGCCGATGGACTGAGAAATATCGCAGCCGACAACGACATCATCGGTGATGTTCGCGGGCTCGGCCTCATGCTCGGCTGGGAGTTCTCCACTCCAGCGGGACAGCCGGACTCCGCTGCGGCGCTCCGTGTCCAGCAAGAGGCCATCGCTCAGGGATTGCTCCTGCAGATCGGTGGGCCACTGAGGAATGTTCTGCGGTTGCTCCCTGCGCTGACCGTGAGCGAAGACCAAGTCGACGAGGCAGTACGTGTGTTGTCCTATGCCGTCACATCGGCAACCGAATCCCCGCGCGCGGGCGGAACGAAGGAGCGAACATGACCGTGCTGACCGAAACATCGCGCCCGATGAAGATGCGGGCGGTTCCTGGAGCGCGGTTATCCAGGCTGCCGCAGGTGCAACGGCTGGATGCCGACACCCGCCGGGACATCGAAATAGTGAGCTCGATCCTGCCCTTCAAAGTCAACAACTACGTGCTCGATGAGCTGATCGATTGGGACCGGGCTCCCGACGATCCCATCTACCGGCTCACCTTCCCGGATCGCGGCATGCTGCCGGAGCCGGTCTATGACGAGGTCGCCGCACTGATCGACCGGAACGCCGGCCGGGAGGAGCTGCGCAACGCGGTGAACAGGGCCCGGCTGCAACTCAACCCGCACCCCGGAGATCAACTGCAGGCCAATGTGCCCCGGGGAGAAACCGGTTCACTCAACGGCCTGCAACACAAGTACCGGCAGACCGTGCTGGTGTTCCCCGGCCAGGGCCAGACCTGTCACGCCTATTGCGGATATTGCTTCCGCTGGGCCCAGTTCATCGGCGATGCGGAACTGAAACAATCCGTGCCCGGACCGGAGCAGGCTCTCCACTACCTTTCGGCACACCCTGAAGTCTCGGATGTGCTCTTCACCGGCGGGGACCCGATGATCATGTCCACGGATCGGCTCCGGGGTTATCTCTCGCCGCTCCTTGATCCCCGCTTTGAACACATCCGCAACATCCGCTTCGGCACCAAGTCCCTGTCCTACTGGCCGTATCGGTTCACCACCGATGGCGATGCGGACGACTTGCTGCGGCTCATGGAGGATGCGAGTGCGGCAGGGAAGCACGTTGCGGTGATGGCACACTTCTCCCATCAGCGTGAGCTGGAGACTGACGTCTGCCGACAGGCCATCCGGCGAATTCGGGACACCGGTGCGGTCATCCGGGCCCAGGCGCCTCTGGTGCGTCATGTCAATGACGACCCGTTCGTGTGGGCCCAGATGTGGCGGACGATGACCAATCTCGGTGTGGTGCCCTATTACATGTTCGTGGAGCGAGACACCGGGGCCAGCCAGTACTTCGAGTTGCCGCTGCAGCGAGCCGTGTCCATCTATCGCGACGCGATCTCCGCGGTCTCCGGGCTGGAGCGCACGGCGCGTGGGCCGGTCATGTCCGCCTCGCCGGGGAAGGTGATGATCGACGGCATCGTCCGGGTCGCCGGTCAGGATGTGTTCTGCTGCCGGTTCCTCCAAGCACGCAATCCCGACTGGGTGGGACAGCCGTTCTTCGCGAAGTTCGATGAGCACGCGGTGTGGTTCGACGATCTCAAGCCCGCATTTGACGAGCCGTGGTTCTGGCAGACGGAGACATCCGCGGATATCTCCGCCACTTGAGGTGAGCAGTAAAAGGCCCAGGCGAGATGCCTGGGCCTTTCGCTACGCCGGTTCTGGCTCTGGTTCTGGTTTTGGTTCTGGTACTGCGGCCAGTTCGTCAGGAATCTTCCTGCGCTTGATGGCCACTACGAAGTGCAGAAAAGCGGCCATCAGCAGCGCTACCGAGATCCAGAGCCCGGTTCGCACGCCGAACAGCGAGCCGAGGCCACCCCCGAGCAGCGTGCCCGCGCTGAGCGGTCCGTACGCGACCAGCCGGGTGGTCGCCGCGACCCGGCCGCGCAACCGGTCCGGGGTAAGGCGCTGGCGGGTGGATGTGCTGAAGACGTTGTAGAGGGTCAGGCCGAACCCGTACATCACGAAGGAGACCGACCAGATCGTCACGGTCAGCGCGGTGGGCTCGGTGGCGAGGGGCACGAGGACCGGCGAGACCGACGCGATCCCCATGCTCAGCGCGACGACCCGCTTGAGCCCCCATCTCCGTTCGGCCTGCTCCGCGGCGGCCGCGCCGAGCAGAGAGCCGACCGCGCCGAGCGTCACGGTCAGGCCGAGCACCGCGGGCGTGACGCCGACGACGGAGACCGCGTACACGGTGTAGAGGGTGAGCATGGCCTGCTCGAAGAAGTTGAACAGCGCCGCCTGCCCGATCAGCGTACGCAGCAGGGGAAGGGAGAGCAGGAACCGTGCCCCCGCCGCGATCTCGCGCGCCATACCGGGCCGCGTCGTCGGTGCGACCACCGGGGGTTCGCGCCGCCGCACGGACGCCAGGACCAGCGCGGCGACCAGGTAGAGCACCGCGCCAAGGAGGACCGCGCCGGAGCCGCCGAGCCAGTTCATGAGCAGCCCGCCGAGGCCCGGCGCGGCGACCACGACCAGCGTGGACGCCGCTTCGAGCCGCCCGATCGCGGCGACCAGGTGGGATTCGCGGACCAGGCTCGGCAGATACGCCTGCGCGGTGACCTCGGCGATCGCGACCAGCGAGCCGAAGGTGAAGGCGACCGCGTACAGCACGCCGATGTGGAACTGGTCGAGGCCGCTGAGCACCGGTACGACGAGCAGCGCCACGCCACCGGCGACGTCCGTGAACATCAGGGTGGGCCGGCGGGGCCGCCGGTCCAGCCACACCCCGATGAACAGGGTCACCACGAGCACCGGTACGTACTGGGCGGCGGCGACCACGCCCACCTCGAAGGGCGTGGCCGCGAACGAGAGGGTGGCGAGGAGCGGGAAGACCATCGTCATGCTCTTGGAGGCGACGCTGGTCAGAAGCTGGCTCAGCCAGAAGCGGCCGTAGTCCCCGTTGATGAGCACCGGCGCGCTCAACAGAACTCCAGCCAGTCGTCCTCGACCACGGCCTTGGCCACCGCGGCGGAGGATTCGGTGAGTTCGCGCAACTGTGCCGCGTTGTAGGCGCGGATCGTGTCGTTCTCCGCATCCCCGCCGGCCCCGCCGAACAGGTCGAGCATCCACAGGGGACTGACCTGGGCGCCGCGCATCGCTTTGGTGTCGGTGGAGGCGATACCGGCGTGCATACGGCGCCGGCCGGAGCGCAGCGCGTCCCGGATCGGCTCGTAGTAGACGAGGTTGAAGTACTCGGCGACGCCGACGAGCCGGTCGTAGTGGAATCCGGCGCCCTTGAGGTACGTCGCGTCGCCCCAGCGGTAGAACAGCAGGAAGCCGACCGGGGGTTCGCCGTCGCGGGCGCACATCAGCACGCGCGCGGCGTCGCCCATCGCCTCGGCCTGGACCCGCAGGGACTCGGCGAGAACGTCCACGTCCGCGGGCTGCCCGTAGCGGGCCTGCGTGCCCTGGGACATCAGGGCCGCCTCCTCGAAGCACTCCGCCAGCGGCCGCTCGAAGAAGGTGTAGCCCGCCTCGTCGAAGCGCCGCTGATCGCGGCGGATCAGCTCACGGCGCCGCTTGGACGGCAGGGTGCGCATCCAGCCGTCCCAGTCGTCCCCGGCGGTCGGGATCCACGCGTCGGCGGCGCACAGCACCGGCTGGGCGCGCACCCCGGCCGCGCGCAGGGCCCGTACGTCGGCGCTGTCGAGGAACATGGCGTAGCACGGGGTGCCGTTCTGCTGCCCCTCGTCGAACAGCCGCTCCGCGGCGGCCTGTCGGCGTAGCCCGGCGAGTTCGCCGAGCAGGGCGGCGGCCCCCTCGACCCGGTCCGAGCCCTCGCTGATCAGCAGGTTCGTCTGGTAGCCGCGGTGCGGTCCGACGAGGAGGCCCTGCGGGGCCGCCGGCGCCAGGCCGACCCGGTCGAGGAGCCGGTCCCACCGGTAGAACCCGTTGTTCTCGTGCCAGACCGCCGTGACCGGCACGGCCGCGGCGCCGCCGTCGGACAGACGGGCGTGCACGTTCCCGGTGAGCGTGCGCGCGCCGGGGTCGTGGACGCAGAAGTCCAGCCACCCGCTGCTGGCGTAGAAGTGGTTGCCCGCCAGGCGGTCCCACTCGGCGCGGCCAAGACCCTCGGTCGGCGAGCCGAGGACCGCCGCCCGCGGGCCGTTGATGGTGTCCGGCGTCGTCATGGTGTCCGGCATCGTCATGGTGTTCGGCCTCTTCATGGTCGTGTCCATCTCGCCCCCACCGTGTGTGTCAGACGCCGCGGGGCGTGGCCGGAACGGCCAGCTCCCGCACCCGCTTGCCGACCCTGGTGCGCAGCACAACCCGTCGCTGCCCGGCCTCGTCGACGACCTGAACGGTGCGTTCGTCGGTCCAGCCCTGGAAGCGGAACTCGTTGTCTCCGATGTGGACCAGTCCCGCGTAGGGCGCGCCGTCGTAATGCAGCACCAGGCCGCCGTCCTGCGCCCTGATCTCGGCCGGGACCGTCGGCTGGTCGGTGAGGAACTGCCCGTCCTCTTCTTCCCAGTCGGTGAAGGACTTCGGTACCTCGAAGGCGACCTGGTGCACCGGGTCCGGCCGCAACGGCTGTTCATCGCGGTTGATCATGATCTTGTCGAAGGGCAATTCGGCGCGGACCTGTGCCGGGAACAGGTTGAACAACGCCTCGGTCACCTGCACGTCAAGGACAAAGTGCACGCGGTGGGTGCGGCCGCTGTTCTCGATCCTGTGCGTCCGGGCGAAGTTGCCGAACCAGAGCGAGCCCGCCTCCCACACGTACGGCGTCTCTCCGAAGAACAGCTTCGCCTCCGGCAGCGTGATCACCGGTATGTGCAAGCGGGCGATGCCCCAGGTGAGCGCGTACTTGTTGTCGAAATGGTCGGGACCGTAGGTGTCCGGGCCCAGCGCCATCAGACGGACCGAGCGCAGCGGCGATGGGATCGACCTCATCACCGAGTGCAGGTACGGTGCGTGCGCTACGTGGGCGGTGTCGGCGAACGGCAGCAGGCCTGGGCCGCCGGGATCGGTGCGCGACTTGTCGCCGCCCGTGCTGTGCAGCGGCATGATGTGCCAGTCCAGTTCGGTCTCGACCAGGTTGTCATCGCTGACGAAGGTGTTCTGCAGTTTCCACTCGGAGGCTTGTTCCGCGCGCAGCGACTCGACGTCGCGTACCAGGGCGGCCACGTCGAACTTCGGGGTCAGCCGGACCACATCGGGGATCCCGGCCTGTGCATCCGCAACTTTTTCAGCAGACACGACTGTTCCCTTCCATCGTTTCTTCTGACTGAGAACGCTTGCTCGGGGGCCTCGACACGGCCGACTCCGCGCCCTCACAACAAACCAAACAGAAGTTTTTTTCAAGGAGGACTTCGGATAATCGTCCATCAGGCCAGGTACGCGGGCAGGTCGCCGCCGTTGTACTCCGCCATCTCCGCGAAGACCGGCGGCAGTTCCAGGGTTCGACCCAGGGCACCACCGTCGAGTTCGGCGTAGGCCCGGTGGAGATTGCCCACGATGCGCTCGGCGTCGACCAGATGGCCGAAGTCGCCGAGTCCCGCCTCCTTGGCGGTCTGAAGCGGTGTCAGCCCCTGCTGCCAGCCCTCCATCGCGATGATCTGGATCCACCGCAGATAGGCCTCCGTCTTGTCGAAGACCTCTGGGCCGCAGACCGGGCCATACCCGCAGACGATCGTGCGGGCGCCGAACGCTCGCAGCGTCGCGACGGCCCGCAGCGCCCCTTCCACCGAACCCATCAGGGTGCAGGGGGTGGCCCCGGACAAGGCCACGTCCCCGGTGAACAGCACCCCGTCGTCCGGAAGCCAGGCGACCACGTCGTTGGTGGTGTGCGCCGGTCCGCAGAAGACGAGTTCGATCCGTCGGCCCCCGCTGTGCAGGGTGAGGCGCTCGTCGAACGTGACCGACGGCAGGGCGAGGCGGATGTCGCCCCACTCGACGCTGGGCCACAGCTTCGTCAGGGCCAGACCGGTCTCCGCCATCTCGCTGCGGGCCAACGAGTGCGCGATGACGGTCGCGCCGGGGAAGGCGGCGTTGCCGAAGGTGTGAGCGCCGTGGTGGTGCGTGTTGACGACGGCACGGACCGGGCCCGCGCACAGGGACTCGGCGGACGCGCGCAGGGCCAGCGAGCGCGATTCCGTCGCGACCGTGTCGATGACGGTCCCCCCGTCGGGCCCCGTGATGATGCCCGCGTTGTTCAGACACCAGCCGTCGCCGGACTGGGTATAGGCGAACACCCCGTCGGCGATCTCGGTCGTGCGGGGCCGCGGCTCCGGCTTGGTCATGAAGGGCCCCTTTCGGTGACGGGTGGGGGAGCGCACTGCGGTCCGAAGTCCGGTGCGGGCATGGCCGGTTACGCCGCCGGGGCGAGTCAGGTGCGCGGACCGACCGCGACCGTCGCCGGCCGCATCGCCTCACGCAGGACAGGGCCGGACAGGAACTCCTCGTGCAGGACCGCTACCGCGCGGGCGCAGTCCACCTCGGGCACAGCCGCGGAGATACGGCTCTGCGAGGTGGCCAGGGACAGCGGGTCGATCCCCGTGGCAAGCAGAGCGTTCAGCATCCGTCCCACGGTCCGGGGGTCGCTCATCAGGCCGGAGCCGACGACGGACACCTTGGCCACGGCGACGTCGACCGCGACGCTGCCGGGCAGGGCGGTGAGCAGGCTCGTCACGGTGTCAACGGCCTTGGCCGGGACGGTGAAGTCCCAGCCGTGCCGCCCCGACCCGTCGGTGAACCCGGTCATGAGGTCGACCGGCACCGACGCGTCGGCCAGCAGGGCGAGGACTTCCGTTCTGAGGGCCGAGGTGTCCGGGGAGACGGCGACTATCGTGATCCGGGCGTTCCCCGGCTCATGGGACACGGCGACCACGCGGTCTTCGGCTTCCAGCATGTCTGTGTCTGCTCCCTCCGGTTCGGCGACCACCACGGTCCCCTGACGATGGTTGAAGGCGCTCCGTACGTGGATGTCGATGCCCGCGCGGCCGGCCAGTTCCACTGAACGCGTGTGCAGTACGCGAGCCCCGGCCTGGGCCATCTCCGACATGACGCTGTTGCGGACGGCCGGGATCAGCCGCGCGTCCGGCACGAGGCGCGGATCGGCCGAGTAGATCCCGTCGACGTCGGTGTAGATCTCGCAGTGTGCGGCGCCGAGCGCGACGGCCAGGGCCACGGCCGAGGTGTCGGAGCCGCCCCGGCCCAGGGTGGTGACGTCACCGGCCGCGTTCAGCCCCTGGAAGCCGGCCACGACCGCCACTTCGCCGCGGGCCAGGGCCTGGCGCACTCGGGCGGTGTCGATGTCCCTGATACGCCCGTCGGTGTGCCGGCCTGCCACGGCGAAACCGGCCTGCGCGCCGAGCAGCGAGACGGCGGGCACCCGCAGCTCGTGCAGGGCCATGGCCAGCAGGGCAGCCGACCGTGTCTCCCCGGTGGCCAGCAACTGGTCGAGTTCTCTGCCCGGCGGCACGGCGCTCGCGGTGCGCGCCTCATCGATGAGCCGGTCGGTGGAGTCCCCGCGCGCGGAGACGACGACCGCCAAGGCACCGCCCTGCCGGTGCGCGTCGGCGACGATGCGCGCGGTCTGCGTGAGCCGCTCGGGGGTCGTGCCCATCGAGGTCCCCCCGAACTTGAGGACGCGGACCGGCAATCGCCCGACGGCGGGGCGCTGGGATGCGGAGGGTGCGGAGGGTGCGGATACCACGGTTTCCCTTCCTGTCACGAAGCGGTGCCGGCCGTCCGCCGGGCCGCGGGCACGGTCTCGGCGGTGGCTGCCATGTCGGTGAAACGGCGGTGGAAGACGGCGCTGAGCACCACGGCGGTCACGGCCGCTCCGGCACCGGCCAGGAAGGACACGGCTCCCAGACCGGCTCCGATGAGCCACAGCCCCGCCACTACCGCGAGGGATTCGGCCACACCCCACACGAAGGTCAGGAAGCCGACGGCCAGGCTGGTCCGCCCGCCGGAGACGGCCACCGCCAGCGCCTGATAGACCGGGACGTAGATCATCTCGCCGACGGTGATGGCGACCACGGCAAGCAACATCAGCGCCATGCCGCCTTCGGGAGCCACGAGCAGCGCGGTTCCCGCCGCCAGCGCCAGGTTGGCGACCGCGATCAGCGCCGGTTCCCCGGCCCTGCGCGACCACCGGGTCACCAACGACTGCAGCACGACGATGGCGATGCTGGCGAAGGCGAAGAGCAGACCGACACTGCGCGGCCCAAGGCGCGGGCTCGCATAGGCGGCGAACACGCCGTAGAACTGCGCATAGGTCACGGTGGTCAGGAAGTTGACCCCCACCAGCAGGCTCAGCACGCCGCGTGGCCTGGCCGGGGTGTCCGGCGCGGCCCCCGATGCCTCGGCGGCCGGCCCGCGTCCCGGAGTCAGGCGCATCGCCAGCAGGCCCGCGAGCACGGCGAATCCGATCGGGGCCAGCACGTACAGGCGGCCCGTGGCGGCGTAGGCCAGCGAGGACACGAAGGGGGCCAGACCGGCGGCGGCGTTCAGCGCGACGTTCTCGTAGGAGAAGGCCCGGCGGGTCTCCTCCGCGCCGAATTGGTGCACGATCAGGGTCAGTTGGGCCAGGGTGGCCAGCGAGCCGGCCAGGCCGAAGGCCGCCGAGACCAGCACCCAGCAGACGAGAGAGCCGACGGTGAGCAGCGCCATCGCGCACATCACGGCCGCTGCCGCCGCCATCGCGACCTGAGAGCCGACGATGAAGCGGCGCTCGCCGCCCGGCGGCAGGACGCGGACGAAGCACAGGGAGCCGAGCCGGTTGGCAAGCACCGCGGCCCCGGTGACCAGGCCGCACTCCGCGGTCGAGAACAGCCCCTGGTCAAGCAGCCATACGGTGAAGAACGGGTACAGCACGCCCCAGGTGCCGTAGGTGAGGAACCGGACGACGTAGATCGTCCAGCCGCCGGGCGGGGCGCCGCGCACGGCGGTCACGACGGCGCGACCCAGGCCGGTCGGCGCGGGCCGTCGGCGGTGTGCACCACGACGTTCTCGATCTCCCGGGCCACGTCGACCGTGAGCCCCGCCAGCGTTCCGACCCAGGCGTCGTCGCCCGTGCCCACGGGGCCGACGAACCCGCCGTCCGGCACGACCTGGGTGTGCAGGCAGCGCCCGCCGTCCGGCACGGACACCGAGGTGACAAGGCCGCCTCCTTCGATGCCGTAGTAGTACGACAAGGTGGACTCGCCGCCCCCCAGGGCGCGGTAGGCGGGCTCGGGGCTCGTCCCGGCGGCCGGCAGGCCCAGGGTCAGCACGTGGGCGAGGATCTCGACCGGGTCCAGGCCGTGGGAGAGCGCGAGCTGCTCAAGGGTGGTCCCGCCGCCGAGGCGTCCGACGTTGGCGTCGATGAGGAACGGCCGCCCGCCGCCGACCAGGAACTCGCAGTGGAAGTAGCCCTGGGACAGGCCGGAGCGCTCGACGAGCGCCGTGACCGCGTCCCGGCACTTGTCCTCGACGCCGTACGGCAGCCTCCGGTCGGCGGGGAGCAGATTGCTCACCTCTGTCCAGCCGATGCGCCCGCGCTGGGAGAAGTCGATGAACACGATCCGGCCGTCGGTGACGTACCCCTCCAGGCTGAACAGCGGTCCGTGGATGTCGGCCTGCAGCACCCACGGGTATGCCCCGTCCTGCGACAGGCCGGTGGCGGCCACCGCGTTCCGCACGTCCACGGGCCCGGCCCCCCGCGGCAGCCTCGTCGCCCCGCGCCCGCCGGCCTGCTCGGACGGTTTGAGGATGTAGCCGTCGGGCGCCGGAGTGACGGCGGCCGGGTCGACGGCAAGGCGAGCCGCGTCAGCGCCGGTGAAGCGGATGGTCGCCGGGCCGAACTCCGGTATGAGTGCGGCGACTTCGGCCTTGGACGCCAGTCGCGCCACCGCCGGTTCCGGGCAGTGCAGGTCGTAGGTGGCGGCGATCTCCTCGATGAGCGGGAACTTCTCGTCGAACAGGCCGGTGATGGCGAACGATTCGTCGGTGATCGACGGGTCGTCGGCAAGCAGGCGCAGGACCGAGGCCCGGTCCTCGATGTCCGTCGGGAAGCAGATACAGCCGCGCAGGCTCGTCGCGGCCTGCCCGGCGAACGCGTCGGGGTCCGCCAGGAAGACGGGCTCGAATCCCGCCGAACGCAGCGCCTGAGGTGCGTACTTGGCGCTAGTGGCGTTGACCCCGAGAACGATGATCTTCTTCATGTTGGCCTCTCTTCCTGTTACCGGGCCGAGGCGGGCACCGGGGCGGTACGGTCACCGATCTCTTCCAGGACTCCGATCGCGTAGTCGATCTCCTGCGGCGTCGTGCGCGGGCCGACGGCGAGCCGCACCGCGTGGCGGATGCCGCCTCGCAGGAGGTAGTTGGGGGTGTGCGCGCCGTCGATGAGCCAGCAGGCGACGCCTGCCCGGCACAGTTCGTGCCACAGCGGCTCGGCAGCGAGACGCTCGTGGGTGACACAGATGATGCCGGTGTGGTGGGTGCCCGGGGCGTGCACGCGGAGTCCGGGGATCTGCCCGGCCCGCTCCCGCAGCTGACGCGACAGCTCGGCCATCCGACCCCAGTCGTTGGACCGGGCCTGCCGCAGGGCCGTGTCGAGTCCGACGAAGGAGGACACGCTCTTCTCGCCGAGTTCGAACCTGCGGGCGCTGCCGGTGAGGTGGCGGATGCCGCCGCCCGGGACGAACGCATGGGTGTGCACGTCGACGCTGACCGGTTCGGCCGCCTCGCGAAAGCGCGGGGACATCACCGCGAAGCCAGTGCCGCGCGGGCCCAGGAGCGACTTCTTGCCGGTGGCCGTGAGCAGGTCGACCGGTGTGGCCGCCAGGTCGATCGGGATCTGCCCGGCCGACTGGCAGGCGTCGACCGTGAGCAGCGTGCGCCGGTCGCGGACGAGTTCCGAGAACGGTGCCAGCGGGGTGACGACCCCGGTGCACGAAGGCATGTGTGTCAGCGACAGGAGGGCGACCCGGTCGTTGATGTGCTGTCGGCACCACTCCACGTCGACGTCCCCGGCCGGGGTGAGCGGGATCTCCTGGATCAAGAAACCGGCCGTGTTCTGTGCGTTCTTCAGGAAGAGGAGATTGCCGGCCCATTCGTACGGCGTCGTCCACACGATGTCGCGTTCGGTCAGGGACAGACCGGCCACGGCGCAGTGCCAGGCGCGGGTCGCCGAGTCCGACATCGCCACCGCCTCCTGCGGGCAGTTGAACAACTCGGCGAGGCTGCGGTACACACCGTCGTCGGTCAGCTCGGCGTAGGCGCGTTCGGCGAAATAGGAGCCGATCTCCCCCTCAAGCGCGAGGTAGTCGGCCACCGCCTTCCGGGTCTCGCGGCTCTGCAGCCCGGAGCCGGCCGTGTTGAGGTAGGAACGCCATTCGGTGGTGTAGGTCTGCTCGGGCACGAACGCCTCCCTCATACGTGTTCCTTGGGCTGGGAGTGCGCGATGGCGAGGACCTCGGCGAAGGTGGGTGAGGCTGCCTCGGGGTCGCCCCCGGCCCGGCGCCAGGCGCGGTACTTCGCGGCGTACGTCACCACCGTCTCCGCTCCGGCCCTGTTCTTCGCCCGGGTGACGATGCCGCCCCACAGGGCGTCCCAGCGGGCGTAGGTGGGGTCGTCGAGCAGGATGCGGTGGGCGCGCTTCATGTTCCAGAACGGGATGCTCATGTTGAGGTGGTGCACCAGGTGGTAGTTGTCGTGATGCCGGCCGAGCAGGTAGTTCTCGACAGCCCATCCATGGCGGTTGCGGGTCATAAGGACCTGGGCGCGCTCGCTCTCGGGCATGGGGTAGTGCTCGGCCAGCTCCGACAGCCAGCCCACCGCGACCGCGCTGGTGAACAGCGGCACGAACCAGAAGAGCAGCAGCAGGTGCAGCGTCCCCGTGCCGGCGCAGAGGGCCGTGATCAGCAGCCACTGCGCGGCGAAGATCACCCGCTCCGCCCGAAGGCTGATCGGCATGGAAACGTTGGTCCGGGGCCCCTGGTAGAAGATGCGGTCGCGGACGATGTACCCGACGTACGCGACGGTGCGCAGGCCGAGGACGGCGAACGCGATGTTCTCCAGGAAGAATCGCGCGTCCGACTTCTGCGGGTCGTACAGGCCCAAGTCCCGGTGGAACTCGTAGTCGGGGTCCTTCTCCGGGTCACCCAAGTAGCGGTGGTGGAAGCCGATGTGGCTGGTCCGGTAGGGCGAGTACAGGTGGAGGACCAGGTAGCCGGAGAACACCGTGCCCAGCATCAGGTTGAGGACCGGGTTGCGGCTGAGCACCTTGTGCGACGACTCGTGCAGCAGGTTGACCATCGCGCGCTGGGTCGAGCCGATGAGGATCAGGGCGAGCGGATACAGCCACCAGGAGATGTTCAGGCAGGCCCAGACCGCCACGGCGATGCCCGCGTAGTCCGCGAGGATCGCGAGGATCGCGTGCCAGTTGTCGAGTGTGCCCAGCGGCCGGAGCCGTTTGCGGACCTCCGGGGCGACCTTGCTGAAGTCGTAGTCGAGGTGTCCTCGCATCGTGGGAGATTGAGTCGAGGGCGCCATGGGCATTCCTCCCGGTCATCGGAGGGCCTCGCCGGCCCGGGGACGCCAGGAACTTAGGGCGCCGGAACCAACCGGGGTGGCGGCGCTACGACTTCCGTCGCATGCCACCGCGCTCAAAGGCACATCCGGGCCCGGCGGTCGGCCATAACCCATCGATACCGATCCGGGAATCATTCACAGGCGTTTGTGACGTGTGCATATTGGCCCGCATATCCGACGTCACTAACGTGGTTCGGGCCGTGGAAATCGTGGACGTGGAAATCCGCGACTGCGAGCGGGGCTTGACTCTTTCGTCACCTCGAATGGTTTTCCGCCCCCGGCACCGGCGCGCCGACCCCTCACTCGGCCCGGAAAACAGGAGTACTGCCTGCCATGTCCCATGCACCCTTACGCGTTGTGGTCGCGGACGAGCAGAGACTGCTGCGCGAGTCCCTGTGCGCGCTTCTGGACACGGACCCCGGCATCGAGGTCGTGGGCCAGACGGGCCATGTGGCGGAACTGTTCACTCTGGTCGCCCGGACCCGTCCCGACCTCGTGGTCCTGGACGTCCAGATGGCCCCCGCCGACGACCGGGAGGCCCTCGCCAACCGCCTTCTGCACGGCATACCGTCCTGTCGTGTGCTTGTGCTGACCATGCTGGAGCAGCCACGCCTCGTGCAGTCCCTGCTTGACCTGGGCATCCACGGCTACCTGCACAAGAGCATCGGCAGCGGCGCCCTCGTCGACGCCGTGCGCGCACAGCGGGGGCCCCGCTCCCACCAGACGGTGACGCTGCCACTGCACCAGGGCCGGCTGCGCGTGGCCGGCACCGGCCCGACGTACGGGTCCGAACTGTCGGCACGCGAAGTGGAGGTCCTCACCCACGCGGCAGCGGCCCTGAGCAACCGTCAGATCGCCGTCCAGCTCGGGATCGCGGAAGGCACCGTCAAGCGGCATCTCAGCAACATCTTCGAGAAGCTCGACGCGGTCAGCCGCCTGGACGCCGTGAACAAGGCCGCCTCCATGCGACTCATCCACCCCGGCGACACCCGCGGTGCGCGTCGGCTGCGCATGGCGACATGAACAAAGGCGCGGGCGGAGAACGGTCACCGGCGGCAGAGCGTGTGCCTTTGGGGGGGACCCCATGTGACTCAAGTCGTAGCCGTCGGCACCCGCACGCCCCGGCTTTCTACGTTGCTGATCGCAGACCGCGATGACCCGACAGCGGGAGGACCCGATGACTGAGCTGACCGTGGACAGGGATACCGAGGAGCGGGGCGACCGCTCCGAGGAAGTCGTGCGCAAGGCCAAGGGCCGTGCGGTCGGCGTCCTGGTCGACGCGTACGGAACCGGCAACTACTTGCCCGCGGCGTTCAACCGGCTGGGGATCGACGTGATCCACGTGCAGAGCTCCGCCGAACCGATAGCCCGCATGCAGCCGTGGGACCGGACCGCGTACCTCGACTGGCTGGTCCACAACCCGGACGGCAGCACCGAGCGCGCGCTCAAGGAGATCGAACCGCGGTTCGTCCTGCCCGGCCAGGAACCGGGCGTCCTGCTCGCGGACCGGCTGAGCGAGGCGCTGGACGTACGCACCAACGGAACGACGTTCTCCGACGCGCGCCGCGACAAGTACAAGATGATCGAGACCGTCTCCGCGGCCGGGCTGCGCACCGCACAGCAGCTGCTCACCGACGACGCCGAGGAGGCCGTCGCGTGGGCCGAGGCGAACGGCTACTGGCCGTGCGTCGCGAAACCGCTGGCGTCCGCCTCCACCGACGGGGTCTCCGTCTGTCGCAACGCCGACGCGCTGCGCTCCGCGTTCCGGTCCGTGCTGTCCACCACCACCGTCTTCAACGGCTCCAACACCGAAGTGCTCGTCCAGAGTTACCTGGAGGGCACCGAGTACATCGTCGACACCGTGAGCGTCGACGGCCACGCCTTCGTCTGCGGTGTGTGGCAGTACGAGAAGTGCCTGCTGCCCAACGGCAAACCCATCTACAACCGGGACATCCTGCTCTCCCCGACCAACCCGGTGGTCCGGACGCTGATCAACTACACCCGCGCCGTGCTCGACACCCTGCGCATCCACAACGGCCCGGCGCACACTGAGCTGATCATCACTCAGGACGGTCCGGCCCTCGTGGAGGTCGGCGCCCGGGTCAACGGGCACCTGCACCCCGGCTTCCACGACACGGCCATCGGCGTCAACAGCGCCGACCTGACGGCACTGGCCTACCTCCGGCCCAGGGAGTTCCTCGCACGCTACGGGGGCGGCGTCTACGAGCGGCGCCAGCAAGCCACCGTCTACAACGCGCCGACGACCCTGTCCGGCACGGTGACCTCGGTCAACGAGGCGCTGGTCAAGGAGATCCGCGACCGGCCCTCGGTAGTGGACCTCGTCGTCAAGCGCAGGCCCGGCGACGTCATCGTGCCCACCCACGACCTGCTCACCAGCCCGCTGCGGGTGTTCCTGACGGCCGCGGACCCCGTCACGTTGGAGCTGGACTACCGGTTCATCGAGTCCGTCCGCGAATCGGTCTACGAGGTCCGGTCCGCAGGGCCCCGGGGCGCCTGCGGCGTCGTGTGACGCCCGGTCACGACACCGCTCCGCCGGACCGGCTCAAGGTCCGCACCATGCTTTCGGAAGGATCGAACATGCTCACCCAGGCACCACCGCAGACCGTGGCGGAACAACTCGCCGTGGAGATCCGGCGCAAGGTCATCGAGATGAGCGCATCGCCCAACGGCGTGCACATCGGCGGCAGCATGTCGATCGCCGACCTGCTGGCCGTGCTGTACGCCGAGGTGCTGCGCGACCCGGCGGGCGAGGAGCTGTCGGGCGATCGTGACCACCTGATCCTGAGCAAGGGGCAGGCGTCCGCGGGGCTTTACGCGGTGCTCGCCGCGACCGGGATCATCCCGGAGGCGGAGCTGGCCACCTACGCGCAGGAGAACAGCCGCCTTGGCGGCCACCCCATGAAACTCCTGCCGGGCGTGGACTTCTCCACCGGCGCGCTGGGGCACGGCCTCCCGCTGGGACTGGGGGTCGCGCTCGCCGGCAAGCGCTTCGGCCACGACAAGCGGGCCTTTGTGATCCTCGGCGACGGCGAACTGCAGGAGGGCTCCAACTGGGAGGCGGCGATGGCGGCGGCGCACCACGGCGCCGACAACCTGATCGCGATCGTCGACCGCAACGGCTGGCAGATCAGCGGCCGGACCGACGACTGCATGTCGCTGGAGCCGCTGACCGACAAATGGGCCGGTTTCGGCTGGCGCGTGCTCACCATCGACGGGCACGACCACGATGAGATCCGCACGGCGCTGACCCGGCCCGTCGAGCCGGGCCGACCGACGGCCGTCATCGCGCGCACGATCAAGGCGCGCGGCGTTCCCGGCCTGCACGACACCAAGCAGAGCCATTCGGCGACCCTCGACGCACCGGCGCGGCAGCGGGCCCTTGCGGTCCTGGAAGGTGACACGGCATGAGTTCCGACATCGCGGTCCGCCGCACCGTCGCGGAAGTCCTCGACCACGTCTGGGAGAACCGCTCGAGCATCGCGAGCCGCGACGCCTACGCGATGATGCTGCTCGCCCTCGCGCGGGAGAACCCGAATCTGGCGTGTCTGACCGCCGACATGAACTTCGAGGACCACTTCGCGCTCGAACTGCCGCGCCAGCACGTGGACTTGGGTATCGCTGAGCAGAACATGATCGGTGTCGCCGCCGGCATGACGGTGTCCGCGCGGCCGGTGTTCGCCAACGGCATGAGCCCGTTCGCAGTCGCCCGGGCCTACGAACAGATCAAGATCGATGTGGCCGGCGCGAACCTTCCGGTCAAGATCGTGGGGACGCACGGGGGCCTCGCGTCGGGTCACTACGGCCCGACCCACCACTCGCTGGAGGACATCGGCGTGACCCGGATGCTGCCGAACATGACGGTGGTGGTACCGGGCGACGCCTGGGAGGCCGCGCAGGCCACCGTGGCGATCGCCGAGGATCCGGGACCGGTGTACCTGCGGCTCGGACGGCAGGCCACCACCGCGCTGTACGAGGAGCGCACCGCGTTCGTCCTTGGCAGGGCGAGCGTCCTGCGGGAGCCCGGCCGCGTGCTGTTCATCGCCACCGGCCCCTACCCCAACCTGGTCGCGGCCGAGGCGGCGCGCGAACTCGCCGCGCAGGGCGTGAGCGCAGGGCACCTGAACATGCACACGGTCAAGCCGCTCGACCGGGAGGCCGTTCTGCACGCGAGCGCCATCGCCGAAGTCGTGGTGACCATCGAGGATCACCGCGCCGTGGGCGGACTCGGGGGCGCGATCTGCGAGGTGCTGGCCGAGGTCGGCGGTCCGCCGGTGCGGCGGATCGGCGTGCCGGACATCCACTACGACCTGGTGGGCGGGGAGCAGCACTTGCTGCACCACGCCGGTATCAACGTGAGCAACGCGGTCACTCAGGCGCTGGACGTCGTGGCGTGAGGCCCTGGGGCGCGTGATCAGATCCAGCGCGCATCCCGGGCAATGCGCAGCGCGTCAATCCGGTTGCGCGCCCCCAGCTTCGCCACCATGGAGGAAAGGTAATTACGCACAGTTCCTTGAGACAGGTGCATCCGCGCCGCGATCTCGACGGCCGTGTCGCCTCGGGCCACATGCTCGAGGACTGAGAACTCACGCCTGCTCAAAGGGCAGTCGCTGTTGCTCAGCGCGGCGACCGTCAGCTCTGTGTCGAAGACCCTCTCACCTTGATGCACCCGGTGGATGGCCTCGACGAATTGGCGCGGGGACACACTCCGTTCGATGATGCCGCCGATTCCGGCGGCGAAGGCCTGGCGGACGACCGAACGCGTCACCGCGGTGGCCAGCAACATACTCCGGCAGCCCAGACTCGCGATCTTCTCCGCTATCGCGATCGCGTCGCTGTCCTCGCCCTCGAAGCTGATGATCGCCACATCCGGCCGGTGCAGCTCCGCGAACTCCAGGGCAGCGAAGTTACTTTCCGCGAACCCGACGACGCGTACCTCCTCGTGTCGCTCAAGCAAGGCAGCGAGCGCGAAACGGGACAGATGAAGGCCGTCAGACACTAAGACATCGATTCCCACGCGATCCCCCTACGTAGTGCGTCAGTTGCTCGCCACGACACGCCGGGCGGGTACGGAAGCGGGCAGGTGCCCGTCGGTGTGCACGCTGCAGCCCCGGAGGGTCGACCAGGGATTGGAAAATAGCGAGCGTTCTCTTTTTTCTGTTGGCTACATTTAAGAGGACCCCGGCCCCACCCCTCAACAAGCTGGCCACCCCCGACTACGTCTTCGGCAACAAGCCGAAGTCGTAGTCGGGGGTGGCCAGAAACGCTTCGGGAAAGCCGGACCCCGGCGAGAACAGCGGCGGCTCGGCCGAACTCGACCGAGCCAACCAGGAGTTGCGGCGCCGACCGCCACCTCATCCCCCGACGCGTCCCCCGCGCCCCGCGAGCGCACCGGTCAGACCCATGGGCACGGCCAGGACCACCAGAGCGACCAGCCCCACGGTCCACGCACCCGTCACGTCACGGACGGCGCCGAAGGCGGTGGGGCCGACGGCGGCAAGCAGGTAGCCCACACACTGCGACATCGCGGACAGCAGCCCCGCGTCGCGCGTGCTGCGGACGCACAGCGACATATAGGTGATGCCCAGAGAGAGCACGCCCCCCAGGCCGAGGCCAAGCAGGGCGACCCACAGCACCGCCGCCCCGACCGGGGCCACCATCAGACCGATGAAGGCGGCCACACACAGCGCGGTGCCGACCAGCGCCAGATAGCTCTGCCGCCGGCTGCGCTGCGCCCACACCGGCACCAGGAGAGAGGTGATGATCGCGAAGCCCATGCAGACCGACAACAGCACCCCGGCGCTGCTCTCGGAGTAGCCGTGATCGATGTAGAACGACGGCAGCCACGTCGTCGCCGTGTAGTACAGCAGCGACTGGAACGCGTAGAACAGCGCGACGAACCAGGCCAGCCCGCTGCGCCACATCGAACCGCCCGCCTCCGCCCGGGCCCGCGGACTTCCCTTGCCGCGGCGCACCAGCGGCACCCACACGACCACCGCGGCCAGCGCAAGCACGCCCCACACCGCGAGGCCGCCGTTCCACGACAGGGACATCGAGTCGCGCAACGGCACGGTCGCCGCGGCCGCGACCGCGCCGCCGCCGACCAGCATCGTGGTGTGCAGCCCGGACATCAGCCCGACCTGCTGCGGAAAGTCCCGCTTGATCAGCGCGGTGATGACCACATTGGCGACGGCAATCGCGAGCCCGACCAGGAACGACCCGGCGAACAGCGGGAACAGCGCCGGAACGAGACGCACCGCGGTGCCGCACAGCAGCACCACAAGCACCGCGAGCAGCACCCGCTCCATGCCCCAACGACGCGCAAGCCGGGGCGCGAGCGGCGCGAAGATGCCGAAGCAGATCAGCGGCAGCGTCGACAGCGCGCCGCTGCCGCCGTTGGACAGACCGGTAGCACGCCGTATGTCGTCGAGGAGCGGGGAGACCGCCACGATGGCGGGCCGCATATTGATCCCGACTAGCAGCACCGCCAGCGCATACCAGAACAGGCGACGGCGCCGGGTGCGGTCGGTCCCCGCCTCGGGCCCGGCCGTCCGGCGGTCGGCCGCGCCCGCCTTCCCGCGGGGCACGGAGACCGAGATATCTGATTCAGGAGGTGAGGCCACAAACGGTCCTTCCAAGGAATGCGCCGGACCGTCGTCTCGTCGTGCCCTCACAGAAGTGGGCACGACGAGACGACAGACCGGTGAGCAGACGGTGCCGGCTGACGTCAGACAGCCGCGGCGAACTGCACGGGTTCCCCGTCGCCGGGAGCGACGGCATGGATTCCTCTGGCCTTGGCGGCCTGCAGGAAACGCCCGCGCACATCGTGCTGCTCGGTGTAGTACGGCGGGTTGTTGAACAGGTCGTAATGGATCGCGCAGGCGGTCGACGCCTTGAGCACGACCGCCGCTTCCACGGCCTGTTCCGGGGTGAGCGTGGCGGGCTGATTGGTCGGCGTGAATCCCTCGCGGCGCGTCATCACCCCGGCGATCGGCAGAAACGCCACGTCGAACGGCCCGTAGTCACGCTCGATCTGCCACCACTGCCCGTGCCAGATGGTGTCGCCGAAGTGGATGACGCGCAGGCCGGGGGCCTCCACGATCCAGGCGACCTGATCGTCGCCGCGCCAGTCGTGGGAGGCCACGGGGATCGTGGTGAACGGCCCGATCTGCCGCCGCTCGCCCAGCTCCTGCGGGACGGCCCCCACCCCCATCCCGGCCAGCACATCCACGATCGGCGTGTGGCAGCCCACGGTGCCGTCGCCGGCGGCGATGTCGGCGAGCAGCTTCCGGTCGCAGTGATCGGGGTGAAGGTGCGTGATGAAGGCGTGCGTCCGCACCCCCGGCGCGGCGTCGATGCTTGGCATGGGCCGCCGCGGCATCCCCTGGAACCCCGCGAGATCCGCGGTGTTCTGGAGCGGGTCGATGACCACCCGGGTGTCCCCGGCCGCCACTTCGACGCCCGCCCAGGCCAGACGCCGCAGCGTGACCGGATCAGCCGAACTCATGGTCTCCTCCTCGTGACGCTGGTCATGTCCTCGTGACGCCGGTCGTGGTCACGCGCCGTCGGCTCCGAGGCCCTGGGCGACCCGCTCGCCCAGCTCCTTGTGCACGTTGCGCCAGTAGTCGACGACGCGCCCCTTCGTCTCCGCGGTCACCTCGGGCGCCGAGGCGTGCGCGACGATATTGGTCACCAGATGTGCGCGGTCCGTGTCGGTCATGACCTTCTCCCACAGGGCGCGCGCCTGTACGAAGTCGTCGTCCTCGGCGTGGAGACGGTGAGCGCTGCGCACGATCTCCCCCGTGACTTCGTAGCCATCGCCGTCCAGCAGGTTCTGGTCGCAGACCGGGCCGCCAAAGCTGTTGGGCGCGTACACCGGGTCGCCCGGGTTGCTGTACCGCATGGCCCCGTCGCGGTTGTAGGAGTGCACGGCATTCTTCGGCCGGTTGACCGGCAGCTGAAGATAGTTGGCGCCGATCCGGTAGCGGTGGGTGTCGGGATAGCTGAACAACCGCCCCTGCAGCATCTTGTCCGGGGAAGGCGCCACTCCCGGAACCAGGTTGGACGGCTCGAACGCGGCCTGCTCGACCTCGGCGAAGTAGTTCTCCGGATTGCGGTTCAGGGTCAGCGTCCCGATGTCCAGCGGCGGGAAGTCCTCGTGCGGCCACACCTTGGTCAGGTCGAACGGGTTGAAGCGGTAGTCCGCGGCAGCCTCAAAGGGCATCACCTGCACCTGAAGGGTCCAGGAAGGGTGGTCGCCCTTCTTGATCGAGTCGAAGAGATCCCGGATGTGCAGGTCCGGGTCCTCGGCGGCCGCGGCCGCCGCCTCGTCGATGGTGAAGTTCTTGATGCCCTGGTCGGTCTTGAAGTGGTACTTCACCCAGAACTTCTCCCGGGCGGCGTTGTACCAGAGGAACGTGTGGCTGCCGTAGCCGTTCATGTGCCGCCAGGAGAACGGGGTGCCGCGATCCGACATCAGGAGCGACACCTGGTGCGCCGACTCCGGGGAGCGCGTCCAGAAGTCCCACTGCATGTTGTTGTCGTGCAGATGGTTGTCGGCACGCCGCTTCTGCGAGTGGATGAAGTCGGGAAACTTCTGCGGGTCGCGGATGAAGAAGATCGGTGTGTTGTTCCCGACGATGTCGTAATTGCCTTCTTCGGTGTAGAACTTCACCGCGAAACCCCGCGGGTCACGGACGGTGTCTGCGAAACCGAGCTCGCCGGCGACCGTGGAAAAGCGCAGGAACAACTCCGTGCGCTTGCCACGCTGGAAGAGGTCGGCCTTCGTGTACTGGCTGACGTCCTCGGTGATTTCCAGGACCCCGTAGGCGCCGCCGCCCTTCGCGTGCACGACTCGCTCGGGCACGCGCTCACGGTCGAAGTGCGCCAGCTTCTGGATGAGGTAGTGATCCTGCAGCAGCAGCGGCCCGTTGGCCCCCACCGACTGCGAGAACTCATCACTCGGTACCGGGATACCGCTGTCCGTGGTCGTCACCGGACGGCTCTCGGTCATGAAACTCTCCCTTGACTTGACAGACGATGTGGCCGATGTCCCGGTACGGCTAGGCGAGTTCCGCGCGCAGCAGCCAGTTACGCGGTACGCCCTTGATGCCACGGGGCTGCACTTCGTAAGGCCAGCGGTTCTCACCCACGCCGGGCTCGCCCGGCTCCTTGAGCTCCCGCACCGTCCAGCCGGTACCGGCCATGAACTCCTCGGGCTCGTCGGTGCCGAAGAGCCACGGGATGCCGTCCTCGTTCAGGGCGGACAGGAAGATCTGCGTAGCGGGGCTGCGCAGCAGTTCCTTGCTCAGGATGTCCACCGCGACCCAGCTCCCGGGGGCGGAGTTGGCCGCGAAGGTGCGCATCAGCGTGGCGGACTGCTCCTCCGTCAGGAAGAACAGCAGGGCCTCGGGGATCCAGAGCGTGGGCAGCTCGGGGTCGAACCCGGCGCCGCGCAGCTCCGCGGACCAGTCTCCGGCCAGATCCGCGCCGACGCGCCGCAGGTTCACGGACGGCAGCGGGGCGTCGATCCGGGAGAGCCGCTTCTCCTTCTCCTCGACCAGGGCCTGGTGGTCGACCTCGTACACGGTGACGTCATCCGGCAGCTCAAGGCGGAAGGCGCGGGTGTCCATGCCGGCCGCGATCAGCACGACCTGCCGGATGCCCTGGCCCACCAGGTCGTTGATGGCGTCGTCGAGGTAACGAGTGCGTACGGCCACGAACTCGACAAGCCCGCCGCCGCCGTACTTGTCGAGCAGCTCGAACCCGCGCGGCTCGGCCAGCTTCCGGGCCAGCGGATCGTTGAACAGCGCGTCACTGCGTTCGCTCTCCAGCGCGCGGGCGGCCGCGGTCCACTGAGACGTGTAGGACACGGTTTCCATGAGGAGCTCCGTTCTCGATCAAGATGGTCTGGTCAGGCACCCTTGGGCCGACAGCGGAAGCGCGCATTGTGGATCAGCGTCAGAACCTCGACTCCGTCCGCGTTCACCAGGCGTCCGCGGCTGCGCACGATGCGGAAGTCGGGCGCGGAAAGGGACGGAAGGCAGGCAACGATCTCGCAGGTCCCGCTCAGCACCTCGCCCGGCCTGACGGGGTGCAGGAAGCGCACCTCGTCCACCCCGGGCGAGCCCTCGACGGTGCCCTCGGCTGCCGCGTCGGGCAGCATCGTGGTCACGTACAGGCGCATCCAGATCGCGGCGGTGTTCCACCCGCTGGCGATGAGGCCGCCGAAGGCGGACGCCCGTCCCGCCTCCTCGTCGAGGTGGTACGGCTGCGGGTCGTAGGTCCGGCCGAAGGCGACGATCTCCTCGGCCGTCACCTTGTGCGACCCGAGGTCATGGACGGTGCCGTTCTCGTAGTCTTCGGCGTGGACCAGGCGGCCCATCAGAAGAACTTCCTCTCGATGGCCTCGAGCGTGCGGAAGTCGGCGAGGTCGATGGCGTCGCGGTCGATCTCCGCGCCGCTGGCCTCCTCGATCGTCAGAACGAACTCGATGAAGGAGAGCGAGTCGACGAGGCGGGCGGTGATGAGGTCCTCGTCCTGAGCGATGGAAGAGCGCTCAGGGTGCTTGGCCAACAGCCAGTTGCGGACGGCGTCAACGCTGGACGAGGTCGTGCTCGACATGGAACTCCTCCTTGTACGTGGGGTGTCCCGTCGCACAGGCGGCGACGGCGACGGCGAACTGCTCTTCGTGGGAGATGCTGAGGTCGATGCCCTCGATGCCGGCATCGGCGGCCCATCCCCGCGCCGGTCCGGAAAGCCGGACGTAGGGCCACTGTCCGGAGGTCTTGAGTACCTCGATGGACAGCCACGGAAGCGGCCGGTCGGCGATGTGCAAGAGCTTGAAAACTGCTTCCTTGGCCGCGAGCCGACCCGCTACCGCGTGGCTGTCCCACCCGTCGGCGGAACGGCTCAGCGCCGACTCCGCCGAAGTGAGCATCAGGTCCAGCGGACTGTTGTCACCGGCATGGGCCATGGCCCGCACGCGGGACACGGGGACGACATCCACGCCGACCCGGATCACGGTCCGGCGCGGCTCCTGGCCAGGGGCCTGGTTCACGAGGCGGCGTTGATGGCGACGCGGGCGCTCTTCAGATCACCGTCGAACCGGTCGCTCAGGATCGCGAGCCACCGTTCGAGGCCGAACGCGACACACCCCGTGTAGGCGTGCTGGCCCGTGCCTTCGATCGTGATTCCGCACCGCTCACCGAAGAAGTTGCGGTGCGTGTTGACCGACGCGATGGCCAGGCCGCCGACGCGGAATTCGTGCTTGACCGGGCTCAGCTTCTGCAGCAGGGCACGGCCACTGTCGGGTTCGAAGAACGGGTCGGTGGCCGCCTCCATGGTGAGCTCCAGGCCAAGCTCCTTCGCGAACCGTTGAATACGGTCGGTGAAGCGAGCGCCGACCTCCTGGGTGTGCTCGAACGACCCGACCGCGACGATTTCCCTCATCTGAAAGCTGAGCAGCCGCCGCAGCCCCTGGTACTTGTCCTCGTTGCGGAAGCACCGGTTGACGAGTGTGAGAGTGGTGTCCGGAGCCACCGCCTGGTCCTCGAGATAGAGGTAGGCGCCGTAGCAGGTGGAATGGGGCATCCCGAGGAAGGGGGGATTGACGTCGTCCCGGGCGAAGGTGCCCTGCACCGGCGTCGGTGAGCCACCCGTACCCGTCACATCCAGCGGCCCGCCGACGAATTGCAGCTGCGGGAAGTTCTCGTAGACGTCGAACTTCTCCAGGTCGCTCAGCGGATAGACCGGCGGTGCCATGATTTCCCGCGCACCGGCCTCCTCCGACCAGTGAGATATGGCGTTGTCCAGCTCGCGGAGCAGGTCGGACTGGTCGGGGCCGAGAATGGCGAGAGCGTCCCCCTGATCCGTGCTGATCGTTGCGCTCACGTGGCCTCCTGTGCCCCGGCCGCTGACGTTATGGTCAGGTTCCGGTCCTCGAGAATCCCGGACTTGGTGAGGAAGTTGAGCGGCTTGCGGAACACCTGCTGCTGGAACTCCTCGCGCCGCGGCGAGGCCAGCAGGCGCCGCCGTACGGCATGCGGCTCGGGGATGCCGGCGTCCCGGTACACCTGTGGGTTGAACAGCGTCTCGAAGCTGTAGTTCAAGTAGCGCTTGACGTACCTCTGAATGTCGAGGAGCTGCTCCTTCGACGCCTTCGACTTGAGGTCCTCGAAGAGCAGGGAGACCAGTTCGCGGCCGAAGGCGATGTGCCGGGACTCGTCCTGGTGGTGGATGCGGTTGACCGCGCGAATGGTTTCGTGCAGCCGCTCGTCCGCCGCCATCGTGCTGTTGAAGTGGTCGACCAGCTCCTCGAAGAGGAGGATGCGGAGGAACACCAGGAAGCTCTCGGCCTCGGGCCATGCGCTGTCCTGCCCAGCCGGCTCCACCTGGCGGTAGATCTTCCCGTAGCGCAGACAGAACTCGGCGAAGAACCACATGTGCTCGTTCTCTTCGCCGATGAAGTGATGGAAGAACTCGGACGGAATCTCGAACCCACGCGTGTGGATCCGTCGAGTCACCTCGACGATGAGTTCCCGGATGCCGTCCACGTTGAGGCTGTAGAAGTTGGCGCTTTCCCACCGGGACAGGCGATACAGCTGCTCCTCGTCGAGCTCGGCGGCCACGTCGGTCCCGTAGGTGGTGGTGAGCTCAGGGGTCATCCACCACTGATTCTCCGGCAGCGAGTCCGGCCAGTCGAACATCCGGTAAGGGTTGTAGTAATCCTCGACCGACTTGTGATTCAGCCGTTTCAGAACCCCCTGAAACCGCTCGTCCTTGCTGATGACATCGCTGACCATCTTGCCTCCTGAATCCGGATGCGAAGGGCATCCTTCTGGGTTGGGCGGATCAGCCCCCGGGTGCACGAAAGGACGGTCACCGGCCATCGCCAGAGAATCGCATCGCTGATGTACTTGAAGTGGCGGGCGGATTGGTCGGCTGTGCGGCATGACACGTGCCGCACAGAGCGAGACGGGCCGGGGAAGGGCCGTGCGAGACGCCCATGCCATTCACCTGGTGCAAGACCTGACGCGTCATCTGGAGATGCTCCGGGCAGAGGGCGGAACCGCAGCAATGGCACAGGGCGACCGCAGACATGGTGGTGCTTCCTTCGGTGGAGCAGTCGTAGCAGTTCATGCAATTCCTCCCTCTCATTCCGTAGAAAAACCATAGGGCGAGCGAAGAACCGTGGATAGGGCGTCGATACACGTTCGACAAGTTGCCGAAGTTGTTTCCCGTAAGAGGGAAGGAGGTGTCCCCGACCGTGGCGAAAAAACGACATTGCAAGGTGTGACTTGTTCTTGTTTACGGGCCTTGATACGTGACCCGGATTCCCGTACTCGTACGTCCTGACCGGTCCGGTGGCCGCCCGGCAGGCTCAGGCAAGCAGCAGGGCCACGATGGCGGGGCCGAAGGCGCCGCCGAGCAGATAGCAGAGGCTGAACAGCCCGAGTGCGGTGGTGCGTTGCTGTTCCGGGACCGCGCCGCCCGCCACCAGCGCCAGGGTCCCCTGACCGGACGTCGCGACGAATACCGCGACCCCCGCCGCGGCGAGCAGCAGCGCCGGTGCCGTGGCGACCGTCGCCGTCAGTGGGGCCAGGACAGCCAGGGTCAGGAGCACGCCGAGGACGGCGGAGCGGGGCATGCGGTGGATCCGCGTCGCCATGAGCCACGTCACCACGGAGCCGATGAGCAGCGCCACGAGGCTGCCCGTGCCAATGCTGACGGAGTCCCAGCCCGCGTTGTCCTCAAGGAGCCGCGGCACCGTGTACAGGAGCGCGAAGTACGAGGTCGACAGCGCGCACACGACACCGGCGGCGGTCAGGAACACGGGGGAGCGCAGCACCACGGAGGGGATGAAGCCGTCCGGTTCGCGCCGTACCCACAGCGTCAGGGCGGCGCCAAGCACGACCGCGCCGATCAGCGCCGGGACCGGGAACCGTCCCAGGAGCACCAGCATGCAGACCAGCGTCACCAGCAGAGCCGCGCCCACCGTGTCGAAGCGGCGGTTCTCCCGCTCCTGGAGTGCCGGCGCGCGGAGCACGACGTACGGGACGGCAAGGAGGGCGATGGCCGACAGGGAGAGGGAAAGGTGCCAGGAGACGTGGTCGGAGATCACGGACCCGGAGAGCGGGCCGAGCGCGCCGAGCATGCCGCTGCCCGCGGTGATCACGCTCATCCGGCGCGGCGTGCCGGCCAGGTTGATGGCCGTGGTGACGAAACCGGCGCCGCCGAGGGCCTGGGCGGCGCGGCCGAAGAGCAGCCCCGGTATCGACTCCGCCAGGGCCACGGCCAGCGTGCCGAGCGCCACGAGGGCGGCGCTCGTCAGCACGGCCGCCCGGAAGCCGCGGCGTCTTAACAGCGCCGCGGCCAGCGGGGTGCTCACCGCCAGGGCCAGGCCGAAGACGGTGGCGACCCAGGTCGTCGTGCTCACCGACACCCCGAAGTCCCGGGCGATGTCGGGCAGCGTCGTGGTGGCGGCATTCGCGCTCAGGGCGGTCGGGGTGGCGAGCAGGCCCAGCGCAGCCGCGTGTATGGGTGCCTGTTCGAACCTGCTGCCCCGACGGTGCCGGCCGGGTGGGGCGCCGACGGGGCGTGTGGATCCGGCGGGCCCACGGTGCCGGCCGGGCCCGCCACCGACCACGATGCTGGTGTCGATGAGTGGCATGCGCGACATCACGGGTGACGAGTCCTTCATGGTGGTGCCTCCTGTCTCTTGCGTCCGGCAGCTCTGGCATCTCTACGGAGCTGGGCCGACGGAGCCGGGTCCGGCAGCGGCCTGACGGCCCACCAGTTCTCGTACGGCCCGACGCGCACCGCAGTCCAGGGCGAGGTGGTCAGGTCAGCGACACGTCTCCGAAGGACTCCAGGAGACGGCGCAGCAGGCGCGAGAGTTGCTCGCACTCTTCCCGGCTGAGGGCCGACAGCATCCGCTCCTCGTTGTCCAGGTGCAGCGGGAAGATGTCGTCGACGAGTTGGATGCCTTTCTCGGTGAGCTGGATCTGTACGGAGCGCCGGTCGCCGCCCGAGGGGCGTACCCGCTCCACCAGGCCTCTGGCCTCCATGCGGTCGATGCGCTTGGTCACGGCCCCCGAGGTGACCATGGACGCCTTGAGGAAGGCACCGGCCGTCATCCGGTACGGCGGACCCGACCTGTACAGGGTGGTGAGGACGTCGAACTCGCCTGTCTCCATCCCGTGTTGGGCGTCGAAGACCCTCAGCTCCCGGTCCAGGGTCCGGCTCAGCCGTTGGACCCGGCCCACGACGCCGACCGTCCAGGTGTCGAGGTCGGAGCGCTCGGCGCGCCAGAGGTCCCTGATGGCGTCCACTGCGTCTGTCATGGAGGTCTCCTCGAGTAGGTATCTGAATGGTAAGATACTTGACAGTCAGAGTCCAGTGATGTTTCTATGGGGCCATGGCACGGCGCCGGAGGTACCCACCTGCGACGCCACGTGCGGAACCTGCCAACCGCACACAACGTCGCGTGAAGGTGCTTTGAGCGCCTTCCTGAATTGCATGTCAGGGGACGGGAATTCACATGGCTCAGGAAATTCAGCGCACCATTCTTGGCCTGTCGGGGAGCCTGCGAGAGCAGTCGTACAACACGGCTCTCCTGAAGGCTGCGATCAAGCACAACTCCGGTAAGGCAGTTATCGAGACGTACGACGGCCTCTCCCGGCTGCCGATGTACAACCAGGACCACGACACCGACAATCCCCCGCAGGAAGTCGTCGAACTGCGGCGTCGCGTGGCGGCAGCGGACGCACTGTTCATCGTCACGCCCGAGCACAACGCCTCCATCCCGGCCGCGCTGAAGAACGCTCTCGACTGGGCCAGCACCCCGCCCGCCGGCGGCATCCTGGTGGACAAGCCCACGGCCATCGCGGGCGCCTCCCCGGGCGCCTTCGGTTCGTCCCGCGGCCAGCTGGCCCTCCGTCAGATCCTGGTGTCCATCGGCGCGGACGTCCTGGCCAAGCCCGAGGTGGCCGTCTTCCGCGTCCATGAGCGCCTGGACGCCGACGGCACCATCACCGACCCGACGACGGTGTCGCTGCTCAACCAGCTCACCGACGCCCTCACGACCCGTATCGCGAAGGCCTGAGGTCCTCGGCAGGCACCGACAGACTTCCGGGCTCGGCCCCAAATCCCCCGCAGGCCGGGCCCGGAACCCGCCCATCCGCGTCCGCACCGGCTCGCCCCGCTCGACCCCGCCGGACACGGTCCCAGGGCCGTTGCCTGCCGCTACATGAGGCTGCCCGGTCTCCGTGTCTTGGCCTGTTCGGCTGGCGTTCTTGATCCAGTAGGACAGTGGATGAGGCCGAGGTGCGAAGGACAACTGGCAAGTGCCGGACAGGACAAAGGATTTCGGGAAGTACGGTGCACGGGGCAGGAGGGGCGGCGAGGCGGTGGCCGACCAACTGGACCGCCTGGTCGAGGGCATCGCGTCCCCGGTCACGACAAAACGCGGCCTACTGGCCCGCCTGCGTTACCTGACGCGAACCCCACACGCGAGGGCGGCGGCGAGGGAGGCGGGCTTGACGGTCACGGACCGCACGCTGAGGGCCTGGCCGGCGGGCCAACGCACCCCGACAAAGGCGAACTTGAGCCGTATCGACGAGGCATACTGGGCGCTACGCCGCCGCAACGTGGCCCGCTACTTGCTGGTCCGCCTGAACGCGAGGGGCGGCACACGCGTGGAGATCCACCCGTTGAACCAGTCCCAGGTGGACCGCCGCTTCCAGCGCTTTCTGGAGTACCGCACGTTGAACATCCGCCGCTGGGACCGCATCAGCCGCGCCTGGGCGGCAGGCGACACGGAGGCCCTCCACGACGAGTGGTGCGATGAGATCCCGGAGCTGGGTTCGCAGTGGGGTCAGTACGAGTACGTCACGAACATCGGCTTCGCGGCTTGAAGCATGCGCTGTGTGCTGAGCGGATGTTGTCTCACGGTAGGACCCGATACGCTTCTTCACCTGGGAGGTGCTTCTTTCCTCGCAACCAACAGGACCCTCAGCAAGTCCCTATCGTTGCAGGTCAGGAGCACTTTTCGCGTTTTTGATCAGCCTTCGGACAAGCCACCTCGTGAAAGCGCGAGGCTAGGTCACAGGTCGCCGGTGGACCACCAGACCTTGTCGACATTGCTGTTCGTTTCGAGGATGACGATCTCCCCTCAGGCCGTTGCCGTGGTCACGGAGTCATGATCTGGCGCGCCGAAGGGCTGTAGTTCTTGTTGGTAACGCCGCAGGACTGCTGGATCAGCTGCCACTGGAACTGCAGACCGGTGTCGCGGGTCTCCTCGGTCATCCGCGGCTTGTTCGCCCAGGAAGCGCCTGGTTTGAGGCACATGCCGAGGAGCTCAGCCACCCCGGCTCACGAGTGGTCTCCCGGGCCCGATGTCAAGGAACTGCGGGCCGACACCGCGCCCCGCCACCCGAATGGATCTTTACTCGTTGCGGCGAACGGTATGCCCGGTAATCGTGCTTAAGAGATCAACCGCTCTCTCAATTGGAGGCAAAATGCGTATCCGTCTTTCTGTCACCGCTCTCGGATTGGCCGCACTCGCCCTGCTGGGCTCGGCAGCCACCGCCACGGCGGCGGCCAGTGCGCCCGCAGCCAGCCAGAGCAAGCTGGCACCGATCGGTGATGACAACGCTCACGGGGCCGCGGACTTTTCGGTCGGCGACATGAACGACAGCCACGCCTGAGCGCCTATTTCCCGTCGCCTCGCCCCGATCGAGAAGTCCGGGCGAGGCGACGGGCTTGTGGTGTCACGGTGGCACGCCATCATGACGGCACCGAAGCGGGGTCATCCCCGGCCCGCCCGCAGGTGCTCACGTAGCGCCCGGTGCATCGTCGCCAACGGCCGCAACCGCCTCAGCGCAGCAGGGCTTTGGTCCCGGGTCAGCTGGCGGTGCCACTCCGCGACATTCCCACCCAGCTGTTCGAGACGGTCCCACTACTCATCCGTGAACACGAACCCGCCTTTCCGCGCAACAGGTTCGGTGCGCCCCGACTGGCTGGCCACCGCCAGCCAGCGCCACACCGTCCGCTGTGACACCCCCGCCGCCTCAGCAGCAATCCGCACATGCACCGACGCCAGCTTCCCGGCCTCATCCAACGCCAGCAGCCGGGTCACCACCACCTGCCGCCACAGCCTTCGGTCCTGAGACCTCGAGACCAGCGGCATCACATCCCCGGCAGGCGGTACCCCCTCACCGTCGGCGGCTATACCCGGCAGGCGGGAAGACGGTAAATCAGCGGTCATACCCACCAGCACACACCCACCGCCCTGAACAGGGACAGCGGCACGTGTCGTCCCCGTCCAGGCCCAGGATGCCGATAGCCGGACAGCCAGGCCACGTTGGCGACCACGACCGGATCGGATGCAGGCTCCATCCGGTACTCCCACCCCGCAGCCCGCACACACCGCATCAACACACGTCCACACTGGTCCAGTTGCGGTGACAACCCGCCCGGACCGAGGCAGTTGAACCGTGTCACCAGCGCAAACGGCGCCTCGCTACACGTGGGCCGTAGCCCTCTGCTCGTACAGACGCAAACCGTGGTCGACCATCCGCACCGCAAAGTGCGTGACATGGAACAACAGCGAGATGGACCCCGTAATCTGCGCCAGCGCAACGGTGCCGTCCGATTCGACGATCTCCCGGTCTAGGAACGCCAGGGTGCCGGTGCTGTCGCCGTGCGCGAGGGAACTGCACGCGCTCCACACAAGTTCGGCCAAGTCCGCGCCCACGCGCAGCTCCAGGCCGGCTTCACGGACGATCCGCTTGTACGAAAGGCGAGCCTTCAGCGCCTTCCGCGCATCATCAGGGGAGGCCCCGGCCTCAACCAGGAGGCCCTCAAGAACCCGGAGGCGCTCCTCCTTCGTCTTCACGCTCGGCGACTGGGCCAGTTCCCGCACCCGGTGCCCGTGCTCGACTTCCTTCGCCTGCAAGCTCAGGCGCCGGGTGAGGCGCTCAAGGCGGTTCGCTGGCCCCAGCAGCCATACCGCACGGGCGGAATTCTCGAAGACACCCCGCACCAGCGAGGCCTGCGCGTGGGTGTGGATAACTGTAGAAGCGTGTGTTGCGCTGCGCTCGGTGAGGACGGAGGACCGCAGGCACTGGAGGTGATCGACGGCTACGGTCAGGGCGTGCCACGCACTGTGGGACAACTGGTACGGGTGGCTCTTGGCGTCATCGCCCGCCAGGGAGCTGCGGGGCTGGACCTGCCACTGGCCCTTGTTCTCATGGGTGTACGTGTCAAACCGTCGCGTGCTTTCCAGAAGGGTCAGCAACTGACGGAGGTACTGGTCCTCTTCGTCCGTCATGCCGCTGATGGTATGGAGCGCGGGCATGGTTGTCGGGCTTTCCCTGCGCCGCGCCGATCCGGCGCTATGCCTCGGGGGTGCCGCCGGTGAATCACCGTTTGCGGCTGGTGACACGGTTCTTACCGGCACTCCTTCGTCGTTCGGCTCACGCGGAGCGGACAATCGGACAGATTGAAGGCCCCCTCATATCGGTGGTGGTCAGCTCGGCGTAGACGAGTCCGGCTGTGGCGGCGGCGTGGCGGCGGTGTGTGAGGGTGCGTCGTCTCATACCTGCCCGGACTCCCACCGACAGCGCGGCGGTTCGCCGGGCAGAACTGCTTCACCCGTCCGGGACCACACGGCTACTGCGAGCGCGAGACGGAAACGGGCACGACGTCCGTACAACCCGCCGCCGTTCTAGCGCGGCGGCGACCGAGCCCCCACTGAGTACCAGGAGGACCTGCCATGACTGCACAGCCCGTTCACCCGGTCGCCCCGGAGCCGCCGTCCCCGGCCGCCGCCGCGCAGCTCCGCGCGCGCATCGCGGAACACCGGCTCGCTGAGCGCTGGCTGCCCGCGTACGAACGCGACGTCGCGCGCACCCTGGGGGTGGCCACAGTGGGACCTGACCGACCCTGAGGGGGAGGACGTACGGCGGGCAGAGGTCGGCCCGCTCACAGTCGTCTACGTGGTCAACCGGCCGGGCGGCCACTTGTATGTGCTCGCCGTTGCGCACAGTCACCGCGCTCTCTCCGCGGCCCGGGCAGCGGTGGAGCGGGGTGTGGCTCGTCTCAAGTCCTGGCGCATCTTCCGCAGGGCGCGATGCAGCCCGAATCGAATGTCGTCAATCGCCGCAGCCGTCCTCACCCTGGAGCGGCAACGCTGAAAGAGCTCACTGAGTCCGGGGCAGTACCGAGTCGCTCAGGATAAGGGCACGGAGCTGCGCCCCGTATAGCTTGGGGGGTTGTTCGAAGTGACAGGACCGCAGACGAACAGGGTGGTCGATCGTTCCGTAGTTGAGGTCCAGCCGTCCGGTGATGCGTGCACCCGTCAGTTTCAGTCCGGCTATCTCACCGTCGCTGACCGGACCGCTGACCAGCAGAGCCCGTATCACGGTGGCGCGTATGTTCCGCTCGGGCCCCCAGGATGGTTCGATCTCGGGGCCGTCGTCAGCACCCTCACGGAAGTCGACTTCCTGCCCGAGTGAGAAGGCCTGCCAGACACGGCGCTCCGCCGGTGTCAGATCGGTGATCTCGCGACGTGGATGCTTCGGTGGCCGTCCGCCCGGCTTCGGCGGCGGCACGAGTGGTGCCAGCACAGCCCGCTCCGCGTCGGACAGATCCGTCGGATACGCACGTCGCTGCCTGGCCATCCCGGCCTCCACCAGCCCAGGAACTACCAACTCGCCTGCCCTGAACGGGTTTCTCAGACGCCTCTAGGAGCGTGGGTCAGTGTTCGCCGTTGTGTCGGTCCAGGTGATCTCGAAGTACCTGACGCGTTCGTCATGTCCGCTCGGCAGCACGCCGACTGCCATCGTGACGTGCTGGGATGCGATGTTGTCGTGGTCGGCGTCGCCTTTCACGCACGTGACGCCGCGTGCCCGCTCGAACAGCAGTAGTCCGCGGAGGGCTTCGGAGGCGTATCCCTTGCCTCGCGCTGACGGAATGAGGCCGCTGTTGCGCGGATCGAAATCGACATAGCCCAAGAGGTGGATCCGCTCAGCCGAGGTCAATCAACGTCAATGGGGAGGGGTACGGGGATGCCGCCGATAACTGCGGTGACATCGATGGTGGCTTTACTGCTGTCCTGGTTGGCCACGACAGTGACATCGACCTCGAGGTCCTCGCCAGGGCCGAGCCCGGCATCGGCGTCGATCTCAATTTCGGCGTCGCCTGGCGAGCGGGGGGCTGCGTGAGCGGAGGTGGTGGCGAGGAAGGTGCCAGCGGTGAGAACGCCAGTGAGGGCGAGGGCGGCAAGGAAACGGCGCATCGAACACCTCGTGTCCGTAAGTTAGTTGGGGCATCGCAAGCCCCACCCTGATGGTGGACACGCCATTGCTGCCCCCGACCAGACAGGCCCATGCCACGCCACCCGTATGGGTGACAGTCAAACCGGCCACGACGGCCAGGCGGATCCCCGCGGCCAGCCCGCCGGGGGGCACCACCGCGCATCCAGTACCCCCCGCTCTCACTGCCCCAGGAAGAAGGCGGCACCGCGGAGGGACTCCCCCTGCCACTGCCTGTGCCCCCACGTGCATGCACCCGGACCGCCCGGATATGTTCCAGGGCACCGCTGATCCAGTCCTGTTGGCCGATGCCACGATCCAGTCCCCCGTGAACGGGGAGTGAAGGACCGCAGGACGCGGCCGTTCTGCCACCGCTGCTCCAACGCACTCCCGGCGAAGACGAGGGCGCGACGGGGCTGCCGTACTGCTGGCCCGGTGCGCTGGCAAGTTCCCGGTCCTGCGGCACCTGTGGGCCGACCAGGGCTATCGCGGACGGGACTTCCTGTCATGGATACGCGAGGAGACCGGGATCACTATCCAGATCGTGCAGCGCAAGGACGGCGGCTTCCGCGGCACCTGGGCCAAGGACGACGCACCACCACGTGAGGTTTCCATGTTCGCGGTGGTGCCCGCCGCTGGGTGATTGAGCGTTTTGCCTGGCTGGGCCGCTACCGGCGACTCTCCAAAGACTACGAATACCTGGCCGCAAGCCAGGACAACGCGATCTACCTGGCGACGGTCATGCTCCTGCTGCACCGCGCCGGAAGAACACTGCCCTGAACGGGGCTTCTCAGACACCCACTAGGGGCTGTCCGGTGGGTCGTAGGACACCGGACAGCCCCACCCGGGCGCACAGGCCGCCTCCCGCCGGCGGGGCGAGAGGCGCCGACGACGCGATTATGCTGGGAAAATCCAGCACATACTGTCACCTCTGATGACTATCAGCTGTCAGCGCCTCCTCAGCCTTGAGGACTGGGTGGTCCGAGCAGCCAGTTGCCAGCGGCGCTGGGGTCGTCGCTGAAGTAGTAGTCGCGGATGGCCGCCACCATCTCCTCCTGGGTAACGTGCCCGTCGCCGTCGCTATCGACCTTGTCGAAAGCCGTGTTGGCGTCGTGCTCGGTGATTCCGAAGGCGGTCACGAACCAGCTCCGGTATTCGCCCCGGTCCAGCTTGCCATCACCATCGTGGTCGGCCATCGCCATAAGGGTGCTGACGAACGGTGCGTAGGCCGCGTCGAATGCGCCGGGCCGCTGCAGGATCAGTTCGGTGAACGCCTTCTTGTACTCGGCTTCGGAGATACGGCCGTCCCCGTCAGCATCGGCGAGCTGCTCCAGGCCCTGCCACAGCTGCAGGCACATATCCCGCATTCGCTGCCGCTGCGGGGAGTCCGCGGGCTGGCCGAACGCGTCTCCTAGCCGCTGTGCCCCATGCTCGAAATCGACCTGCTCCAAGTAGCCGTTGCCGTCGCGGTCCCAGGTCCTGAAGCGCCGGGAGAGCTTGTCATCAAGAAACTCAGGCATGTCCACACCCTGTTCACCCACGCCCCCGAATACTCATCCCCAGGCGCCAATTACTCCCGACAGGTGAACACACCCTTGACGAATGCCTGCTCAACCAGGAGGTCCGCGCCCGCAGGCGCGCCTCGCCCAGCTGCGCCCGTCGGCAGTCGGGGCACTGGTGGTGCGTCACCGGCAGCGGCCACTCGCACACTCGGTGGCACGTCCGGCAGCTCCGCGCGCGCTCCCGCAACCAGGCCCGCCGCTCACGCTCCTGGCACACCGAGCACCTGCCGCCGCACACGACCTCGTCGCGCACCTTGTCGCATTGCGGGCAGGTCCGCCGCTCCTCCATCCGCCGCTTGATCTTTCCCGGCAGCGGCCGCATCTTCACCGCGGCCGCCGGGTCGTACAACGGCACGTCGCCGTGTTTGCGCAGCCGGATGTAGGCCAATGGCCGCTGCTCCGGCGCCAACTTCAGCCGTTGCTCACCGAGTTGCGTCTGCGTCCGCAGCTATGCCGGAGCCTTCCCCCACCGGTACACCGGCACCCCCGCCACCTCGTCGATTGGAGCGCCCCGTTCCGCACGGTCCTGTCCAGCCTGGGCGGGGGCGTTCGCTGTTGTGGTCATGGGTCATCGCCTCTCGTCTGTGACCACGTCCGATGGTTGGCCAGCCGGTCGCGCGGAGGTGCAGGTCGCGTGCTCATGTTGATTTGTGGTTGGCCAATTTGGCGGGTGGTAGTTGGCCAGACGGGGAGCGAAGGCAGGGCTGGGTGCGGGAGTCCGTCGGATAAACCCGGCTGCGCGGGGACGGGGAGATCGGCAGTATGGCGGGGTGCCTGATCTGCTGTGGAACGACGTGCGGTGTTTCTTGGATCCCGATGTGATGGGGTCCCTGCCGGACGTCAGGGTCTCTCATGCCTCGATGGAGGACTGGCAGTCTGTCCTTGACCTGGTCGCTGCGAGCGGCTGGCTGTGGCAGTACTCCGAAGGCGGGGTCGTGCGGCCCATGCCGCGGGCAGGGGTCGTGCTGTCCCGTCCGCTGGGCGCTGAGTGCCCGGAGCTGAGGGTCTGGCCGTCGGCCGATGTGCTGGTGATCTTCCGCTTCTCTGCGTCGGAGGAGGTCGACTTCGATGT
>NZ_JBSFUT010000053.1:0-41291 GCF_053591935.1 Streptomyces sp. NPDC002851 | reverse complement strand
CTTGCGGAAGAGCAGCGGGTTGGAGGTGGAGGCGTTGGCTTCCCGCACGACCGTCCTGCGGGCCTTGCCCAGGGTCTGCAGCAGGGCGCCGATGATGTGCGGGGTAGCCCGTACGGACGTCGAATCCTGGATCCTCGGCTCTGCCTCCCCGCTCTGCTTACGCCCCTTGTCGGTCATCCAGCCGGTGCCGCACACCAGCGCGCGGATCTGCCGGGCCGCATCGACCTCTTCGGGGATACCGCGCTCGTCGTGCGTGCGCGCGTCGAAAGCACCCTGCTCGGCCCGGGTGGCCTCAAGGAACAAGGCGAACGCCCCTTGGAAGGTGGCGACTTGGCGCTCGGCCCGGTCGATGGCGTCGATATAGCGTGCGGTGAGGACGCTGCTACCGCTGACCAGGGGCAGTGCTTCACCGGATTCCAGGGTGAAGCGCTCACGCAGCCCTGCCGCGCGCAACGCCACACGTGCGGATGCCGTCTTACCTCGGTAGGTCACCTTGTTGTCCTCACCGGTCATGCTCAGACCTGCCGCGGCCATCGGCTGCAGGTCGCCGGTGCCGAGGGAGCCGATCTCCGGCATCTGCGGGATCACCCCGGCGTTGACCAACGCCAGCATCCGGTCGACGAGTTCAGGGCGTACGCCCATCGCGCCGCGGGCCATGGAGTTGGCCCGCAGGACGAGGGCGAGGCGGGCGATGCGGGGCGGCAGCGGGTCACCGACGCCGGCGGCGTGCGAGCGCAGCACCCGGCGCTGGAATTCCCGCTGTTCGGCAGCGGTGAGCGGTTTGTCTTTGAGCGGGCCGAGCGCCTGGTTCCAGCCGTACACACGCTGGCCGTCGCCGACGGTCTCGAGTGCGCCACGGCGGGTCCTCGCCATCTCCTTGCGGGATCGGTCGGCGAGTTCGATCTTCACCGAGTTGGCGTGCAGCACGCGGGTCAGCGTCGGCCAGTCGAGCGAGTCGCCGTCCAAAGTGACTGACAGAGCACGGGACTTGTGATCTCCGGCCGTCGCGGCAGCGGGGCTGTCGCGTGTTCGGTCGTCGGCGCTGTCGAGAGTCCGGGCACTCGCAGCGGCCGTGGCAAGCGTGACCACCAGCGCGACCACGAGGGTCAGTACGCGCCCCGGTACTGATGTCTGTGTCGTACGCAACTCAGCTCCCCTACAGGCGGGTTGGTGAACAGAGGGCCGTGCTCTCTTGATCGGCGACGTGCTGGATCTGCCGGAACAGTGCGGGCACCGCGCACAGACAGGCCAGTGAGCCGATGGCGACCCACAGCGCCGGGGCGTACACGGTGATGCGGGCGGTCGCCCAGGTCATCAGCGCGGGGGTGAAGCCGGCGAAGAAGATGGCGGCAATGTTGTAGCTGAGCGACAGGCCGGTGGAGCGCACCGCCACCGGGAACGCCCGCGGCAGCGTGGACGGCGCGACCCCGACGAACGCCGCGACGGTGGCGCACAGCAGGGCGTGCACCATCACCAGAACCGGCATGGTCGGCTGTGCGTGCAGCAACATCAGGCACGGCAGCGGCAGGACGAGCAGCGCCAGCGAGCTGCAGGCGATCACGGCTTTCCCACCGAGCCGGTCGGCGACGCGTCCGGCGACCAGGCAGCCGATGACCAGCACGATGTTGCCCACCAGGGAAGCCGTGAAGGACTGCTGCGCGGTGAAGCCGAGCCCGACGGCCCTGTCCTTGTAGTACGTCGGCGCGTAGATGACCAAGGCGTATACGCACACCGTCCAGAGCACGGAGAACAGGAACCCGGTGAGGATCGCCTTGGGGTGCTCGGTGAGGAGCCGTTTCAACGGGTTGCGCTTCGTGGTCTGTTCGGCGCGGTGGCGTTCGAAGGTGTCCGTCTCGGGCAGCCGACGTCTGATGTACACGCCGACCGGAATGATCAACAGCCCGATCAGGAACGGAATGCGCCAGGCCCATGCGTCAAGGGCCGAGTCGGAGAACAGTGTGGTGATGGTGACGCCGACGATTGCGGCGATGAGGTTGGACATCCCCATGGATGCCTGGAGCCACGCGGCGTAGCGGGCACGCCGGTCCGGCGGGGCCTGCTCGATCAGGTAGGCGGCCGCACTGCCGATCTCGCCGCCGGCGGAGAACCCTTGTAGCAGTCGGCCGACAAGCAGCAGGACCGGCGCGGCGATGCCGATGAACGCTGCCGGTGGGGTGAGCGCGAGGACCAGGGTGCCGAGTCCCATGGTGGCCATGGACAGCATCAGCGCTGCCTTGCGGCCGTGCCGGTCGCCGTATATGCCGACCACGACGGCGCCGAGGGGGCGTGCCACGAATCCCGCGCCGAACACCACGAAGGTGCTGATCAACGCCGAGGTCGGGTCATTGTTGCGGAAGAAGTTGTGGGCGATGTAGCTGGCGAAGAACGCGTAGACGGTGAAGTCGTACCACTCAAGGGCGTTGCCGACCGATGCTGCGGCGACCGAGCGCCGGGCCACTGAGTCCGTTGTGGCTGTCATGATTTCCGGGGTGGTTGTTGTCATGGGCCCGCCTTCTATTCGCCGCGCAGTCCCTCGCGCTCGTCCAGAGTGATCAGGGTGCTCGCGAGGACGTGGGCGCCCTGCGCGATGTGTTCGACCGAAGTGAATTCCTCGGGGCAGTGACTACGGCCGCCCACCGAGGGGACGAAGATCATGCCCATCGGGCCGAGCCGTGCCAGGTGTGCGGCGTCGTGCCCGGCCCCGGACGGCACTGCCTGCCAGGACAGGCCGAGCCCGCCGGCTGCTTCGGCGACGACGTCCTGGACCAGGTCCGAAGTAGGCACCGGGTCCTGGTCGGTGAGCCACTCGACGTCGATCTCGACGCCGCGGCTGCGGGTCTCGGCGGCGATCTCGTCGACGATCTGCTTGCGCGCACCGTGCAGCCAGGACGTGTCCACGCTGCGGATCTCCGACCACAGCCGCGCCTGGTTGCTGATCACGCCCATCGACTGGGGGGTGGACTCGATGCAGCCGGGGGTGGCGACGCCGTGCACGGGGGCGCCGCAGCCGACGCGTTCCACGGTCAGAACCGCCGCCGCGGCCGAGACCAGAGCGTCGTGCCGGTCCGTCATCGGTGTGGTGCCCGCATGTCCGGACTGGCCCGCGAAGTGCACCAGGAGCCGGTCGATCCCTGCGATCGCGGTGACCACGCCGATGCCCGTGCCCGAGCGTTCCAGGAGCGGCCCCTGCTCCACATGCAGCTCCACGTAAGCGTGCACGTCCGCGGGCGACCATGCCTGACGCAGCGCTGCCTGCGGGTCGAGGCCGAAGTCGGCCATGGCGTCGCCGAGTCGGAGCCCGGTGCCGTCGACGCGGTCAAGGTGCTCAGGTCGCAAGACTCCGGCGAGGGCTCGCGAGCCCATGCACGAGATGCCGAACTCGTTGGCCTCCTCGCCGAGGAAGTCGACCACCACGAGGTCGTGCTCCAGGCGGGTGCCGGTCTCCCGGAGCCGTTGGGCCACTTCGATGCCGGTCAGCACGCCGACGATGCCGTCGAAGCGGCCGCCCTGGCGCACGGTGTCGGTGTGCGAGCCGGTGACCACGGCCGGTCCGCCACCGCGGCGGCCGGGCAGCCGGCCGACTATGTTGCCCGCGGCGTCGGTCACCGGATGGAGGCCGGCGTCGGCCATCTGCTTACGTATCCAGTCCCGCGATGCGCGATACGGCTCGGAGAACACCTCGCGGCTCCACCCCGGCAGCGTCGAGTCGTGGAACGCGGCGAGTTCATCGAGGCGGGCGGACAGCCGCTCGGCATCCGGGAGCAGAAGATCCAGGTCGATGCTCATGCGGCGGCCGTCCGCGCGGCGGGCAGGTGGCGCAGGAAGTCCAGGCCCATGATCTGTTCACACTCGCCGACGGCGACGGGGTCGACGGCCGAGCTGGACAACGGCAGCGCGGTGCTGTCGGCGACCAGGAGCACGACCTCCTGCCCCTCGTGCGCATCCTCAACGGCGACGGGGAAGCCGTCCTCGGCACGCAGAATGGCGATGGTGTCGGGGTAACTCGCCACCCGCTCCCCGCCGCGCTCCACGGCCATGTACTCGTTGAGGTAGGGCACCGTGCAGTCGCCGATGCGGAACGTGCCGTGGTCCCAGCCGCCCTTGGTAACAAGTTCCACCTCGTGGTGCAGCGGTCCGCGGGCGAGCTCCTCCGCGCCGATCGTGTCGCACACCGCCCGCACCACGGCCTCTCCGCGTGCGCCGTTGCTCGCCTTGTCGGCGGCGCTCTCCATCGCGTGCCCGAGGTCGAGGGCGAGGGAGATCGCGCCGAGTGCGGCGTGCTCCTTGACCCAGGACAGCTCCACCGGGTTACGCGCCGAAGCGATGAAGCCGCCGGTGCGCACCGAGATGTCGCGCAGTACGTCGTCGCAGGTCTGTACGGAGCCCTGGTTGACGGAGAGGAAGTGGCCGTGCAGTTCCCGGTTGCCGCCGGACACGACCTGGGTGGACACATAGCCGGGCCGCCCGGTCAGGCCCAACGAGCCGAGTTTTCCCGTCGGATGGGCGCGTACGTCACCGGACGCGTCAAGGACCGGGATGCCGAGAACCGCGGACTGGATCCAGCCGTTGTGGGTGGTGGAGTAGCCGTTCTGCGCGGTCATCACGGCAGCGATCGGATGCGGGCACACCTCGATGAGCTTCTGCAGCGCGTGCACATAATCGACCGGCCGGATCTCCCAATTCTGGGCGGCGGGCGCGCCGATCGCGGTCACGGTGGCCACCCAGGTGTCGGCGGGCAGTTCGTCGACGCGGGCGAGGACGGGGCGGCCCACCGAGGTGGCGAGCTGTCCCATGAGTTCGCCGTGGTGACGCCAGCCGCCTCCGCCGCAGGCGAAGACTCCTCCGCCGAGTACTCCGCGGCGGGCGTCGTCGGCGTTCAGTTCGCGCATCAGGGTGTCTCCTCGTCTGCTACGTGTGCTTCGTGTGCTACGTCGAGCCAGGTGAGGGCCGGGGCGTCGGCGCCCGGCGCGGCGGAGGCTGTAACCGCTGCGGCGGCCTCCGGATAGCCGGCTTCGGCATGCCGCAGCACGCCGAGACCGGAGTCGAGATTCAGGGCGAGGCGCAGCCGGGAGGCCGCCGCCTCGGTGCCGTCGGCGACCACGGAGACCCCGGCGGACTGCATCCAGCCGGAGTAGCCCCCGCCGCCCGAGTGCACGGCGACCAGGTCGGCGCCGCCCGCGGACAGCAGCATCGCGTCGAGCAGCGGCCAGTCGGTCACGCCGTCCGAGCCGTCGCGCATGCCCTCGGTGCCGATCCGCGGGTGCGTCATCCCGGCGGAGTCCAGGTGGTCGCGGCTGAACAGGACGGGGGCGCTGATCTCTCCGGCGCGTACGGCGTCGTTCACCGCGACGGCCAGGCGGGACCGTTCGCCGTAACCCAGCCAGCAGGACCGGGCGGGCAGCCCCTGCGCGGGAACGTGCTGCCGGGCGAGGCGGATCCATTCGGCGACCTCGGGCCGCTCGGGGAACAGCGTGGCCGCGAGCCGGTCGATCACCGCGAGATCGGCGTCGTACCCGGAGAGTGCCACCCAGCGGAACGGGCCGATGCCGCGGCAGAACAGCGGCCGCAGATAGCCCTCCATGAACCCGGGGATGGTGAACACCTGCTCGGCCTGCGCCGCGTCCAGGACGGACGCGGCCTGCACCCGCAGGTTATTGCCGTTCTCGAAGACGACCGCGCCACGGCGCGCCATCGCCAGCATGGCCAGGACCTGCTTGGCCATGCCGTGCCGCGCCTCCTGCTCGATCCGCTCGGGCTCCGCCGCGCGCCGCGCCTGCCACGTCGCCAGGTCGAGACCTTCGGGTACGTAGCCGTAGCGGGCGTCGTGCGCGGCCGTCTGGTCGGTGACGATGTCCGGCCGAGTGTCATCGGGACGTGCGGCGATCTCGGCGAACACGGTGGCCGCGTTGCCCAACAGGCCGACGGCGACGGGCCGTTGACCGCCCTTGGTGACCAGGCCCAGGGCCTCATCCAGGTCATCGGTGACGTGATCGAGCCCGCCCACCCGGCGCAGCTTCTCGATCTTCTCCGGGTCGATCTCCACGACCAGCGAACTCAGGCCGAGCATCCGCGCGCTGATGGGCTGCGCCGATCCCATGCCGCCCATCCCCGCGGTGAGCAGCCAGCCCGGCCTGCGGTCGGCGAAGTGGCGCAGGAGCACCGCCCGCAGGAGTTCATACGTGCCCTGGAGTACGCCCTGGCGGCCGATGTACTGCCAGGCCGCGGCGGTCAACCCGCCCCAGATGGTGCTGCCTTCGCACATCCGGCGGTAAAAGGTCTCCTCGGTCGCCCAGTTGCCGACAGTGTTGTTCACCGCGGAGACGACCAGCGGCGCCGCGGGGTGCGTACGCATCACGCCCACCGGGCGCCCGGACTGCAGGATCAGAGTCTGGTCCTCGCCAAGCTCCGTCAGCGCCCGGACGATCGCCCGGTACGACGGCCAGTCCCGTGCGGCCTTGCCCAGGGCGGCGTACACGACGAGATCGCGCGGCCGTTCGCCGACCTCCAGGACGTTCTCCAGCATCCGCAGCAACGCCTCCGCCCGCCAGGTGCGGCAACGCAGCGCGGTGCCGCGGGCGGCGGTGACCTTGCGGTCGAGGTCAGTGGTCATGCAGGGGCTCCGTTGGTGTCGTGGCCGGCTGGGTCGGGGAGACCGGGAGGCTCGGAGGGATCGGGTGGGATCCAGGCGGAGGACAGGGCTTGCGGCAGCCGCGCGGTGAGCTCCCCCACCGCGTCGCGCAGCAGCTCCAGCGGTGCGGCGATATCGGTCATCTCCTCGTCGCGGCCCACCAGGGACAGCGCGCACAGGCACGACCCGGCGACGACCACCGGAACGCCGACCGCCGTCATGCCGGGAGCGAGCCAGCCGTGGGAGACGTGGTAGCCCTGGGCGCGGATGGTGGCGAGCTCGGCGCGCAGCGCGGCCGCGCCCGGGGTGGCGGCGGTGAATCGCTGCAACCGGCCCCGCAACACCTGGCGTTGGACGGCTCCCGGCGCCAGGGCGAGCAGCGGGATCGCACTGGCACCGGCGTACAGGGACAGGATCTGGCCGGCGTGGAAGGACACGCTGCCGGTGCCGCTGCGCCGGGTGTCCAGGCACAGCGCCGCGGTGTGCACCCGCACCGCGAGCACCACGTTGAGTCCGGAACGCCGGTACAGGTCGGTAAGGACCAGGCGGGCCAGGTCGACCAGATGCCCGGACCCGTCGGCGGGCCGGTCCGTCAGGCGCTCGCTGGGCAGCAGCCGGCCGTCGATCTCGGCGAGGAACCCGGCGTTCTTCAGCTGCCGCACATAGCGGTAGGTGGCCGAGGACGGGATGCCGAGCCCGGCGATGATCTCGGCGACCTCGGCCTGCCCGCGGTCCTGGATGAACGCGAGGATCCGCAGTCCGCGATCGAGCGAGGACAGCTCGCCCGCGTCCTTCTTCATCATCATGGTTGCCTCCGGCACACCGGCTGTCCGCGCCCCGGCGTGCCGACCAGGCCCTGATCGACGCTCCAAACGACCGCACCGCGGCTGAGGGTCAGGGTGACCCGCGCGCCGGGCACGTACTTGTCGTACGGGCTCCAGCCGGCGTTGGAGTGCAGCGCGCCCTCATCGATCTGCCAGTCGTCGGCCGCTTCAAGGACCATGATGTCCGCGTCGTAGCCGGGCTCCAAGCGGCCCTTGCGATGCCCTATGCCGTAACGATCCGCAGGATTGGCGGTGAGCGCCTCGACGGTCTTGATGAATTCTGGCCCGGCTCCGTGGCGTCTCAGGCACGCGCCAAGGGTGGTGGCCACCAGGGTTTCGGTGCCGGGAACACCAGAGTGGTTGGCCAGAATACGATCGTGTTCTTTCAACCGCACCGGCCAAGGGGCATGGTCGGACGAGATCACCGATGCCAGTCCGGCGCCGACCGCGTTCCACATGGCTGTCCGCTCGGCGTCACCCCTCAGCGGCGGGTTGATCTTCAACCGACCCCGCTGGGCGAGCATGTCGTCCTCGGTGAACAGCAGGTAGTGCGGGCAGGTCTCAAAGGTGATGTCCACACCCTGGCCCTGGTACCAGGACACCAGGTCCGCAGAGCGGCCGAGCGACAGATGGCACAGGTGCAACGCGTTGCCCTGGTGCGCGGCGATCTCCATCGCAGTGAGCACGCCGAGCGTCTCCGTCACCGGCGGCCGGGTACGGCCGTGCACCCGCGGATCCGTCGAGCTCTGACGGGCCTCATCGGCGAGCAACGCCTTGATGATCTCGTTGTTCTCCGCATGCGTGCACAGCGTGGACCCGGCCTCGCCCACCGCCCGCATCACATCGAGCAGCTCGGCGTCGCCGATGCGCGGAAACCGGACCGGATCGGTGTCGAACAGCGAGACCTTGAACCCGACCACACCCGCCTCGACCAGTTCCCAGGCCCGGCGCCACCCTCCGCCGGGCTCCAACGTGCCGAGCAGCGCGACATCCACCAACGCCTCGTCGTCGACCAACTCCAGCTTCGCGTCGACCCGTTCAGCACTGTTGATGGGCCCGGTCGCGTCGAACGGCATCTCCACGATGGTGGTCACGCCACCCGCGGCCGCCGCCGAAGTCGAGGCGCGCAGGCCCTCCCCGGCATGTGAGTACGAGTGCACATGCGCGTCCACCGCACCAGGCAGCACGAAAGCGTCACCGACATCGATGAACCGCACGGCGGTCCCCGGGTCCGGGTCCCCGGTCCTGACCTCCCGGATCACGCCATCCGTGATCGCGACCTGACCTCGTACGAAAGTTCCGTCCGGCGCCTGCACCACACCAGCGATTACGGTGTCCGTTGCCTGCCGGGCATCTGCCGTATCCATGGGCGTCAACGTAAGGAACCGGCCACATGGCTGAACAGAGGATTCCCGTAGAACGGGAATCGGATCGCCTGGTGGCCGAATTCCCACATCGGAGGGTGCCCGAACGGGCACGCCTGGGGCCCCATTCCGGTGGAGCCCGGCACCCTGGACGAGCTGCGGCACGTGAAGGGGTTCTCGTCGGCCGGGGACGTGGTGGCCGCCGTCATCCGAGACAGCCGCCGCGCGCCGGCCAGGTACTTTCCCTCGACGTTTGGCCACTTCTTCCTCAAGTGCTTGCCGCAAGCCTCGGTCGAGAGCTTCGAAGCCGGGGGCCACCATTCCCGGCCCCGTCGGCACCTCGCTCAAGTGGAAGGCCCCGTGCACGATCTGAAGGCTGGCACCTCGCAGGTGGGCCTCGGCCTAGAGGAACATCGGTACAGCCGTTGGCGCTGAGATTGATCATGGTCGGGGGCTGGGTGCCGCAACCCCCGCAGTGGCTTCTCCTCAAGGCCCCGGACTCCCAGCCCTGTCCCCAGGAGCAAAGTGACTGGCGGGTAGCTTTCGGATAGTCAGATGACCCGTTTCCTCGCTCTCAGGCGCCTCGTCGGGCCGTCCGAATGAAGCCCGGGGGCAGGCGAGGGAAGGGGCGGCTGTGCGGCAAGAGTGGTCGCCGGAAGAGCTGTTGGCGAGCTGGACGCTGGTGGACGGCGACTGGGACCTGGTGGCGAACAAGACCGGGGCGACGCGGCTCGGCTTCGGTCTGCTGCTGAAGTTCTTCGAGCTGGAGGGCCGGTTCCCGAAAGGACCTTCTGGAGGAGGTTCCGCAGCCCGCGGTGGAGTACGTCGCTGGGCTGGTGAAGGTGCCGGCAGCCGAGTTCGCGAAGTACGACCTGACGAGCCGGTCGGCGAAGAACCACCGCAAGCAGATCCGCGACGCTGAGTTCCGGCCCGCCACCCGGGCCGACGAGGAGAAGCTGATCGCGTGGCTAGCCGCGGAGGTGGCCCGGTCGAGCTGGTGGAGGACCGGCTGCGCGAGGCCCTGCTGGTGGAGTGCCGGGCCAGGACGATCGAGCCGCCGGGCCGCATCGTCACCGCGGCCCAGACCCGGGCGGAGAAGACGTTCTGCGCACGGTGTGTCGGCATGTACCGCCGAGCGATCGAGGTACCGGAAAGCTAGGCGGCGGTTATTGCGGCACCCCCGCGGGGCTGTAACGGAAACCGTTCAGAAGACGCTCAACGTCCACGGCCCTCGTCCGACGCGTCGACACCCCGCCCCAAGGGCTGGCATGTCTGCTGAACGGAATCTGTTACACACCAGCCGAATGACTGTACGGCCGGGCGCCCCATCGTTCCTGAACCCGGCCTCCGTCGCCCACACAGACGTACCGAGGCCCGAGTCCGCACGAGTTGATCGCAAGCATCGGCGATTGCCCATTTCTTGCCGCCCCATGTCGGCCCCGGAGCAAAGCCCCGAGGAAACGAAGAACCGTAAGACCGCGCTCCTGGGTGCCGGTGGCTTGCTGGCGCTAGCCGATGTCCGTGTGTGCTGGTGGCTTGGGAGGGCGGGTCCAGCCTGCCCGCCCCGGAGCGCGCCGAGTATGGCCAGGGACTTACGAAGCGTGATTATTCTTCTTCGTTTGGCCCACTTGAGGATGTCGCGTCCTCCCGCAGTCGGCGGTTCTCCCACCAGAGCGCGGCCAACTCGCGCTCACTGCCGGTCAGGCCGCCCCTCTCGACCGCGTATTTCGGGAAGCCCTGTTTACGGGCTAGGACGATTTACACCCTGACCCGTTCAACGGTTCGCCGAAGTTGCATGTCACATGCGAATGTTCGGTCATGCGTCTTCCCGACTGGCCCAGGCCTTCCTAGAGCTTGCGGCCATGAGCCCGCCCTTCGCACCTGTCGACTGGAGCCGCTGGCTGGTGCCGCCCGCCGCGCTCTCAGTCCATCTCCCCATCGGCCAACGCCTGGAGCGTCTTCAAAGCCGCCGCCCCATGTCAGTACTTGGGCTCTCCGGTGCGCAGCGCCACCGTCCCCACATCCGTGGTGGCAGCTACGGCAGCAGGCACCCTCCTGGCCGGATACGTGCTGCTCCTCGACCGGTGAGCCCGTGTCAGCAGAGGCCAACTCGACGTACAAGGATTGCCGACTGGCCATGGAGAGTTAACGGCAAGATCCTGGCCGCCCCTCTTCAGTTACGAGAGGGTAACGGGTCTAGTCCTACGGTGGGCGGCATCTCGGCACACCGTGGGGCGTCCTTACCCCCACTCTCTTGGAGGACAAGGTGTCTTCGGGCATATCCAGGCGTGGCCTGATGGTGAGCGCGGCGGCGGGTGCCGCCGGTGCGGTTCTCGCCGGCGGTCCGCTGTCGGCCCTCGCGAGGGCCGCAGGCCGCACTCCCAAAGTCCTGGTCATCGGCCTCGACGGGGCCGGCCTTCTCAGCCGTGTCAAGGAAGCCGACGCGCCGCACCTGCATGCGCTGATGGCTGGCGGCCTGACCGCGCCGAGCAGCCTGTACGCCGCTCCTATGGCGCGTACGGAGTCGGGTCCCGGCTGGTCCACGATCCTCACGGGCGTCTGGCCGGACAAGCACGGTGTACGGGACAACAGCTTCTCCGGCAGCGACTACGCCACGTACCCCGACTTCCTGACCCGCGTCGAAACTGCCAAGCCGGACCTGAACACTTACGCCGTCGCCTCCTGGGCACCGATCACCGACACCATCTGCTCCGCGAAGGTGGACACCCGGGTCTCCACGCCCGGCGCGGAGTATGACGTAGGCACGACCTCGCGGGCCGTCGCGCAGCTCAAGGACCACGAACCCGATGCGCTGTTCGTTCAGCTCGACAACATCGACGGTGCGGGCCACTCCTCAGGGGGCGCGAGCCAGGCGTATCTCGACGCGATCCACACCGCTGACGCCCAGGTCGGCGAGATCCTCGCGGCCGTCAAGTCCCGCCCCTCGTACGACGACGAGGAGTGGCTGGTCCTGGTCACCGCCGATCATGGGCACACCGACGCGGGCGGACACGGCGGCTCCAGCTGGGGCGAGCGGCAGACCTTCATCATCGCCAACGGCGGTGGCATCACCGCAGGTTCAGTACGTCAGGATGTAAAGCTGGTCGACATCGCCGCCTCCGCCCTCGCCCACCTCGGCATCGCCCTCGATCCGACCTGGCGCCTCGACGGGCGCCCTGTGCAGTCTCCCGCCGCCGACGCATTCGACGTGCTGTGGCCCGAGTTGGGTACGGCGGTGGACGAGACCGGCGTCGGCTCCGGCGTCCTCGGCTTCACCCACACCCCGCCGCGGGGCTGGAGCATCGACAATTCCCGCATGGGCAAGGGCGGCGTTACAGAGTGGCGCGGCTGGTCCTTCACCACCGACGAGTTCTGGACCAAGACCCAGCGCGACCAGCACAGGGAGAGCAACGTCCGCGCACGCGGCGTGTTCGCGGTCGCGGACGGCGACGAATGGTCCGACCTCGACCCCACCGGCACCTTTGACTCCACGCTGACCAGCCCTGCCTGGCCGGTCACCGGAGGATCCACCGCGACACTCGCCTACACCTCTCACTACCGTCAGGCAGGGGACCAGAAAGGCGAGGTGCTGGTCTCCTACGATGACGCCGCCCCGGTCGCGGTGCGAACGCACACGGCCGACGCGCTTGCCGCCGAGGAGCGGATCGATCTGCGGGTGCCTCAGGGCGTGCGCACCGTGCGGGTCCACTTCCGCTACACGGGCAGCAACGACTGGTACTGGGCGATCGACGCAGTGAGGATCGTCGGCGCCTGACCCCGGAGGACAGATCCGGCTCCAGTGCCCGGACCGGGCACTGGAGCCGGGTTCGAGCACAGCCCTTGGCGGGCTCCTCCGCCAAGGTCCGGTCCCCTCGCGGACTGGCGGCGGCACCTCCGCTCGAAGCAACTGGCCTGGAACAGGCGGCATCAGCTATCGCACAGGACCCCTCACGTGGGCACGCCCGGACTGCCGGCAGACGCATATTGAACGGTTCACGCAGCCGAAGACGTGGCGTCACAGTGATCGCTAAGAGGCAGCCCCGGCCGCCCAGGAGATCGCCGATAGCTTGCACTTGTTGCACAGCCAGTCCTGCGCCGTGGAGACGACCTGCCATCAGGACCGCTCCTGCCTGCGCAAACAGCGGTTGGACCCGCCAGTGAACTCGCGCGCTTCTGCTCGGTCGGAAGCCAAGGCGACCGGCGGAGAGGAGCGCCCGCAGGGCTGGGAGACGGTCATCGACTGCACCCGTGCGGTCCGCGCCATCGAGGACGGCCTCGCGCGCGTACGACGGGGCGGCGCCTTCCAGCAGTTCGATGTGGCGCCCTCGGATGCGACGGCGTCCTTCTCGCCGTTCCGCGTCTACAACGACGAGATCACCATCGCCGGATCCATGGCCGTGGTCCACAGCTTCGGGCTCGACGAGTTCGCCGACGCGCTCCAGACGTTCCGCGAGGGCTCCGGCCGCAAGATCCAGATCCGTCCGGCTGCCTGAGTCCGACCCGACCAGCACCAGTGAGACCAGGCGGACCCCCGTCGGGCCAGTCAGACCCGGCCGGGCCAGTCAGAGAAGAAGCGCAGGCAGCTCCATGGCGACAGTCGCGGGCGTGGACACTTCCACCCAGTCCTGCAAGGTCATGGCCTGCGACGCGGACACGGGCGAAGTACTCGACCGAGGCCGCGCCGCGCATCCCGAGGGCACCGAAGCACCGCCGCAAGCCTGGTGGGAAGCGCTGTGCGCGGTGGGCGAAGGGCTGCTCGACCAAGTCGACGCTGTCGCCGTCGCGGGCCAGCCGGACGGACTGGTCGCACTCGACGTGAAGGGCCGCCCGGTGCGCGACGCGCTGCTCTGGAACGACACCGGGTCAGCACGGTCGGCCGCGGACCTGATCACCGAACTCGGCGGCGCCAACGCCTGGGCCGAGGCCGCCGGCACCGTGCCACTGGCGGCTGTTACCGCCGCCAAACTGCGCTGGTTGGCCGACCATGAGCCGCACCACGCCGACCGCACCGCCACAGTCCTGCTGCCCCACGACTACCTCACCTGGCGCCTGCGTGGAGGCATCGAGGTCGTCGCCGAAACGTTCACCGACCAGGGCGACGCCTCCGGCACCGCCTACTGGTCACCCGCCGAGGGCCGCTACCGCGAGGACCTGCTGAGCCTCGCCTTGTGCGGCCGTACGCCCCGACTCCCGCGCATCCTGGGCCCGTCCGAGCCCGCCGGACTCACCCCGGGCGGCGCCCTGGTCGCGGCCGGTACCAGCGACAACGCCGACGCGGCGCTGGGGCTCGGCATCGAACCCGGCGATGTCGTCATCTCTCTCGGCACCAGCGGCACCGCCTTCGCCAGTGCCCCGCACCCGAGCGCCGACCCCAGCGGCGCGGTCGCCGGATTCGCCGACGCCACGGGGAGGTTCCTGCCCCTGGTGTGCACCCTGAACGCCGCCCGCGTCCTGAGCTCCACCGCCCGCATGCTCGGCACCGACCTCACCGCCATCGACACAATCGCCCGACAGTCCACCCCCGGAGCCGAAGGCCTCGCCCGCCTGCCCTACCTGGGCGGCGAACGCACCCCCAACCTCCCCGACGCCGCAGGCAGCCTGCACGGAAGGCGCAAAACCAACATGTACCCGCACCACATCGCCCGCGCCGCCGTCGAAGGCATGCTCTGCAGCATGGCCGACGCCCTCGACCGGCTGCGCGACCAGGGCGTCGCAGTCCGCCGGGTACAGCCCACCCAAGGTCACGCCGCGGCTCTGACCTGCGGCGGAGTCCATACCGTCCCAGCGCAGTACACACCGCGTACCCATGGCGGGTGCGGTGTGTACGTGACCGGCGATGCCGGTGGGAAACCCCTTGGACACGCAGAGGACACTAGGGCATTGACGGGGCGTCACGCCACCCGCCGCAGCCTGCCCGACGTCGAACGTCCTGCCTGGTCAGCCTCACGCAGGGCGCAGTGAACGAAGTTGTGACCCTTCCCTATCTGCGCGGCGACCTTCCGAATCGACCGCAGGGACGCATACAGCTCTACGGCGCGGGCCTTCAGGGGGTCCGGCTCGGTGCGCGGCACACTCCGAGGCCGGGCAATCTCAGCCTCATCGATGACGCGGCCCACCCAACCCGTAGAGCGGCCCACCTCTGCGGCCACACTGCGGACCGTTCCCCCGGCGTTGTAGAGCTTGATGGCTCGCTGCTTCTCTTCCTCGGTGGCCGGACCCCGACGCTTCTGCGGCTGCGTGAACATGAATCGGACGTTACCCATCTCGTGCTCCGATCACGAGACCGGCCCCGCGTTCGGCGGCGGGAACGAGCGGCCGGTGGCAGGCCGGGGGGCGTGGGGATGCCGTACAGCTCCTCAAAACTCGCCGGCGCGTTCTCCCAGTCGATCGACCACAGCAAGTACCCGTACGTGTTCATCGTCTCGTCAATGCGGCCATGCCTCATCCGGGCTTGGACCTTGCGGGGCTCCAGCCCGGAGGCCATCAGGATGGCGTCAGCAAAGTGCCGCAGATCCTTGAATGTGGCCTCTTCCGGGACGTCCACGCCGCGGGCGCGTGCCCGTGCCTTCGCCTCGTCGAACGCCTTGCACAGGTTCGATTCCCGGACCGGCGTCCTTGTCCGGCTCAGGGTGACCAGCTCCTCGTACTCCGCGGGCGTCGGCGGGGTGCCGCGCCGCTCGCGCTTGCGCAACGCCGCGTCCGACAGCGGCGCACGCCATGTCGCCAGATGTGCCCGGTACTTGCCCACCATGAAGGACCCCAGAGCCAGCGGGGCCTTGCTCGCGTCCGTCTTCAGCGGTGCGGCCTGCCCCCGTCGGCGCTGCTCTTCTACGAGCTGCTGGGGCTCGCCCAGGTCGCATAGCATGTCGGCTTTCCGCACTCCGGTCGCCTCCATGCTGCGCAGGGCTTGAAGGGCGCCATACCAGATCAGGATTTCGTACCTGGGGGTGATCTCCTCGGCCAGGGCGACGACGTGAGCCCACGTCAGCCGGACTTCGCGGCCCTCGCCCTGGGGCAGGCGCAGGCCCGCAACGGGGTTGCCGTCTAGTGCTGTGACCGCATAAGTTCGCCCGGTTGGGCAGGGCCATGCCTTTCTCCAGCCTGGGGTGCTCGGAGGCTAGAGCTGACTTGGGATCCGTCGGGAGAGGGACAGTCGACGTCCTTCTCGGTCGACTTGGGTGACGATGACTGTGATGTCGTCACCGGCCTGGACGACATCCTCTGGAGCCGCCACGGGCGTCGAGGTGAGATCTCGAAGATGGACCAACCCTTCGATCCCGTCAGCGACTTGGACGAAGACGCCGAACGGAACCAGCTTGGTGACGTGTCCGTGCAGTTCCTGGCCCACGGCAGTGCACTCGGCGAAGGTTTGGAAGGGGTCGGGCTGCGTTGCCCGCAAGGACAGCCTGGCCTCTGCATTCCAGGTGTCGAACTGGAGGAACTCACCTGAAATGCGCTGTCCAACCTGAACGACATCCGAAGCCGCTTCGAAGCGTCGCCAGGACAGTTCGGGGATGGTGATGAACCCGACGCCGGGGAAGAGCGGATGCTCGGGACCTTCGTCCAGGGCTACGAAGACGCCGAACCGCTCAATCGCCGCGACAGTGCCGGAGAGAATCTCGCCGCGCTGCAATGATCCCAGGAACGCCCAGAGTTCCGGGCTCTCGGCCTGCCAGTCCATACTGTCCAGCGTTTCATGACGCGCTGTGAGCTCTCTACTGCCCCGCAGTATTCACGCTGCAGGCTTGAGGGGGCGCCCGCCCCAGCGGATGCCTCTCTCACAGCGGACGCGGGCCCGCTCACGCCGCTCGGCGGCCAGGACGTCACGATGGCGGGCGTTGGCGTTTCGCCAGCGCAGGTAGGCGTGCAGTGCCCGAGTCTGCACGGTGTGGTTGGGGTGGTTGGAGTTGGCGATGGTGAACTGCCGTAGCGGTCCGAAGTGGGCTTCGATGGGGTTGGCCCAGGACGCGTAGGTCGGGGTGAAGCACAGATCGACCTTGTTCTTCTTTGCCCAGCGGCGGATGTCGACGCCTCTGTGGGCGGACAGGTTGTCCAGGATCACGTAGATCGGGGCGCCGTCGGGCAGTGCGGCGCGGATCGACTTCAGCGCGGCCAACGTGTTGGCACAGCCCTTCTTGCGGCGGTTGATGCCCCACAGGGTGTCGTCGCCGATCGAGTAGCAGCCGTGGAAGTACCGCACGCCGTGGGTGCGGTGGTAGGTGGCCGGCAGTCGGTCGGGGCGTGTGCGCCCGGCCCAGCCCGAGCCCGCAGTGGGCCGGATCCCCAGCGGGCCGAACTCGTCGAAGGCGAAGACCCGGTCCGGGAAGCGGTCGAGGACCTCCTCGATCCGGTCCAGTTTCGCCTCGCGGTCGGGGTCCGGGGATTCCTTCCATGTCTTGGTGCGTTGGAAGGTGATGCCGCGGCGGGCGAGCAGGCCACGTAACAGGTAGGCCACGAGCTTGCGGAGGGACCAGCGGGTGAAGGGCTGGCCGAGCTTGGTCGGGCGGGTGGTGGCCGTCTGGATGACGAAGTCCTCGTCGTCAGGACTGAGCAGGCGGGGACGGCCTCCCGCCCACCGAGGGGCCAGGCAGGCCAGACCGATCTCGTTGAACCGGTGGATCACGTCCCGGACGGTGTCCTCATCCGCCTGCACCAGCTGGGCGATCACCGGCACCCGGTTCCCGCCGGCCGAGGCCAGCAGCATCATCGCGCGCCGATAGCGGACGGAGCTGGTGCTGCCACGGCGCACTATCTGCTGCAGCTTCTGCCCCTCCGGGTCGGTCAGTCTGCGCACACGGACAGGATCGGCCACCGCGCCTCCAGCGATCGGATCGGACGTCACCGCACATCCAACCGTCACAACCACCAACCCGGCGAACCTATGCGGTCACGGCACTAGGTGCTCGTCCTCAACGGCCATGCCGTACAGGGCGGATACGGCTTTCTTGATCCCGGACCGCGTGCTGTCCGGCATCCCGCCGCGCTTCAGCCCGGCGAAGTACGCCCGCCATTCGCGGAGTTTGATGCTGTCCAGCGGGCGACGTCCGAAGGTTGGAACGACGTGCGGGCGCAGCCGGTAGGCGTACGTCTCGACCGTGCCGTCACGGCCTTCGTGCGCCGCGAGGAAGGTTTCGACGTAGTCACCGAAAGAGGAACCCCGAGGCTCTTCGTCGCGCGCCCCCTGTGGGTGAAGGGTTCGCGCCCTTCTGCGACCGCGGCGCGCTGGCTGCGCTGGTACGCTGCCGCGGCCTGCTTGCGGTTCTTCGGGAAGTTCTTGTACCGCTGAGTGCCGGTCTCGTCCCTCCAGCGGGCTTGCCACCGTTTCTCGCACCCGTGGTCGGCGGCCGGAAGTAATCCGCCGGGCTTGCATCCGCAGGGTTCCGGTACCGGCTCGCCCTGCGCTCGTAGCTTCTCGGCGTACTTATCCGGCCGCGACGTGCCACCGGTCGTATGGTTCTTCAGACACAGATCACCCCACCTTAATCACTCGGGGGTGAGTGGTTCTTTTCCAGCGAGCGTGTCGCGCACGATGCGGTTGACCTCGTCTTCGTCGTACCGCACCCACCCCTACCAGGGCGAAGACGATACGGGCGCGGGCCGATCCCCCGCAGGTCATCCGTCCACGTCGACACCCAGTTCTGCAAGGTCTTGAGGGGGGTACCTAGCCGGTCGGCGGCCTCTTGAGGGTTGATCAGGCGCAGGGGTCGGGGGCGTCCGCAGCGGCAGCACAGGACGTCGTCGGGTTCCTCGTCGAGGATGACCAGGCGGCGGCCACGCATGACGACGGCACTCCACATCTGCGCCTTGCCCCTGGCGCGTATGGGGTGCCGTGGTCGCGTCCTGCAGGAGAGGTCCGCCGGGCATCCTATCGGGCTGCGTGGTCTCCGACTCCGGTGCATGGTGATACGTATGACGACCATTCAGGCCGAGTCCGTCCCGGCAGCCGCGTCTTCCCGGCCAGTGCTGCGGCTGGTCGACCCCGCGCCGGTCGAGCCGGGCTCCGTGGTCCTGGTGCCGGTCGTGCCCGTGCTGCCGCCACACGCCGGGGCCGGTCCCGCTGTGCCGCTGCGACTGCCCGGCGAGCCGCTGATGACGTGGCGGACGTTCTGCGAGTACGCGCGAGTGCACGCGTGGACGGCCGAGCCTTTCGAGTGGATCGCGGCGCTGCCCCAGTTCGCGGGGGCGGGGGTGACCCCGGCCGCGGTGGCGACGGCGGCCGGGGTCACCGCGGCCGCGGTGGCGACGGCGGCGAGCACCTGGAGGTGGACGGCCCGCGCGGGCGAGTGAACGGCCCCATGCACGCCGACGGCCCACCCCTTGCGAGGGAAGCGGGCCGTGGTGGTGCCGGTCAGTGGTTAGGGCGGATCATCACAGTGAGTACCGGCGAGGCCGCGGACGGCTGGCTCTGCCCGATGTCCTCGTACCCCCACGACTTGTAGAGAGCGTGGACCTTCCCGTCACCGGCCGCGGGGTTGACCATGAGCGTCACGTACGGCTCGTCGCGGGCGGCGAGGAGAGCGTCATGGATACGCCGGGCGGTCCCCGTACCCCGCCATGCCGGGCGTACGCCGATTTCCTTCAGCGCCAGGGCCGACCGCTCGGTGTACTCCTCCGCTGGCGTGGGGCTGGTGCGCTGCCAGTACCGGTCACCGTGTTCGATCCGGTTGCCGTAGGCGTAGCCCACTGGGTGCCCGTCCGCGTACGCGAGGACGGCCACGAACCCCGGCTCGGCGCCGTGCCGGTCCAGGCGCTCGCCGAACGCGGTGACCGCGTAGTTCGGCAGGTGCAGCAGTGGGGCGCGCACCTCCGCGTACACGTCGAGAAGATCGCCGCGGACGGCGTCGAGCGCGGTGAACGTGCGGAGTTCGATGGTGGGTGCCGTGGTCATGCGGTGGCCCTCCAGGCGTCAGTGTGCTCGGTCCAGGTGCGTACGCTGGAGCTACGCGGCGCGGTGGCGCGCAGTGCAGCCCCGAATTCCTGAAGCATGCGGGAGACGCGGGCATGTCGGGTAGCCGCGTCGGCGGGAACCGTCATCGCCGTGAGCGTGGCGGCGTCGGCGTAACCCTGTGCGAGCTGGGCGTGTGCGAGGCGGCTGGTGGTGATCGACCGCGACCGGCGCATGTGCGGCCGCAGGGCGGCTAGGCAGCGGTGCGCGTGATACTCGGCGGCGGGGTAGTCGCCGACGGCGAGGTGGGCCGTGAGCGCGAGGGAATGTAATTCGGCCTGGTCATAGAAGGCGAGCAGCCACACGGGGCGGTAGGCGTCCGGGTCGGCGCGGTCCATGGCGTCCTGTGCCTGGTCGCATGTGCGGCGTAGGCTGCTGCGGTCCTGGGCGACACCGTGAATGGCCATCTGCCGGGCCATGCCGAGAGAGGCGAACATCGGGTCACGCCGGGTGATGTGCAGGTTCCGGGCAACGTCGTTCGCGGCGAAGGCATCGGCGGGGCGCCCCATGTGCCGGTACAGGGTGCCCGCATGCGACCAGATGCGGAACTTGATGGCCTGATCGCCGGACAGCTCGGCAAGGGCCTGGGCCTCGCGCATGTGCCCGGTTGCATCGTTGTAGCGGCGGCCGTCGATGGCGGCCCACATCGCGGAGGAGCGGAACGAGGCGGCGCACGCGTACAGGTGGCTGCGCACCCGCTGGGTCGCGCTGCCGGAGTTCTGAAGGTTCAGGGCCTCGTCGGCGAGGGCGGCAGCGCGCTGCTCGATGGTGACCTGGCCGCCGTGGCGGTGGTCGCTGGCGATGATCTCAGCGAATCGGCGCTGTAGTTGGTCGACGTCGCTCATGCCGATACGGCGGGGTGCTGCGGTGCCGGGGGCGGCTGTGGCTGTGGCTGCCGCGGCGGCGATGCCGCCGACGAGGGTGCGGCGCTTCATGTCGGGGTCCTCCTGCGGTGGGGCCGGGGTGGACGGAGTCCGGCCCCGTGGCACGAACCCTAAAGCGGTCGCGGGCAGGCCGGTGACGTCCTCAAGGGCCTTGCGGGTAGCCGACTTGGGCCACCTGACCCGCCCCGCCTTCCAGTCCCGAACCGACGATCCATCCAGGCCGCCGGTCTTCCCAGTCACCCGCTCAAGGGCCTTATTCACTGCGTCAGCCAGGGTGTTGGAGCTGTGGCCGTGCTCGTCCATCCACGCCGCTAGAGCGGTGTTGCGCGTGGTGTCCATCCACGCACCGTAGCCGCGCGACCGCCGACCGCCAGGTAAACGGAGGGTCAAATCCCCCTAGGACGTTCCATCGGATGCTCACCTGATCGCCCTAACCAGCCCGCTGCGTACGGGAGTTGCCTAGTTACAAGCCGCCCGGTCTCCCCCGGCTGGGCGGCCCCCTACACACGACCACCCGAGGCGATGGCGATGACCGCGACCACGCAGCACCAGGAGCAGCAGCACGAGAAATGGACGCCCGGCACGATCGTCCGGGACATCTGCGCGCAGGCCACGGGCCGGATCGCTGACCCCGAGGCGTACCCGCACGAGCGCCTGGGCGCGGCCGTCGCCCTCGTCGTCCCCCTCACCGGATCCGACCCCGCATGGCAAGCCGAGCCGGACTGCCTGCGCCTGGCGACGGCCGACGAGATCGCGGCGGTCACCCGGTGAGCCGCCAGGTCCGCTCGTACCGGCTGCCGTCGCCGTGGGTCGGCGACCGAGTACGGGACGAGGCGGAGGGCCGGGTCGGGCGCGTGCAGTACGTACAGGGAGAAGCGGGCGGCGCCGTCGAGTACACGCTTACATCACTGCTCGGCGAGGGGGCGTGGACGACAACCGACCCAGCGCAGCTCCGGCTCCTACAGAACGGAGACGCCTGGTGATCGGCCGTCACGCGCTGCGGCGCCCGGAGCCGGACGGCGCGTTCGCTGGGTCCGCGCTGCTCGCCTCGGTGCTGGCCGGTATCGGCCTGGCCGTCTGGTCCGGCACGACCGCCCACGCGCACACCGCCCCGCCACCCGTGTCTGTGTCCCGCCCGGACGTCGCCCTCGACCTTGAGGACACCGACGACCGTGGTGTGCCCCACACCTGACGCTGCGACACCCGCTGATCTCCGGCGGTACGCGGTGAACCCGTGATCCCGCGTACCGGTCACCGTCCCCGTCCCGGTACCGGCCGCCACGCCACCGGGACGGCGCACAACCCCCGCGCGGTGATGTCCCGGCAAGACCGTCCGCGCGGGTTCGGGGCGGCGCCCCACCCCCGAGGGGAGCCGCCCCACCTTGCAGTGCACCACCGATCAGAAGGAACACCATGCCCGCAGTAGGAGCCGCATCGCGGCCGCCTCACCCCGGCCCGCGCCGACCTCTCCACGGTCGCCGTCCGCAGACGCACGCCGTCAACAAACTCGGCTGCCCGCTGTCCGGCTGCCCCTGCAACCGCTACATGAGGGCGGCTGGGTCCACCGAAGAACCGACGAAGGGAATGCAGCAATGACGATCGCTCCAGAGGCGCCCGCAACACCCGCCCCGCCGACGTTTCTTGAGCTGGAGATCACCGGCCGCTGCCAACTCACCTGTACCCACTGCTACGCAGAGTCGGGGCCTGCCAAGGGGCACGGCACCATGACCACCGGAGAGTGGCAGCGCATCATCACCGAAGCCGCCGCCATGGGCGTGCAGACGGTCCAGCTCATCGGCGGCGAACCGACCATGCACCCCGATTTCGCCGCCCTCGTCGAGCACGCCCTCTCGTGCGGGCTGCGCGTGCAGGTTTACTCGAACCTGTACCGGATCGGGTTGAAGGAGTGGGCGGTGCTGGGCCGTCCCGGCGTGGACGTGGCCACCTCGTACTACAGCGACGACGCGGCCGAGCACGACGTCATCACCGGACGGAAGGGCTCCCACGACGCCACCCGCGCGAACATCCCGGAGGCCATCCGGCGGGGCATCGACGTGAAGGTGGGCATCATCCACATGCGCGAGGGGCAGCGCAGCGAACAGGCCCGCACCGAGGTGGAAGCGCTGGGGGTGAAGGAGGTGAGCGTCGACCGGGTCCGGGAAGTCGGCAACGCCGCCACCTCCCTCCCGTCCACCTCCGCGCTGTGCGGCCGGTGCGCCCACGGCATCGCCGCGATCCTCCCGGACGGCACTGTCACCCCCTGCGTGATGGGCCGCTTCCTGCCCGCAGGGAACGTCCAAGGGGCGTCGCTGGAGGGGGTATTCGCCTCCGACCGATGGCAGCATGTCGCCACGAGCATTCCCCAGCCCAGGCCGACGGCTTGCCACCCCGACTGTAATCCCGCGCATAGCGACTCCTGCGCGCCCGACAAGGGGACGCCCTGTCAGCCTATGGGATTCTCCCCGGACCGCCCCCTGCGGCTACGGCGTGCGTTCCACAGGACTCCGCGTGCCAGCCGGGACAGCCCGCTTGCCTGCCCAAGTACCAGTGTAGGGAGACGCGTTCGTGGACTGGAAGCATCATGCCGTCCGGATGGCCGATGAGACCGTACGGCCCGAATCGCGCTGGCACCGTCCCCTGGCCACCGTGCCGCGGCATCTGTTCGTACCCCACTGGTGGGTGCCGGGCGAGCGAGACGGTGGGTGGGTGTACGAGCTGCACGACGGGGCCAGCGACTCCGACGGATGGATGGAGGCCGCCTACGACAGCAGCCGCACACTGATCACCCGCGTCGGCCCGCACCACGCCGACCAGACGGAGCCCGGAACCGTGATTCCGGAAACGTGGCCGACCTCGTCCTCCACGCTGCCGTCCCTGGTCGTGCTCATGTACCGGCACGCACACATCGCCGACGACTCCCGCATCCTGGTCACCACCGGCAGCGGCTACGGCACCGCCCTGGCCTGCAAGCGGCTCGGCGACGAACAGGTCATGAGCGTGGACGTCGACCCGTACCTCGTCCAGGCCGCCCGCGAGCGGCTGGAGACGGCCGGGCACCACCCGAGGATGGAGGTCTGCGATCTGACAGGCGACCTTCCCGACGAGCGTGACCGCATCATCTCCACCGTCTCGCTGAAAACCGTCCCTGTCTCCTGGCTCAAGGCCCTCGCGCCCGGCGGCCGACTGGTGACCACACTGTCCGGTACGGGGCTGATCGTGGTGGCGGACAAGACCGACGACGGCGGCGCCATCGGGAAGGTCGCTCCGGAATCCGCAGGGTTCATGCGCACCCGGCACGGCGACGACTACGAACCCGCGCCGGACGACGCCGCTCTGTGGGAGACCGCGCAGCACGCCGAGGGCGAGAGCGTCACCACAGGCCGCTATCCGGTGATGCGCGTGAACAGCACTTGGGATGTACGCTCCACCCTCGAACTCCGCGTCCCTGGCATCGAGCACCGGATGACCGTGGATGCTGACGGCACCCGGACCGCCTACATGCTGCACGCGGACGGCTCCTGGGCCCGCGCCGCAGCATCTGGAGCCCGGGAGTTGCCCACCGTCCACCAGGGCGGCCCCCGCCGCCTGTGGGATGAACTGGACCGTATTCGCACCTGGCTCGTCATCGACGGCGACCTCCCCGTACACGGCGCCCAGGTCCGCATCACTCCGGACGGTGTACTCACGCTCTCGCGCAGCGGCTGGGAGGCCACCATCCCAGCGTGATCCCGACTTCATCACCGCGGCGCCTCGTCCCCCGAGCTGGGACGAGGCGCCGTCGCGTGCGGGCGGTCAGGATCCGAGAAGGAACACGGCCGCCTGTTCGGAGGCCCCGGAGGCGACACCGCCGAGGATCGCCGCGAGGAGGACCCACAGCAGCGGCGCCCCTCCGGAACCCACGGGTCTCCGCTCATCGCCTCCGAAGGGCCGCTGAAGACGTTGACAGTCACTCTCGGGCGGCGGCCGAGGTAGTGAATCCAGGTATGCATGCGCAATTCCCCCTGAGGGCTTGGTCGTTGACGGTCGGCGTGTCGCACACCGGAACCGTAGACACCATGCGATCCCCTACCGAGAAACCGGCAATACGGACACTTGGGGGCCTTATCTCTCTTGAAGAGAGATACGCGCGCGCCCGCGCGCGAGGAAACCGTGTGGCGTGCTCAACACGAGATCTATCCCCTGTGCCTGCGCCGTGCCCTCTGCCGGGCCTTCTTCGCCCACTTCCGCCGCGCCTTGCGCGCCTTCTTCGCATCCCGCCCCGGCTTTGCCCACTCGTCCCGCCACGGCCCCCGCGCCTCCGGCCACCGCCGCTCACGCTCCCGTATGAAGGCACGCGACCGGACTTCGCCCGCCTTCAACCGGAACTCCGTCAGCTCCGCGTTACGGGCCGCCTGGTGTGCAACCTTCCGCGCCGTGTCGTACCAGCCTTCAACGACGCGCACCGTGTAGCCGGTCGCCGCTGCGAACTCCGCCACCGGAACCTTCCGACGGCGCGCGGTCGCGGCAACGTCCGCGGCGAACTGGGCTACTGAGGTTTTCGGCCTAGGGTGACGGTGATCTGGCTGGTGGGTGTATCCCGGTGTCATGCGGTATCCCGATGGAGGTGGCCTGACCGCGAAGCAGCGGGAGCAAGTACGGTTCAAGGCCGCCGAGTTATTCGCGCAAGGGGTGGTGCCTTCGCAGGTCGCGCGGCGACCCTGGGATCTCCCGCGTGCTCGTCCGTGATCAGGCATCCTGCCACCGCAAGAGAACGGGCGGGAAGTGGGGTCGGCATCCACGGCTCTGGCCTGGGGCTGGTCGGTGCACGCCCACACCGGTCTTACCCGGCCAGCCCAGCCGAAACGGGCCGCCCTCCACCCCACGGCTGACGAACCACCAGGCGAACAACCCCAGACGCCCGTCCCACACCCCACCGAAGATCCGCAACCCGATGGCAGCCCCGGCTGCCCTCCACCCCCAGCCCCGCCTCACGGACCAACGCACACCGCCCCACATGCACTGCCGGCCCCGAACAACGGACTCGAACGGCCTGCCCAACGACAAAATCCCGCCCGATCAGACCGATCGGACGAGAACTCGTCAACCGCTCCCGAGCCAACTTGAGAACAGTCGGTCACCCCGAACTGAAAACCTCAGTAGTCACACCGCGGGACACCGGGAAAGCCAACGGCCCCGCACCGAAGCGCGGGGCCGAAGGGTCGGAGATCAGCGGCGACGTCCGAGACCAGGAAGTCCACCAGGAAGAGCGCGGACACTGCTGGACTTGTCGCCGTCCGGATCACGCTCCTCGGGCGCGGCCAGGGGCGCAGCCTCGCGCAGCGGGGGGCTGAGGCGCCACACCGCCCTCCCGCCTCAGTACCCGTCGGCCGCCCATGCCACAAGCCCGCGTTTCTCCGGGCGGCTGATGCGAGTACAACAGTCCAGTCCGCCGGTTCGCCTTCGTCCCGGCCCCGCAGTCCGGGCACTCATACGGAACAGCGTCAGGATTCCGCATCACGCCTCACCCTCCCCGTTGCCACCTGAGGAACAGTCACATCATTCCGGACCATGCCGGATCGGCACCAGGGCTCTCGTACACCAGCGACCCGCGAAGGTCGTGGGCACCCCAACGGCCCCGGCAAACCCGCAGATGAGGGGATATCCCCAAAACGATCATCTTGGGCCCATGGGGACACCCGTCCGGGGAATCGGGCATTACGGGCCCGAAAGTGTCCCAAAAACATGTGCGTAAAGATGCCGTGTAGAACAACTGGAAACACAACCCTTTTGGGTACAGTCAGCCCATGACTGACGTCTCCCTCACCCCCGCAGCGCTCAAGCCGGGCGGCGACTTGATCGGGTACGCCCGAGTGAGCACCAAAGATCAGAACTTGGACCGATACCTTGCCGACCTTCGCGCCGTCGGCTGCGTCGCCATCTACACCGACAAGCTCAGCGGCAAGAACATGAAGCGTCCCGGCCTGATCGAAGCATTCGAACGGGTCGGAGCGAATGACGTCCTCGTGGTGCCCCAGCTCGACCGCGCCGGGCGGTCCCTCCAGGACCTCATCAAGATCGTGGGCGGACTCGGCGAGCAGGGATCGGGCTTTCGCTCCCTAAAAGAGGCGATCGACACGAGCACCCCGCAAGGGCGCTTCCAGATGCACGTGTTCGCCGCGCTCGCTGAGTTCATCCGAGAGCTCATCGTGCAGGGGACGAACGAAGGGCTTGATGCCGCGGTTGAACGTGGCGTCAAGCTCGGTCGACCGGCGACCCTGACTCCCGAGCGTTTCGCGTACGCCCGCGAACTCCTCGATCGACCGGACGAGTCCATTGCGTCCATTGCGCGCATCCTCGGCGTCAGCCGCAAAACGATCTACCGAGCGTTGCCCGAGTTGAAGCCCGACCATCCGGCCGCCCTCGGCCGCACCGCCCAGGAGCGCCGCGAACTGAAGAAGGGAGTCGCGTCATGACATCAGCCAAACGGGACGCTCTGTGGGCTGAACGTCGAGCAGAGGCAGTATGGCGCATGAATCTCCCACCCCTTCCGTCGGCATCAACACATGCGGAGCGGCTGCGCCGCATTGTTCCTGCCTGTCACGACTGGGCCATACCTGAACGTCCCCCATTGAGCGAGGAGTTCACGCCGCTGCACGCGGTGATCGCTTGGCAACGCGAGTTGTGCGCCATATGCGGCATTGAAGAGAAGCGCATGTTCACTGACCACTGTCACCGCACCGGCATGGTTCGCGGCAAGCTATGCCGCTCCTGCAACACCTTGGAGGGGTACAGCGGGGCTCCGCTGTTCTCCGCCTACCGGCTCCGGCCGCCCGTCGTGCTGCTCGGCGTCACCCAGCCATACCGAGACGCGCACGGCAACGAGGCAGCCCCCGCGCCTTCGCTCAATCCCGCTCCCACTGATCCAGCAGATGCAGCGTCCTGGGTCGCCACGGTGGCCGCCCGGGTCGAGGCCGGGGACGATCCGATGTTCGCTCACATCACCGACGAGGAACGACAGGGCGCGATGGACTCCCTGATGACCGACGCCTAAACGATCGCTGAACACGCGCCCCGCTGGTCTCCGGACCGGCGGGGCGTCGCCGTACCCACGCCCGCGTGGGGCGGACCCTTCGTGACCTGGTCTGGCGTGCGCGCCCGTACCGCTCCTGGTACTCGCCGCCGTCTTCGTCAGCACGTGTCATGGGCCCGGCACGACCGGTAGGGATCCCCGCCCCGGACGCCGTCCGGCTCCAGGTCCACCACAGCGGACAACCACACCACCAGCACCACCCCAGCGAGGGGCACTGCCAGGAGAAGCGCCAACCGCAACGCGTCCCGTACATCTGCCCGGCGCCTTTCGCGCTGCGCCTCCTCAAGCGCCTGCCGCGAGCGGCGCAGCTCTGCTTCCGCCTCCAAGCGCTTCGCGGTCGCCTGCTCCAGGCGGCGCCGATGCTCCGCCATCTGGCGCCGCTGCTCATCGCTGGGCTGCGGCCCGAAGGCACGCCTCGTCAAGGTGTTCTCCCGTTCGTTGTGGTCCTGGTCCTCATCATCCTCGCCGTGCCGTTCCCCCTACCCGCACGCCCGCGCCCGGGTCGAGTACGGCCCACGTTCCCGCGCATCCGTCCGGAAGGGTCACCCGGCCCGCACGGACCGCAGTATGCCTCCGTACTACCCGCAGAGTCCGCGCGGACCGTACCGCGCTGCGCGCGGCCTGCCGCACGGTGCGCACCACCGCGGCACCGACCTGCACCCACCGGTACAGGAAGCGGTGCATCCGGGCGTCCCAGCGCCGCTCTACCCGCACCGTGCCGTCGGTGCGGCCGATGCGCCCCGCGAGCACGTTGCGGCCCAGCCCGCGGTGCCCGATGTGCTTGTCAGCGTCCCTCGCGCTGCGGGGAATGAGGTCCTGACACACGGGATCGGACGTGATCTTGTGTGCTTCGTGCCAGCCGTCGCCAAGGCGGTCCAGGACCGCCAGCCCGAGGCGTTCGAAGTCGGCGGACTCGGTGTCCATCTCGGCCGTGACTGTGTCGTGGTCCTCCCACAGGCCCTCATATCCGGCCCAGTCGCAGAACCCGGCCATCGCGGTCAGCCAGCCCGTGAACTGCCGTTTGCGCACGTGCCGTTGGGGAGCGCCTGCGAGGATCCAGCCGCGCGCGAGGGTGAGGAGCGCCCAGGCCAACTCTGCGTTGTCGTAGGCGCGTTCTGCTGTCTCCGGGTCCCGCTCGTTCAGCCTGACCACGAGGAACCGGGAGGCGTTGTCACCTCCGAGGCTCACGGAGTTTCCGTTGATCCAAAGCTGTGGCTTGTCGGCCGCGGGCACCTCGACCTGTTGCGCGGTCATGACGGCACGGTCGGAGTAGTGCGCGGCGGTCAGGAATGCGGACACCCGGGGGTCGTCGAACGTCGACCCGTTCGGCACGTTATCCAGCGCAAGCACCGCGAGGTACCCGGACTTGGCGAGCGTCGTCGTCAGCTGCTTGCCGAGCTGATCGGAGTTCTTGGCGGGCCGAGTTGATCCGGCCGCCGAACATCTCCGCCAGACATTCGGCGCCGTACGTCTTGCCGCTCGCCATCGTCGGGGCGACTGCGAGTACGCCGGGTGCCATGCCGCCGACGTAGGCCCGTAGCGGGGCGTCCATGTGCGCGGCCAGCATCGCGGACCGGTCCGAGCGTGCCCGGAAGTTCCAGCCGCGGAAGTAGTCGCCCACCACGGCGCGAGCGTGACGCAGCTCGGCGCCGGTCGGGTCGTCGCTCACGGGCTTGTGCTCGAGGGCCGGTTCGATCCATATCCCGGTCTCGCGGTCGTAGCCGCGCCCCTGCGCCACCGTGCCCGACCAGGGCCGCAGGAACACATGCGTCCGCACCCTCAGGATCTCCGGGAACGCGGCGCCTCGGGCTCAAGCGCCATGGACGCGAGCGCCCCAGAGACGGCTGCCGGTCGCACCTCGCCCCTCGCGCTCACCTTGTACGGGGCCAGGTGCAGGCCGACCCAGACCTTCACGTCCTGCGCCGTCGCCTGCCGGGGCTGCCCGCTCCCCGGGTCCCGGCGCCACGCCCGGCCGTTTCTGCGGTACCAGTCACCGGAGTCGGCCATGTGGCGCCAGATCTCGCGCACCGCTTCGCCCGGGTCCGTGATGTCGACGGCGGGTCGGGGCAGGGAAGCGGCGAGCGTGAGCGTAGACATGTGGTCCTCCGTAGGGAGTGAAGGTGAAGGCGGCCGGGGCGCCCTAGCGACGAGGCGGCCCGGCAACAGCCAGGCGAGGGTGAGCGCATCCCAGCGGGCATCAATCTCGGCCTCGGCCTAGTCGAGGCCCGACAGCAGCGAATCCAGCTCCGCGAACGCGTCCGCCACGCCGTCCAGCGGCCGCTCGGCCCCGGCCGGGCGCGGGGCAGGGACCACCATCCGCACCGGCACCGGCACCGCGGCGCCCTCGGGCGCGGGGGCAGACTCCGGCTCGGGCCGGGCAGGGCACCACCAAGTCGACGGCCCCGCCCGCACCGCACACGACCAGCCGGGGCACCTCCGGCACGACGTAGCCCTCCAGAGCCTCACACACCGGCAGCTCGGGCAGCTCGACTGACGCGGCCGGACGGGGCACTGTCAGGGACACCGGAGTGCCGCAGATCACCGGCAACCCCAGGTCCACCCCGGACACGGCGGCCGTCCTCCCGTCACTCGAGTGCGACCCGGACCACGCCTTTAAGGTCGACGGAGCGCACCGTGCCGAGCCCCCCCAACCCGGGACGACCACGCGCGTGCCCGGCTGCCACAGCGTGGGCTGTACCTGCGCGGCGGCCTCCGGCTCCGGCTCGGCGGCTTCCAGCTTGCGGACGGGGCCCGGTGGTCCTGCCAGTCACCCGCCAGCTCGTACCCCCAGCCGCGCAGGATGTGCGCCACCACTCCAGCGCGCCGTCCTACGCGTGGCTCGTCTACGGCCTTCGCCCAATGGACGCTGCCGCAGGTGCACACGTCGTCCAGGGAGTTGCCGCGCAGCGCGGTCGCCGGGACCGCGACCGGCGCCGCCGGGGCCGCGGTCGGCTGCGGACCCTCCGCAGCGATCCGCCACGCCGCTGCGCGGGCCTTCGCCGAGACCTGACCGACCCCAGCACCCGCGGCCGCCGTACGCGGGCGGCACACCACCGAGTGGCCGCACACCGGACCGCAGGTCGGCACAAAGTCCGGCCGCTCCTCGATACGGGCCCGCTTGGTCGTCTCGTCCACCACGGTCCAGCGGCCCATACGGTCGTATCCCGCCCTGTCCACGAACGCGTCGCCGAGCGACGTCGACGCGTCCGCGACCGTGAGCGGCTTACGCATCGTGCCCGTGGACATCGACCGCTGCTGACCGGTGAACATTCCGACAACCTCGCCGCACTCGCAGTCGAGCCGGTATGTCGTACCCGCGAAGTCGGAGGCATCCATCACGATCCAGTACACGGCGTGCTCGTGCTCCGGGGTCGGCTCGACGGCCGCGGGTGCCGGGGCGTCGACGGCCGCCGCCTTTCCGCGCCCGTGCCTCGGCCTGACGCTCCCGCTGCAACTCCCGGCGCGTCTTGGGTTGCTTGGCCTTCCACGCTTCCAGATCTCGGCCACACGGCCACGCTTGCGAGCACAACGCGGTCTCGTGGCAGATGCCGGGGCGCCGCTCCGCGTACGCCTCGGCCGTCACCGGAGTCGCGTACAGCTCCCGCAGGCACCTCAGCGAACCGGCCGTCGTCCTTCACGAACTCCCAGTGGGCGCCATGCTCGCCCGGGGTGGCCGTCCAGTGCAGTCCCCACCGCTCCCCGCCGGTGCGCCCGTCCGTGCACACCGCTACCGCGTCCCGGCGGGGCAGCCACTACAGAACCCGCAGTTTCGTGGGCGCGTGCCCGGCGGAGGCCAGGAACACGGCCACCATGTCGCCGTACGCCCGCGGGTCGCGCTCGTCGGCCAGGGCCACCTCGTCGGCCGCACGGTCGCGCTCGTCGGCCAGGGCCACCGCGTCGTTCGACTCGGCCTCCCTTCTCGGCTCAAGATCACCAAAGCCGACGGGGCCGGGGGCCTCGCCGTCCGGCCCCCCGTCGCCCCGGTCGCCTCCCTCCGGGCCGTCGTCGTGCGGACCGTCGTCGCCCGGGCCCTCGTCGTGCGCGCCTTGGACCAACGCGTGGAAACTGTCCGCCCACTGGCCCAGCACCACAGCCTCATCCATCGCAGCCTCAGCGCGAGCCCGGAAGCCAGCCGCAGACGCCTCGGGATCCTCCCACCACGGCTCACCCGCCACACGCTCAGCAACGGCACGCTCCTCAGCCGAGAACGTCGCACGCTCCGCGGCAAGCTCACACAGCCACTCGGCCACCACGCCAGCGTCCAGCCGATCCACCTCCCGGCGCATACTCCGCCGCGCCGCCTCCGCCATGACCGCAGCATCCACGCCCAGCACCTTGGCCGCGCACAGATCGCAGTCCATCCACGCGTACGGCTCATCCGGACCGTCGATGACCAGCATGGGCCGCGGCTCACACGTGCAGTCCTCAACCTCACCCCACGACCCCGCACACTCATCCGGGCACTGAGACCAGCACTGCATACCGGTCCCGTCCCACTGGACATCAACCGGCGCACCCCCATCCCGCTGTACGCGGATCACGCTCCCGAGAACGGGGGGATCCTGAACCCCGTGCGCCACGTTCCACGCGTCCCGTACAGCGTCGCCCGCCGCACTGCGTTCCTGCCGCTCCGCACGCTCCACGGCCACCTGATCCCGCTGCTCCCTGGCATCAACCGGCGCCCACAGCCCTCACCCTCCTGCGCCCAGGACTCGGCCGCTTTCGCCTCGGCCGCCTCCCACATCCCGGCCACAGCAATCTCACCAGCCTCACGCAACAGCTCGTCGTCCGAGTCGAGCCACCGCCCCGCACGCACCTCGTCCACGTCCTGATGCACACTCCCCACCGCAGCCAGACGCGCAGCCAACAGCACACGGCACCCGCACAACCAATGGCCCTCCTCGCCCCGCAACAGACACTCGCACTTGAAGCACACCTTCACGCCCGAAGCCTCTTCAACCCACTCATACGCTTCGTCAGACGCCGCCTCGATCTCGCCCACAGCCTCACGCGCATGCGCCTCGGCCTTGACCACCACCGCATGCCAGTGATCACAAACAGCCCCAATGCTCGGGTCACCGGCCGCGTTACGGACCGCGCTCTCGACGGCCTTACGACACCCCAAGATCTCCCTTAGCACCCCGTTAGCTTCCGCGACGCTCCCCGTAGCCGAACGCCCCCCTCGCTACTGTGAGAGCCCTTACGGACCTGGGTGCGCCCGATCAGCTCGGCCCACTCGTACGCCTCCCCGGCGCACCGCTCCACCTCAGTTGACGACACCGCACCTGCGCCTGCCCCGCCCAGTACTCCGCGTCCCGTAGATCGGCGGCGCGGCCAAGGCCCTCGTGGTCGGCGAGGTCGCCGCGCAGATCTTCAACACGGCGGTGACTGCTCCCCGCCCCGACGAGTACGTCGCCCTCGGCGCCGCCCTCCAGGCAGCATGGGCCCTGCGCGGCACCCCTCGGCCTCCCGAGTGGACTGCGGCCCACGGCGGTGCGTCTCGCCTCGATGCGGCTGTGTCTGTGCGGCGTTGCGGCTCGACAGCTTCGAGCATCCGGCTGGGGTCGCGCACGCCCTGGTGATCCGCCGGGCACGCCGGCTCGCTATCGTCGGGGGCTGGTTGCCATGCCAGGCGGGGCGCAGCATGTGCTTACCCCGTCCGCCACCGCATCGAGAGGACTGTTGTGTCAGGTACGCCCCTCACCGACGCTGATCCCGAGTCCTTCCACGGATATGTGCTGTTGCAGCGACTCGGCGCAGGCGGCATGGGAGTGGTCTACCTTGCCGAGGACCCGCAGGGGCGTCGCGTCACTGTGAAGGTCATGCGCCGTGAACTTGCTGACAATCGCGGATTCCGGGCCCGGTTCGAGCGCGAAGTCCAGGCAGTCCTCTCGGTTCAGGGCCGCCACACCGTCACGGTCCTGGAGGCCGGCACCGGGCGGAGCAGCCGTACCTGGTCACCGAATTCATAGACGCTCCGTCCCTGGCCGAGCAGATCACCGACCATGGGCCGATGGCGTCGGAGGCCGCGCTGCGTCTGGCAGAGTCCCTGGCGGCGGCGCTTGCGGACATCCACCGTGCCGGCGTCGTCCACCGCGATCTCAAGCCGTCCAACGTGCTCCTTGGCCCGGATGGCGTGAAGGTGATCGACTTCGGGATCGCGCACATCGCAGAGGCGACCGCGCTCACCCGTACGGGCACCACGATCGGCACGCCCGGCTACCTCGCCCCAGAACAGATCGAGGGCACTGCAGGACCGGCGGCCGACGTCTTTCTGTGGGCCCTCACCGTGGCCTACGCCGTGACCGGACGCCCGCCCTTCGGCACCGGCCCCACCGAAGCGGTGCTCTACCGCGTCCTGCACGGGCACCCGGACTTCGACGGCGTACCCGCCTGGCTGCGCCCGGCACTCGAAGCCGCCGTCCACAAGAATCCCGATCTACGCCCACAAGCCAACCAGCTCCCGCAGCTGATCAATCGTGCTGCCCCTCCGACGCTCCCCTACACGCCGGCGTCACCAGCCGTCAACCTCGCCCAACCGGACCTCACCCCAACTCGCCGTGCGGGAAGGAGGATTGCCGCCGTCATCGCGGCCGCCGCCGTGCTGGCCACAGCCATGCTGGTCGGCTACCGGCTCCTCCAACCGCGAGAGCAGGGCGCTTCCGGCCCGTCCTCGACGACCAGCAGTCCCGGCATCCGGCCGACGGCGTCCCCGTCCCGTCTGGGGAGCAACCTTCGGCTGCACCTCCCACCGCGGACAAGACGGACCCGGTGCAGGCGACCCGGGTGGTGCAGAGCACTCCGTGGGACGAGATCAGCGGGGAGGTCGCCGACCGGATCAAGGTCATGGGGCATGCGTTCGGAAGCTGTGACACACCCTCCAGCACCTTGGCACGCCCGGACGCCTGGCGGTGTTTCGCCGACGATGGCGAGGTCATGGACCCCTGCTTTACCGGGGGCCCGATGACGGAAGAACAGCACGATGTCCTGTGCCTGGTTGGTGGATCACTGAGTAAGGTGATCCGGTTCGAGCTGAATCAGCCCCTTCCGGAAGAGGATGTCTCCGAGGAGGACCCGCAGACCGAAACGTTTGCGGGCGCCTTGAAGATCGTCCTCTCCGATGGCCAGGAGTGCTTCCCCATGGGCGGGGCCACCTCTGTCGTCGGCGGCAAACGCATGAACTTCTCTTGCCCCAAGGGGTACTTGTACGGCGACCCAAGCACCGATAGCCCTGTCTGGTCCATTTCGTACCGGGCCGGCACCGGAACCTCCACGCTGGACCAGGTGGACATCGCCAAGGTCTTTCAGTGAGCGGTATGGGGCAGTGAAACTCTGGGAAACCCACGGCGGCGAGGTGATGGTTGCTGTTCTGCGAGTGTGGGCGGGGCCTGTGAGTTGAGGTAGAGCTTGCCGGAGTCCTTCTTGGGCATCTTGGGCTGCCTGGTCGAGCGGCATGGTCGTCCCGCGGCCTGCGGCTACCCCATCTACGAACTGCTCCTGCACGCCTACCTGTTGATCGGGGCATGGTTCGTGACCGCCTTCACGGTGTACGTCCTCGACAGCCGCAGGAACTCCCGGCTCGAACTCACGACCGTGATCAACGCGGAACGAGCCGGTGTCTGACGGAGCGATGAACCAGATACCTGGCGTCGAGGGTGAGCGGCGGACGCCCCAACTCACCGGCCACACCGGCAACCTGACAATGCCCCGTCGACTCCTGGCAGCGATACCGCTCCACCCCAGCTCCCGCATCCTGCCGTGCGAATCGTCCGTGCCAACAGTGCGGCCGCGGACGGCTCGTGGCGACCTCCGCCCACTCGCCACCGCTCCCTGGAGGGGCCGTGTGTCAGCCGTGCCCGTCGCTCCGATAACGGACCTGGTGGGGGTCGAGCGGCAGGGTCAGGATGGCGCGCCCCGCCCTTCGAGGGACTGGCGAGAGTGAGGTGGGCGTGGCCGGTGGCGATGGTCGGGCCCAGGCCGGTGTCCTTACCGCGTTCGGGGGCGCTGGTGCTGGAAGGGACGGGGCCCGTCGGTGAGCAGGTCGGCGGGGGAAGCCGGGGCCGTGGTCTTGGATGGTGACGGTGCCGTTGTCGAGGGTGAGGGCGATGGGTGCGGTGCCGTGATGGTGGGCATTGGCCAGGAGGTTGGTGACGTTGGTGTCAACGAAGGCCGCATCACTGACGTCATTCTCCGGAAGCACCTGATGGCCGGACGCGCCAGCGTCCCGCTCCTCCGCCACCGGGTCATTCTGATCGCCCATCTAGCGCCGCCGTTACGCGGACCGGCCGTCTCCCGCACCGAGATGATCTCCACCTACGAAAATCTTGCCAGAGCCTCTAAAGATGAACAGTCCCCCCCGGTCAGCCGATGCCTTGCCGGTCGGTGTGCATGGCGAACTCCTGTCGAGAGTACGGCAGTTGGGTCGCGGTGACCGCTTCGGCGAGCAGGGCGCGCTGGGCGGCCACTGCCGGGCGGCGTTCAGCGGGGGCGAGCTGTTCGAGACTGTCGAGCAGGGCCGTGAGGCGGCGGGTGACCTGGGTGGAGTCGGCGCCGTAGTCGCGGATCTCGGTCAGGGCGAGTGCCAGGACTTCGGGCCAGTCGGGGGCGGGTTCGACCAGACGGACGGTGCCGTTGGAGTCGCGGTGGCGGAGGGTGCCGAGGGGGTGGCGGGCGAGGGCGGTGAGCAGAACCTGGATGCGGTCCAGGGCCTGGACGGCGGTGGTGGGGTCGTTGACGGCCGGCGAGAGGGCACGCAAGGCGATGTCGGCGAGTTGCCGCAGACCCAGGCCCAGGTCCTGTTCGGTGGTGCGTTCCACGCCGAAGTCGACAGCCGAGCGCGGTAGGCGCGGTGGCGGGGCGCCGCCGCTGCAGGCGAGGAACAGGGGTTCACCGGGGCACACATAGTCGCCGATCTTCGGCACCAGGTGCAGGACGAGGTCGTCGCGCTGGGCCGAGCGCAGGAGCTTGTCCACATGGACCGCCTGAAGCACTCCGGCATCGGCAGTGTGTCGAAGGACTGTCGCCTGCGAGATGTCGCACGCGTGGGCCGGCGCCCCCTCGGAGGAATCATGGCCCCGGGCCGCCGTGTCGGTGATGACGTGCAGGCTTTCCTTGGTGACCCACTCCATGACATGCGTGACACGCATCAGGCGCACCGTCGAGTTCACGTAGAAGACGAAGAGCACCAGGCTGGCGACCATGAGCCCCATGGCGAGCGAGGCGCCGAAGTAGGGCACCACCGCGTCTTTCCCGTCGCCCGCGGACGCGTATTCCTTCTGCGCGCGCAGCGTGTACAGGAACGTGCACAGGAAGACCGCGAGGGTCGTCTTGGTGACCCAGCTCTCGATGTAGATGCGCACCACACGGGGCGTGAACTGACCCGCCGCCATCTGCAGCGCCACCAGCGAGATGGAGAACACGACACCGATGAAGGTGAGCATCGCCGCGCTCATGGTGCCAAGGGCCGTCTTGGCCGCCGCCCCCAGGTCACGTGCGGTGCGCAGGAACCATAGGTCGCGCAGATCGACGTCTTTCCAGCGTTCGTCCAACGCGTAGATGAACTCATCGATCTGGATGGCGCCCGACGCCAGCAGCCAGCCGCTGAGCAGACCGATGAGCGGAACGATCAGCAGCGAATCTCGCAGACGCTTGCGCACCCTTGGAAACATTCCTCCAGCTCTGTGGGGCATTTGATGATTATGGGGCTCCGTCGGAATACTTGTGGAACGACATGCGTGATGGGCGGTGGATGCCAGCGGGTCCGTTGGATGCTTCACCGTGCGCGTCGGGACTCGGCCAACGCCCGGAGCATCCCCGCGGTCACCAGGCGGCGCATCATGCTCGGTCAGGGGGCCGCGTACTTCTTGAAGTAGCCCCGGCAAGAAAGAAGAGGGCGCCGACCAGGTCGGAGCAGGCGCACCGGCCAGACGGGCCTCCGACGGCAAAGGCAAGCCGTTCACGCTGCCCGGATTACCGATCCCCAAGCTGCCCGGCCTGAGCCTGCCAGCCCTGCAGCGGAGGTGAACGGTGCGCTCCGGGCGAGACCAGTGAGCGTGAGGGCGCACCGCACCCATGGAGGCATGGCCTTCTGCGGGGGTGTGACATGGAGGGGGCAGAGGGATCCGACCTGTGCGTTTCGATCGGCCAGCGACGGCTGCCGCCCAGGGGACTGTTACGTCGGCGTGGAGGAATCACCGGGGAAGTGTGATGTGGCTGTGCGTCGGCTGTCGTAGTGCGGCTGCGAGCGTAGGGGCTTCCTGCCCGCTCGTCAGTCGAAGGGACCACCATGCAGGGAACCCACAGGCGCTCCGCAGTCGTAAAGAAATCCGTGGCCGCCGGGGTCGGGGCGATCGCAGTCCTCGGCCTGCTGCCGCTGGCAGCTCACGCCGCCAAAGCAGACGACCCGTCGCCTTCTGCGTCTTCCGACTCCTCCTCGCCCGCACCGCTGGTCGTGGGCGGAACCCCGGCCGCCAAGGGGGAGTTCCCCTTCATGGTCCGTCTGTCCATGGGGTGCGGGGGCGCGCTGTACGCGAAGGACGTCGTGCTCACCGCTGCGCATTGCATCGACGGCAAGTCCGGCAAGAACACCAGCATCACCGCCACCGCGGGTGTCACGGACCTCAAGGACCCCAAGGCCATCAAGGTCAAGTCCACCAAGGTCTACAAGTCGCCCAAGTACGGGAAAGGCGGCGGACACGACTGGGCCCTGGTCAAGCTCGCCAAGCCCATCAATCTCCCCACCCTCCCCATAGCCCGCACCGGCGCCTTCGACAACGGAGACTTCACCGTTGCGGGCTGGGGAGACATCCGCGACGGCGCGGGCCAGGAACAGCGGAATCTACTCAAGGCCACGGTGCCGCACGTCGATGACGCCACCTGCAGGCGCGCCTACGGCAAGGACTTCGCCAAGGGGCAGGAAATCTGCGCCGGTTACATGGACGAGGGCGGCACCGACGCCTGCCAGGGCGACTCCGGCGGCCCGCTGTTCCGTAGAGCCGCCCGCAACGAATGGGTCCAGATCGGCGTGGTCAGCTGGGGCGAAGGCTGCGCACGGCCGGGCAAGCCGGGCGTCTACACCAAGATGTCGGCGGTCGCCGGGCAGATAGAGGCGGCAGCACGCACGCTGTGACCTCCGCGCATGCGAGGGCGGCCGGGGACGTGCCGGGGTGGCGGCTCCACAGCCGGGGGTGGTCGGTGGTTCGGCGATGCCGACGATGAAGTGTCCGGCCGCGGGCCGGATGTGGACCGGCCACTCCCGGCGCGGTGAGGTCGTCGGCGAGGGTGTCGGCGTCGTGGGGCGCCTTCACGATCCGGTACTCGCTGCCGCCATCGAGCCGCCGCAGCGCGGCGGGAACGGACTGCCTAGGGCGGCCTCGGCGGGGCAGTCGTCGATGAAGATTGCTCTGCTGGCCGGTGTGAGAGCCGCGGTCACGGGGCTCCAGAAGTCGGGCACCCGCGCCAGGCTGATTGAACGGTTCGCGAGTCCCGCTTCGATATGGGCGCGCGGTGCCGCGGGCTCGGCGCGGCGGCCAACCTGCGCACGTTGATGCGTCAGGCGCCGTGCCGAATCTCTCGGCGCACGAGGGACGGTTCGGGCCGGGGGCGAGTGAGGTGTGGTGATTGACATGGGTGAGGGCGGGTTCCTTCCTCTGCCGGCCCCGGTCCTGACCAGTTCTTCCGCTGCCCCTGGCCCTGGTCAGGTTCGCAGGCTGCGCCCGGTCGCCCGTATGGCGGGCCGAGGACGAGCTGCTCGGCCGTCAGGTCGCGGTGAAAAAGACTGCATGCCTCGCCCCACCTGGCCGACGACGAGCTGGCCACGCTGTACGAACGCATCCGCCGCGAGGCGCGTAGCGCCGCCCGGATCAGTCACCGCAATGTGGTGGTCCACGATGTCGTGGACGACGCGGGGCTCCCGTGCGTGGTCATGGAATACGTCCCCTCCTTGGCCCTCGGCCACGTGCTCAAGCAAGACGGTCCCCTGTCGCCGCAGGAGGCTGCCCGTATCGGACTCGGCATGATCGTGGCGCTGCGGGCGGCGCACGCGGCCGGGGTGGTGCACCGGGACGTCAAACCGGGCAACGTCCTGCTCGGCGCCGGAGCGGGTGCGGGGCGCGACCCCGGCACCCGCCCCCGACCTGTAGTCCCTGGGTGCCACGCTGTACCAGGCGGTCGAGGGCGAGCCGCCGTGCCGCAAGAGCACCGCGCTGGAGACGGCGTACGCGATCGCCGTTGACGAGCTGGAGCCGCCGCGCCGGGCCGCGTCGCTCACCCCGCTGATCGAAGCACTGTTGGCCAAGGACCCCGAGCAGCAACCGTCGGAACAGGCCGCGGAGCAGGCGCTGCGCGACTCGGCGGCGGAGGCGCAGACGACCGCGGCGGAACGTGCAGAGCTGCCGACGCCGAGCGGCGCCTCGAGCCCCGGCCCGGAAGACCCCTCGGCCACAGACACCGCCGTCGTCGCAGACACCAGAGCCCCGGGACCGAACTCCGTCCCGGCTCCCTCCACCTGGGCGATGCCGCCCGATGTGACCGCCGCGAGCGTCGGCGGTGCGCCCAGCCGTGGCGCACCGAGGCCGGGGCCGGACGAGCGTGTGGGTGGCCGGAGCGGCGAGCATCGTGGCCGCGGCCGTCGGCCATGTGATGGCGGGGATCCAGACGGCTCCGACGACGTGGGCGCACCCGGCTCGGACACCGCAACCCCGACCGCTTCGCCGTCGGCGGGCCCCTCCCGGCCGCCGGTGTCCAAGGGTATCGCCTGGTGAAGGAGAAGGTGCTCAACGTCGCCTTCCCGGTGCCGAAGGGCTGGACGCGCAAGTCTCCGGAGGGCACGGACGAGCGGAATGAAGTCGCGTGCGCCCCCCGAACGGACTGGTCGGCCTACGGTTCTCCGTGCTCAACTTCGCGAGTGCCGATCCTCTGCAGCGGTGGAAGGAGGACGAGGCCGAGTCCGTGAAGGAGGGGAAGCTGCCCGGCTACCGGAAGCTGCGGATGCAGCGCACCAGCTTCCGGCAACTGCCCGCCGCGATCTGAGAGTTCACCTTCCAGGGCTCGGCCCGCGAGTGGCGCGGCTGCGACCTCGCCTTCGGCCGCTCGGGCGGCACCGAGTACGTGATCTACCTGTCGGCCCCGAAGGCCGAGTGGCAGCGGCACCAGCACATCTTCGATGACGTCAAGGACGGTTTCCGGATGCCCAGCAGAATGGCTAGGTCGTTTCTCTCGGATCATGGTGCGGCCCAGAGGAAGATGGCGGCGATGTGGAGTCCGGCCTGGTAGATGGTGGCGGTCTTATCGAAGCGGGTGGCGATCCCGCGCCACTGCTTGAGCCGGTTGATGCACCGCTCGACCGTGTTGCGTTGCCGGTAGGCGTCGCGGTCGAACCCAGGTGGTCTGCCGCCCTGTTGACCTCGGCGTTTGCGTCTGGCGATCTGGTCGATGGGCTGCGGGATCACCGCACGGATATGGCGGCGGCGAAGGTGCCGGCGAATGGCGCGCGAGGAGTACGCCTTGTCCGCCAGCACCACCGCCGGGCGTACCCGTGGACGGCCGAGTGGCCGCGGCACCCGCAGTGCGGCCATGAC
>NZ_JBSFUT010000052.1:0-43867 GCF_053591935.1 Streptomyces sp. NPDC002851 | reverse complement strand
GCAAGAGGTCCAATGGACCAGGCCAGTGCTCTTGGGACGTCCCGGCGTGGGTGGAGGGGGGAGCGGTGGCGGAGGTGGACGGGGCGGTGGGGGAAAAGGGGGGAGAGGGGGGAAGCTGGGGTGAGGTCTCGTGGTGCAGGCGGTCGTTGAGCCAGATCGACTCCTGCTCGGGGGACATCGGGTACGAAGCGTGCGCGGGTTGCGTGGGGTGCGCGGTGTGCGTCGCCGGGTCCTGGGCCGGGGGCGGGGCCGGGTGGGGCGGTGTTGCGGGGTGGTCGTGGGGCGCGGGAGTCACGGGGTGCTTCCGGGGGTTGGGGGTTCGGTGGTCAGGGCGGAGCGGTCGACCTTGCCGTTGGGGGTGACGGGCAGGGTGGGCAGCTCGCGGACCAGGTGCGGGACGAGGTGGCCGGGCAGTGCGGCGCGCAGGGCGCGGCGGACGGCGGGTGGCGTGGTCGGGGCTCCGGGGTCGGGCGTGTAGTACAGGGCCAGGCGGCCGCCCTGGGGGACCGCGGCACAGTCGCGGACGCCGGGGACGCGGCGGGCGGCGGCCTCGGTCTCGGCGGGTTCCACCCGGTGCCCGGAGATTTTGACCTGGCGGTCGGTGCGGCCGCGGAAGTAGAGGAGTCCGTCGGCGTCCAGGGTGCCGAGGTCTCCGGTGCGGTATACCCGGATGGGAGTGCCGGGTGTGCCGGGTGTGCCGGGTGGGCTGGGGCTGCGGAGGTTGCCGGGGGCGTCCTCCGTGGTGATGGTGGTGAACCGTTCCGCTGTGGCGTCCGGGAGGCCGAGGTACCCGGCAGCGAGGCCGTCGCCGGACACACAGATCTCGCCGTCGATGAGATGAATGCGGGTGCCGGGCAGGGAAGTTGCGGTGGTTGCGGTGGCTCCGGGGGTGCCGTCGGCGCCGGTGACACCTGCGGGATCTAGGTGGCCGATGGGGATGCCGTACGGGCGGTCCGGGTCGTCCGGGGTGATGCGGTGGAGGGTGGCGAAGACGCAGGTTTCGACCGGGCCGTAGCCGTTGAACAGGGCCGTGTTCGGATGGCGGTCGAGGAAGCGGCGTATATGCGCGGGGGACGCGGCCTCGCCGCCGGTCAGGACGTGGCCGAGGCCCGTGAAGCAGTCGAGGTCCTCGTCGACGAAGAGATTGAAGAGGGACGCGGTGATCCACAGGGTGTCCACGCCGTGGTCCCGCACCAACTCCCGTAGGTCCTCCGGGAGGAGGGGCCGGGCCTCGGTCATCACGCAGGTCGCGCCGGTGAGTAGCGGTACCCATACCTCCAGCGTGAAGGCGTCCCAGGACACGGGTGCGGCCTGGGCCATCACGCGGCCGGGGCCGAGCCCGGCGAGCGGTGCGTCGGGCGGGCAGAGGCGGGTCGTGGCGCGGTGCGGGGACAGCACGCCCTTGGGGGTGCCGGTGGTGCCGGAGGTGAAGAAGACGGTGGCGGTGGAGGCTGGGGAGACGGAGGTTGGGGAGACGGAGGTTGGGGAGACGGAGGCTGGGGAGACGGTGGTACTCGGGGTCGCCATCGGAACAGGTAGCTCCGCCTCGGGCTCCGGCTCCCACACCGGCACCCCTAACCCCGTGAGAGCCGCCCCCACGACCACCACCGGTCGCAGCGCCGTCACCACGGTCCGCAGCCGTTCCCGTGGCCAGGACGGGTCCAACGCGGCGTACCCCGCACCGCACTTGAGTACCCCGAGCAGCAGCGTCACCAGTCGTGGCGAGCGGTCGAGGGCGACCGGGACGAGGGAGCCGGGGCCGACCCCGTGCCGCCGTAACTCGCTCGCGTACGTCTCGGCGGCGAGGTCGAGATCCCGGTAGCTGAGTCGCAGGGCGCCCTGGATCAGGGCGGGGGCGTCGGGGTGTAGGGCGGCGTGCCGGGCTATGCCGGTGTGGATCAGGCCGTCCGGGCCCGTGCCGTCACGCAAGGCTCTGGGCGGGAGCGTTCGCGACCGAGGCGCAGAAGTCCCCGAGCGTCTCGCTCTCGAAGAGGTCCTCGGGGGATGCCTTGACGCCGAGTTCCTTCTGGATCCGGGCGCAGATGCGGATGCCCTGTAGGGAGGAGCCGCCCACGTCGTAGAGGTTCTCGTGCAGGGGTGCCTCGGGCAGGCCGAGTACCTCCGCGATGATCGCGGCGGCCCGCTCCCCCGCGGGAGCGGTTTGCACTGGGTGCGTCGTATTCGTCATGGTCGTCCAACCCCCTCCGGCCGGTGGTTTTCGCCTCTCGAAGCCGCTCGAAGCCTTTCGATGCCGCTCGAAGTCTTCGAAGCCTTTCGAAGTCGCTCGATGCCGCTCGAAGGCTGTCGCAGGTCCTCGTAGAGGGCTTGCGCGGGCGCTCGTAGATTCGAACAACTACAGGACTGATTTGTATCAGGAGGGTCCCCTGTAGAGTGTTGGCGCCCGCCTCCTTAGCTCAGATGGCCAGAGCAACGGTCTTGTAAACCGTAGGTCGTCGGTTCGAATCCGACAGGGGGCTCAAGGACGACTGTGGGGCTCCTCCGCCGGGGAGCCCCACAGTTTTTGTGCCCGGGCCCGGGCCGGGCCCGTACCTGTTCTCGTACTCGTACGTCCCTGTTCTCGTACTCGTACATCCGCTACTGCGCGTTGATCGCCCGCAGCATGTTCAGGCGGGCCGCCCGCCGGGCCGGCCAGATCGCGGCGAGGATGCCGATGGCGAGGGCGAGGAGCAGGAAGAGCCCGAGGCGCAGCCACGGCAGTACGGTCTCGTACGTCGTGAGCGAGGACGCCGTGAGGCTGCCGCCCGCCCAGGCGAGGAAGATGCCGGTGCCGATGCCGAGGACCGCGCCGAAGAGCGAGATCACCACCGACTCCAGACGGACCATCTGCTTCACGCCGGACCGGTCGAGGCCGATGGCGCGCAGCATGCCGATCTCGCGGGTGCGCTCGAACACCGACATGGCCAGGGTGTTGACGACGCCGAGGACGGCGATGACGACGGCCATGCCGAGCAGTCCGTAGAGCATGTTGACCATGACGGTGATCGGTCCGGACTCGGCCTTGGCGAGCTGTTCCTGGTTCTGCACCTTGAGCAGCGGGCTGTTGCCGAGCGCGGTGCGCAGGTCGTGTTCGAGGCCGGTGGCGCGGCCGGGTGCCGCCTTCACCAGGATGTTGTCGAGCTTGCCGCCGCGGGCGTGCGGCAGTACGTCGCCGAGGGTGCCGAGGGCGTCGTCGACCGCGCGGGTGGGCTGGTAGACGCCTGCGACGGTGAGCTTCTTCTTCCCCTCGCCCGCCTTGTCCTTGTCCTTGTCCTGGCCCTTGCCTTTGTCATTGTCCTTGCCCTCGTCCTCGTCCTCGTCCTTGTCCTGATTCCCCGTTCCCGGGCCGAAGTCGAAGTTCGCCTCGAAGGTGTCGCCCGTGGTCAGGCCGGTCGTCTTGGCGAGGGGCTCGGAGAGCGCGACCTTGCCGGGGCCGACCGCGTCGAGCGAGCCGCTGGTGAACCGCAGCTCCGCGACCTTGGCTAGGCGCTGCGGGTCCGCGCCCGTGACCAGCGCGAACTCTCCCCCTACGTCGAACGCCGAGGACGTGACCGGCGCGGCCGCTGCGACGCCGGGAACCTGGTCGGCCTTCTTGCCGAGGCCGGTGTCCAGGCCCTCGTAACCGGCGGTGGAGATCTTGTAGTCGGCGGTGAGGCCCTGGGTCGCCTCCTCGCGCAGGGCCGCGTCCACGGAGTTCCCGGCCACGCTCAGGCCGGTGATCAGGGTGAGCCCGATCATCAGGGCGGAGGCGGTGGCGGCGGTGCGGCGCGGGTTGCGCAGTGCGTTCTCGCGGGCCAGCTTGCCGCTGACGCCGAAGAGGCGGGTGGTCAGGCGTCCCGCCACCGCGACCAGGGGCCGGGAGAGCAGCGGCGCGAGCACGATCGTGCCGGTGAGGGTCAGGATCGAACCGAGCATGGCGATCATGAGGTTGGCCTCGTCGCCGCCCTCGAGCGTGGTGACGTACAGCATGACCAGGACACCGGCCCCGGTGAGCAGCCCGCCGAGGACGTTCCTGAGCACCGTCGAGCGGACCTTCGGCGCCAGGTCGACGCTGCTCAGCGCCTCGACCGGGGCGATCCGCGCCGCCTTGCGGGACGGCAGCCAGGCGGCGAGCACGGTGACGACGACGCCGACCACGAGCGACCAGCCGAGCGCCGCCGGGGAGATCACCAAAGAGCCCTCCGGCAGCCCCGCGCCTCCCGCGTTGAGCAGTGGTCGAAGGCCCGCCGCGATGCCCAGGCCGAGCGCGAACCCGGCCGCCGACGCGCCGAGTCCGAGCAGCCCGGCCTCGACCAGGACGGACCGTACGACCTGCCGCCGGGACGCGCCCACCGCCCGCAGCAGGGCGATCTCGCGGCTGCGCTGGGCGATCAGCATGGTGAAGGTGTTGGCGATGATGAACACGCCGACGAACAGCGCGATCCCGGCGAAGACAAGGAGCATCTTCGTCAGCGCCTTGGTGTTCTCGGCGATCTGCGCGGACTGCTCGGCCGCGAGCTGTGCGCCGCTGGTGGCCATGGCGCCCTCGCGCGGCAGCAGGTCCCGTACGGAGGTCGTCAGGGCCTCGTTGTCGGTGCCGGGCTTCGAGCCGATCGCGAACTCGTCGAACCGGCCCTTGTGGAGAAAGAGTTGCTGCGCCGTGCGGGTGTCGAAGAGCGCGAGCGTGCCGCCCGCGGTCACCCGTGGGTCGTCGGTGCGGACGGTGCCGACCAGCTTCTTGGTGAGCGCCGGGCCGTCGGTGGCGAAGCGGACGGTGTCGCCGATGCGGTATCCGGCCTTCTCGGCGGTACGGGTGTCCAGGGCGATCTCGTCGGCGGCGGCCGGGCCGCGGCCCTCGCTGATGGGGTAGTGCGGGTCGGGACCGGGGGCGGGGTTCCGGTCGCGGCCGGGACGTGAGTGGGAGCCAGAATCGGAACTGGAGCCGGAACCAGAGCCGGAGCCGGAGCTCCCGCGGTCTGGGTCAGGCACGTAATTGGTGGCCAGGTTCTGCCAATTGTTGTCGGCGTTCACCGGGCGGCCGCTCTTGTCGGCGAGCGTGACGGTGCCGTTCACGAGGGGGCGTACGGAGGTGACCCCGGGCAATTCGCGGATCTTGTCCGCGAGTTCGGTGTCGAGGACGGTCTTGCGCTTGCCGTCGTCCTCGGCGGGGTCCTCGCCGGGCAGCGCCTCGGCCTGCACGGAGACGGCGACGTCCGCGAGCGACTTGGAACTGGCGTCGCGGAACGCCTGGGTCACGGAGTCGCCGAAGACGAGCGTGCCGGAGACGAAGGCGACGCCGAGCATCACCGCGAGCGCGGTCATGATCAATCGGGCTTTGTGCGCAAGGACGTTGCGCAGGGCGGTACGCAGCATGGGTATCGGTCCTGGTCCTGATCCTGGTCCTGGTACTCGTACGGGTTCGGGTTCGGGGGTACGGAGGGAGGGGTTCAGGTCGTACGGCCCCTGCCGTCGAAGAGGCGCATGCGGTCCAGGACGGTCGCGGAGGTCGGCGCGAGCAGCTCGTCCACGACGCGGCCGTCCGCGAGGAAGATGACCCGGTCCGCATACGCCGCGGCCACCGGGTCATGCGTGACCATCACGACGGTCTGCCCCAACTCCCGTACCGAGTCCCGCAGAAAGGCCAGGATCTCGGCGCCCGAGCGGGAGTCGAGATTGCCGGTCGGCTCGTCCGCGAAGATGATCTCCGGCTTGGAGGCCAGGGCGCGCGCCACGGCGACCCGCTGCTGCTGCCCGCCGGAGAGCTGCGTGGGCCGGTGCCCCAGGCGCTCACCGAGGCCCACGGTGCGGACGACCGTGTCGACCCACGCCTTGTCCGGCGTACGGCCCGCGATGGCCAGGGGCAGCGTGATGTTCTCGTACGTGCTGAGCGTGGGCAGCAGATTGAACGCCTGGAAGACGAAGCCGACCTTGTCCCTGCGAAGCCGGGTGAGCTGCCGGTCGGTCAGCCGGGACAGCTCGGTGTCACCGATCATGGCCGAACCGCCGGAGATCGAGTCGAGCCCCGCCATGCAGTGCATCAGGGTCGACTTGCCGGAGCCGGACGGCCCCATGATCGCGGTGAACCGCCCGCGCTCGAATCCGACGGAGACCGAGTCGAGCGCGACGACCCGGGTCTCACCCGTGCCGTAGACCTTGCTCAGGCCGGTGGCGCGGGCGGCGTCCCCGGTCGCGGCCGGGGCGTATGCGGGCGAGGGCAGGGGTGCGGGGGCGGACATGACGGCTCCTGGGATAGCGGGATAGGACGTTGACGGCACGTCCATCCTTGGCGCGCGACGGCGCCGAACCGTCGGCCTCAGGGTGTGAATACGGGGCCTGTCCCAGGTCGGGGGAGAGGGGCGTGCGTAGTCCCGGAGGCTGATGGGGGATCTGCCTTATGGCAGATGCTCGGGTCCGGCAGCGTACGGATGAGATCAAGCTGATCGGCGTACGAGGTCGAGCTGGTCGTCGTAGGAGATCGAGCCCGTTGGCGTACGAAGTGGAGCTGATCGGCGTACGAGGACGAGTTGGTGAGCGATCCCGCCGCGACGGGCGGCCCTTTCAGTCCGAGACCGGCCTGGTCAGCGTACGAGACCGGCCTGGTAGGCCAGGATCGCTGCCTGGACGCGGCTCGTGGAGCCGGTTTTTTCCAGGATCGCGCCGACGTGAGTCTTCACCGTGCCGACGCCGATGCCGAGTTGGCGGCCGATCTCGAGGTTGGCGTGGCCCTGCCCGAGCATCGCGAGGACCTCGCGCTCCCGGTCGGTGAGGGCGGCGATGCGTTGCGCCGGACCGGATTCCTTTGCCTCTGCTCCTGCCCCTGCCTGTCCTTGTCCCGTCGGCGAGGTCGGCGAGCTCGGCGAGGTCGGCCCGGTCGGCCCGGTCGCCGGGGTGCCCTGGAGCATCCGCTGGATGACCGTCCCCGTGACCCCGGGCGAGAGGACGGCGTCGCCCGCGGCGGCGGCCCGTACCGCGCTGATGAGCTCCTGCGGCCCCTCGTCCTTGAGCAGAAAGCCGGTGGCGCCGGAGCGCAGGGCGTGCGTCACGTTCTCCTCGTCGCCGAACGTGGTGAGCATGACGACCTGCGGCGCCGGGTCGAGGGCGACCATCTGCTCGACCGCGGCGAGCCCGTCGAGCACCGGCATCCGGATGTCGACGAGCGCCACGTCGGGCCGGGTCTCGGCGGCGAGCCGGACGGCTTCGGCGCCGTTCACGGCCTCGGCGACGACATCGATGCCCTCGGCGTGCCGGAGGATCAGCCGGACGCCGTGCCGGATCATCTCCTCGTCGTCGGCGAGCAGGACGCGTACGGGGCTGGGGACAGGGCTGGGGGTGTTCATCGGCGCCTCGGAGCTGTGCATCGGGGGGTCATCCGGCCTTCCACGGCGGTGTCCGGGACACCATCGGTACGGTGAAGCGGTCGATGGCGATCAGCGTGTCCCGCTCGAAACAGTAACGGGTGATGCGCAGCCGACCGGGCCCCTCGGCCCCCTCGGCCCTCTCGGCCCCCTCGGAGCCGTTCCGATCGGACCGCGCGGGCAGCGCCTCCTCGGCCCCGACCATCGGATAGACGCAGCTGGTCGCCGACTCGGGGTGGGCGGGTTCGCGTCCGGTCGCGGCCGCGCGTACCGCTTCGCTGTCGCCCCAGACTGCCTCCATGACCTTGTCCCGGTCCATGCCGATCCGGGGCTCCTCGGGCGGCCGGTAGCCGGGGTCCGGCCGTGCCTGGAACAGCAGGATGATCCCGAACAGCATCATCACGCCGACGCCCGCGAGCCCGAGGAGTCCGGTGAGGGCGCTGACGGCACGGCGCGGCAAGTCGGAGAACGCCCGGCGCGGGGGTGGGTGTCCGGTGCCCGCGTCGGCCCCGTGGGCCTCCGTAAAGCCGTAGTCGGAAAGGCCGTGGTCAGAAGGGCCGTAGTCGGATTCCCCGGCCCGTGAGCCACCGTCGCCCGTGCCCGCCGCCACCCCCGGCTCCGCCGGAATCACGGCCGTCACCGCGAACCCCCCGGACTCCGTCGGCCCCGCCTCCAGGCTGCCGCCGAGCAGCGCCACCCGTTCCCGCAATCCGGTGAGCCCGCGCCCGGACCCGAGCCCGGTGGCGACGCCGGGCTCGGGTCCTGACCTGGGCCGCACTCCGTTGCGTACGACGATCTCGACGCGCTCGTCGGTGTGCGTGACCGTCACCGTGACATGAGCCCCGGCGGCGTACCGGTGCACATTCGTGAGGGACTCCCGCACCACGCGGTGCACGGCCCGGCGCACCCGGGCCTCGCGTCCGTCCAGATCGGCCCCGTGCCAGGCGAACTCCACGGGGATGCCGCCCCGCCGCGACTCCTCGACCAGAGCTTCGACGTCGGCCCGGGTGCCGGTGGCGTCGGTCAGGGCGCTGGTGCCGGTGTCGCGCGCCAACGGGCCCAGGACGCCAAGCACTTCGCGCAGCTCACGCATGGCGTCGCCGGTGGCGCGGCGTACCAGTGCGGCCTCGTCGCGCAGCTCGGCCGACTGGCCGCTGCTCTGCAGGGCCATTTCCAGGCCGCCCGCGTGCAGCGAGATGAGGCTGAGCCGGTGGCCGACGAGGTCGTGCATCTCGGCGGCGATCCGGGACCGTTCGTGGATCCGGGACTCGCTGTCGGCGAGGCGGCGGGCCTCCTCGGCCGCGGCGGTACGTTCGCGCAGCGCCCGGAGCAGCCGTTCCTGCTGCCCGGTGCTGGTGCCGAGCAGGCCGGGTACGACCACCACGGTCGCGGAGAGCACGGTGCCGAGCGCCAGGCCGAAGATGTGGCTGCCCATCCCGATGAACGGCGCGGACACGGCTGCGGTCAGCATGGCGAGCCCTGAGGCGCCGAGCAGGACGGCGGCGCGGCGGCGTGGCACGACCTGGCGTCGGGCGGTGGTGTACGCGATCACGGCGACCGGCAGGCCCGCGGCGGGCAGCAGGCCCATGATCGCGCCCGCGCCGAGCAGGCTGACGGCCGGAAACCGGCGGCGTACGACGAGCAGCGCGAGCATGGCCGTGCCGAGCGCGAGCATGACGTCGCTGTCGAGGGTCTCGCCGAAGCCTTCACCGAAGCCGCCATAGGTGAGGAGCATCAGCCCCCCGGCTCCGGTGGCCTCGGCCAGGGCCCGCAGAACCAGCAGGCTCCGGCGCTGCTCCCGAGGTGCGTCGGGGTCGCCGAGGGCGGTGAAGAGGGGGGCCATGGCATTCAGTATCGGCCGCGGGACGGGCGCGGCCGTGGTCCCTGGGGGTGAGCGGCCGTGGTCCCTGGGGGTGAGCGGCCGTGGTCCCTGGGGGTGATGCGTGCCTCTGCCGAAGGGGGGACGACATGCGCATTTACCTCGGCACCCGCTCCTCAATCGGAGGCGCGACCGATGTGGGTGACCAGAATGCGGATCACGTCGTCGTCCATGAGGTAAAGGGCCCGATCGCTGCCGACCCGGAGGCGTCGGTAAGCACTGCCGTACGGCGTGGAGTTGGCGGGTCGTGGGTCCTCGGCGAGGCGGTCGACGGCCTCGTACAAGGCGCTCAGCCCGTGGGGGTCCTCCTTCAGGAACCGCACGGCCGTGTTCGTGGCCTCTGGCTCCCAGATAATGGTGTACGTCACGCACGCAGCCCCAACAGCCGGCCGACCTCTTCGTGCGACATGCCCTCGCCGAGCGTGCCCTCCGCCTTGCGCCGTTCCCGCTCGGCGATCGCGAGCGAGTCCTCCAGGTCCTCTATGACCTGTGGTGACACGAGGAGCGCGGCGACGTGACCGTGATCGGTGAGCGCGATGGTCTCGCGGCCGTGCGCGGCGCGGCGCACCAGGTCCCCGAGCTCGGAGCGGGCCTTGCTGATGGCAATCTCAGTCATGCCTACACGATTGCAGAAGGTTCACCTTGTGGCACCTTGTGGGCATTTCTGGTTGCCGGTTGCACTCAGCGCGGGCCCCTCATTCCCCTCATCTCTCTTCACCTCGGAAGGCTTCCAGAAGGTGCTCGACCCGGCCGGGGCCTGAGCCGCACCCCCGGCAGCAGCCCGGGGCTCGTGCCTAGGATCGGCCCGTGATCGACGACATCCGCGTCCCGGAAGAACTCGCCCGTACGCAGATCAAGTACAACGGCGACGCGGGCCGCGCCTTCATCGACGAACTCCCGCGCCGCGCCGCCGACTTCCTGGAGCGCTGGGAGCTGCGGCTCACCGGCCCGTCCATGTACGGCATGGCTTCCCTCGTGCTCCCCGTGGAGCGGGTCCTCGACGGCACCCCGGCCGTCCTGAAGCTCCAGCTCAACGACGAGGAGAGCGAGGGCGAGGGGCCCGGCCTGCGCCGCTGGGGCGGTAACGGGATCGTGCGCTTGCTCGCCCACGACGTGGCCAGCAACACCCTGCTGCTCGAACGCCTCGATGAGACCCGCCACTTGTCGAGCCTCGACGACACTCGTGCCGCCACCCGCATCCTCGCCGGGCTCCTCGCCCGGCTCACCGCCGTGCAGGCCCCCGCCGGGATCCGCCGCCTCGGCGACATCGCGCAGGGCATGCTCGACGCGGTACCGAGCGCCGTGCGCTCACCGCTCGTCGGCGCCGGTTCCCGTGCTGGTACCCGTGCCCGGCAGACGCTCCTGAGCTGCGCCTCCGCCGTACGGGATGTCATCGATGAGCCCGGCGACCGGCTGCTCCACTGGGACCTGCACTTCGACAACGTCCTGGCCGCCGACCGCGAGCCCTGGCTGGCCATCGACCCCAAGCCGCTCGCCGGTGACCCGGGCTTCGACCTGATGCCCGCGCTCTTCAATGAGCTGACGGACGGTTTCGACGAGGCCGAAGTCCTGTACCGCTTCGACCTGTTGACGGAGGTCGTCGGCCTGGACCGGCAGCGGGCGGCGGCATGGACGATGGGCCGCGCCCTGCAGAACCTGCTCTGGAACATCGAGGACGCCGAAGACGCCAAGGGTGTCAAGGACGCCAAGGACGCCAAGGGCGCCGACGTCGTCGAGGACGGGCTGGACCCGGACCAACTGGCCATCGCGGAACTTGTACGGGACCGCAGGCTCGGTTAGGCCCGTGCATCGGCCGAGGCTTCGGCCAGGGCCCGCAGCCCCTCCGCGCAGGAGGCGTACCGGGGGTGCCAGCCCAGCTCCGTGCGGGCCCGGTCGGTCGACAGGCGGATCCTGGACGACATGATCGTGTGCGCGTACGACATCGGGCGCATCAGCCACAGCGGCACCCGCAGCGGCTGCGGCGCCCCGAACGCCTCGGCCGCCGCCCGGACATGGCTGCCGAAACCGGTCGGGGTGGCGTCGGCGATGTTGTACGCATGGCCCGGAGCTCCGTGTTCCACGGCGGCGACCGTCGCGGTGGCCGCGTCGCCGAGCTCGATCCAGGGCAGCACCCGGCCCTGGTCGTCCGGCACCGGCAGGCTCCGCTTGCGCAGCAGTGCCACCAGGGCCTCGGTGCCGCCGGGCCCGTAGAAGAGCCCGAAGCGCAGCGCGATGCCGTCCAGGCCGGGCGTGTTGAAGGCCAGCTCCTCCTTGGTGCGCATCGCCGCGATGTGCCGTTCGAGCTCCGGGGTGCGGCCGGGCGGCCCGAACACGTCCTTCTCCTCGACGAGTTCGTGGTCCCCGAAGTCCCCGTACCCGTATCCGAACGTCATCGACTCGACGACGAACCGGCGCGCTCCGGTGGCCTGCGCCGCCTCGATGAGATACCGGGTGCCGGTGGTGCGCAGCGCGTTGGTGGCGTACATGTCGCGGTGGCGCATGGGCGGCTTGCGCAGCGCGGTGGCCGCGTGGATGACGGTGTCGTACGTCGTGCCGTCCACCGCCCGCAGCAGGGCGTCGCGGTCGAGCAGATCGGCGCGCAGGTCGTTGCCGGCGCCGCGGCTGAGCCCGGTGACGCGGTGCCCCGCGGCGGTGAGCGCGCGGGTGAGATGGCGGCCAAGGACACCGCTCGCGCCCGCCAGGAGGATGGTCTGGGAGGTGTGCGGGGGCTCCGGGGCGGCGCGCGGGGTCGGCGCGGTCCCCGGGGTCTGCGGGGACTGTGCGGTCTGCGGGGGCTGTGGGGACTGTGGGGTCTGTGCGGTCTGCGGGGACTGTGGGTTCTGCGCGGTCTGCGCGGTCTGAGGGGTCCGCCGGGTCTGCGGCGGCTGTGGGGTCTGCGCGTTCCGCAGGGTCTGCGGCGTGCTCGAGGATGCGTTGTCTGGGGTGGTCATCGCTCTCCCCGTCCTGGTGATGTGGTGGCTCCTTGTGGTGGCTCCTGTCCGTTCCGACGGCGGCGGGGCCGGGAAGGTGACATCCCCGTGTCCCGCTGCCCGCCGTGCCCGGCTACCGTGCGGTCATGATCCGTACCGCGACCCCCGCCGACGTCCCCGCCATCCACGCCATGATCCGTGAGCTCGCGGAGTACGAGAAGGCCCTGCACGAGGTCCGGGCCACTGAGGACCAGCTTCGCACCGCTCTCTTCGGTGAGCACCCCGCCGTACACGCGCTCATCGCCGAGGACGAGAACGGCGCCCCGGTCGGCTTCACGCTCTGGTTCCTGACCTTCTCCACCTGGCGCGGGACGCATGGCATCTACATGGAGGACCTGTACGTCCGCCCCGAGGCCCGCGGCGGCGGTCACGGCAAGGAGATGATGGCCGAACTGGCCCGCGTCTGCGTGGCCCGCGGCTATCAGCGCCTGGAGTGGGCGGTGCTCGACTGGAACAAGGTCGCCATCGACTTCTACGACGCACTGGGCGCCCGCCCACAGGACGAGTGGACCGTCTACCGCCTGACCGACGACGCGCTGGCACGGCTCGGCGGGACGTTGTAGCCGGACCTCGGGAGGGGCCCCGGGGTGGGGGCTCAGGCGGGGGTCTCTGCCGGGCCTCGGGAGGGACCTCAGGAGGCGTCGAGAGGACTGACCTTGATGCCTATCTCCGCCGCGAACACCGGGGCCAGATCCATGAGCTGGGTCGGCGAGATGACCGCACCCGCAAGCCGGTCCGCTCCTCGTATCAGGTCGAGCTCGGTAGCGCGGCGCAGATCGACGTCGGTCATGCGTACGCCGCTGAGGTCCGCCCGCTTCAACGCGCAGTCGACGAACTCGACCCGCTCCAACGACGCACCGCCGAAGTCCGGCTCCGCAAGCACACAGTTCTCGAACACCACGTCTCTGAGGCGGGACTTGCGCAGGTTCAGGTAGTCGATCTTGCCGCCGCGGATCACCACCCGCTCCAGGACCGCGCCGTGCACCTGAAGCCCACCCAGACGGGCGTCCACCAGCTCCACGTCCCGCAGCGCCGCCCCCGCGAGATCGGCGCCCACGCCACGTACCGCCGTCAGCCGGGAGTCGATGAATCGGGCGTTCCGCAACGACGTCTCGTCCAGGGCGCAGCGCTCAAGGGCACAATCCAGGAACCGGGCACCCTCGCCCCGTTGCCCCGTCAGATCGGCGTCGGCGAACAGCAGTCCGTCGTAGTCGCCGTCCGGCGAGAGCCCGGTCCCGCCGGTCCCGCCGGTGCCGCCGACGCCACCTACGCCGTCGTACGGGGTCAGGGGAGGCAGCCTGAGCTCGGGCCGCCGGGCCGGGCGAACCGGGCGGGCCGCGCGGGCCGCGCGAGCCGCGGGTGGATTCGGGGGCGGTCGTCGTGCCATGTCCCCATGGTGGAGCACGCCACTGACAATCCCCGTCGCACGCTTGTGACCTGCGGATTTCCGGAGATGTCACAGACGCGGGACCTTCGTCCGTCGGTACCTGTGAGACGTAGAGACAGACATAGAGACAGACGTAGCGGAGGAGACGCAGTCATGTCGCAGCCGTACCGCATCACCGTTGTCGGCGGCGGGTTCGCCGGGCTGACCGCGGCCATCACCGCCGCCGAGGCGGGTGCCGACGTCACCCTGTACGAGTCCCACCGGGAGCTCGGCGGCCGCGCCCGCACCACAGTGACCGGCCCCTACCGCACCAACGAAGGGCCGCACGCCCTCTACAACGGCGGCCCCCACTGGGCCTGGCTGGCGCAGCGCGGTCTCATCGGTTCGCTCGCCAAGCTGCCGTTGCGCGAGCTCACGCGGGCACAGGTGCGGCACGGCGGCCGACTGCGCCGGGTGCCGCCGCTCGGCATGCTGAAGCTGCTGCTCCGCAAGGCCGAACAGGCGCCCGTGGACCGGGACTTCTTCAGCTGGGCGGCCGGTGAGGTAGGCGAGGAGGGGGCGCGTGCGGCGGCGCACTACGTCGCCGTGGGGCTGTTCCACCACGACCCCGGCTCGCTCTCCGCCGCGTTTGTGCACGAGCGGCTGCGGCGTACCACCAAGCTGCCTCCGGAGGCGCACTATCTGCGCGGCGGCTGGGGCGGCCTCGTGGAGCGGATGGCCGGGCACGCCCGGAACCTGGGGGTCCGGATCGAGACCGGGGCGCGCGTGGACGCGCCGCCGGAGGACGGGCCCGTGGTCGTCGCTACCTCGCTCGCCGCGGCCCGGCGACTGCTCGACGACGCGTCCCTGCGCTGGGAGAGCGGCCGCACGGTCCTGGTCGACCTGGCGGTACGGGCCCGGCGCGGGGACCTGTTCATCGTCTCCGACCTGGACGCGCCGGGCTGGATCGAGCGGTTCTCGGCCGCCGATCCCACCCTCGCGCCGCGCGGCGAGCAACTGATCCAAGGGCAGGTGCCGATCGGCCCGGACGAGCCGCGCGACGCCGGTGAGCGGCGCGCCGATGACCTCCTCGACCTGGGGTTCCCCGGCTGGCGCGAGCGCACCGTCTGGCGGCGCACGGCGCTCGCGGACGGCCGCAGCGGCGCCCTCGACCTGCCGGGCGCGACCTGGCGGGACCGACCGGCCGTCGACCGGGGCGACGGGGTCTTCCTCGCGGGCGACCAGGTGGCGGCGCCCGGCGTGCTGGCGGAGGTCTCCTTCAACAGCGCGGTGATGGCGGCGACGCTCGCGGTGCGGGCGGCCAAGGAGACCAACAAGGCCAACAAGGCCAACAAGGCGAGTAAGGCCAACAAGGTCAGCACGCCGTTGACTTGAACCTAGGTTCAAGTTGCAGTCTGGCTGCCTCATCCCGGTCCACGCCGTGTGCGGACCACGAGGTGTGCGGGCCACGCCGTAAGTGGTTCACACCGTCTTCGGTTCACACCGTCTTCGATCCATGCCGCATACGGTCCATGCCGCATTCGGTCCATGCCACATGCGGTGCCCGCCGAATCCGGGTTTACGCAGCCAAGGGAGCCGCCGCCATGCACGCCATCCGCCAGTACGCCTTCGGTCCGGCCGAGAACCTCGTGTACGAGGACGTCAAGGATCCCGAGCCCGGCCCGGGTCAGTTCCGTATCGCCGTCGCGGCGTCCGGCGTACACCTCCTGGACACCGTGATTCGCGCGGGCATGCAAGGCCCGTTGCCCGAACTGCCCGCGCTGCCGACCATTCCCGGCCGCGAGGTCGCCGGTGTCGTCGACGCGGTCGGGGAGGGCGCCGACCCCGCCTGGCTCGGCCGCCGCGTCGTCACCCACCTCGGCTTCGCGCCCGGCGGCTACGCCGAACTGGTCACCGTCGACGCGGACCGGCCACACGAGATCCCGCCCGGGCTCGACCCGGCCACTGCCGTCGCCATGATCGGCACCGGGCGCACCACCCTCGGCATCCTGCGCTTCGCGGAGCTGGACGCGGATTCCGTGGCGATCGTCCCCGCGGCCGCGGGCGGCATCGGCACGCTCCTCGTGCAGTACGCCAAGAATGCCGGGGCCACCGTCATCGGCCTCGCGGGCGGCCCCGAGAAGACCGCCCGCGTACGGGCCAACGGGGCCGACCTCGCCCTCGACTACACCGACCCCGCGTGGCCCGACCTGATCCGCGGGCGGTACGGGGACCGCCCGGCCACCGTCCTCTTCGACGGCGTCGGCGGCGACGCCGCGCGCACCGCCGTCGACCTGCTCGCCCCCGGCGGTACGCACCTCGTCTTCGGCTGGTCCGGCAAGGGCCTGCACGACGGAGAACCCCTCACCATCCCCGAGGCCGAACTGGCCGCACGCGGCATCGAGTCCATCCAGGTCCTCGGGCCCGCGATGCTCGCCAAGGCGGGCGGCGACAACCCGCTGCGCACCCTGGAGGGCGAGGCCCTCGCGGAGGCGGCGGCAGGACGCCTGCGGCCCGCGGTAACGCGCTTCCCGCTGGCGGAAGCGGCCGCGGCCCATCGCGCACTCGAGTCGCGAGGGACGGTCGGCAAGGTGGTTCTGGAGCCGTAGCCGTGAGCGGTGCGGTGTGTGCCACTCACCCCCCACCACTCACCACCCATCACCCATCACCGGAACCCGGGCAATCCACCCCTACCTATGCTGTTCTGGAAGTTATGAGTACTCCCTCCGACGGGCCGATACCGACCGACGGGCGGCCCCTGCCGACGGCGGCCACCGCCGCTCCCGCAACGCCCGTCGCCCCGCCCGATCCCCGCCGCTGGTGGGGCCTGGTCGTCATCGCGTTGGCCCAGCTCATGGTCGTACTCGACGCGACGATCGTGAACATCGCGCTCCCCTCCGCCCAACGCGACCTCGGGATGTCCGACGGCAACCGGCAGTGGGTCATCACCGCCTACACCCTCGCCTTCGGTGGCCTTCTGCTGCTCGGCGGCCGTATCGCCGATCTCGTCGGCCGGAAGCGGACCTTCGTCATCGGCCTCATCGGCTTCGCCGGGGCGTCCGCGCTCGGCGGTGCCGCCGCCGGGCCCGGCATGCTCTTCGGGGCCCGCGCGCTACAGGGCATCTTCGCCGCCGTACTGTCCCCGTCCGCGCTCTCGCTGCTCACCACGACGTTCACGGACCCGAAGGAGCGCGGCAAGGCGTTCGGCATCTATGGCGCCATGGCGGGCGGCGGCTCCGCGATCGGACTGCTCGCGGGCGGGCTGCTCACCGAATACCTGAACTGGCGCTGGTGCCTGTACGTCAATGTCCCGATCGCCCTGATCGCCGTGCTCGGTGGCCTCACGATGCTCCGAGACCGGCCGGGCCACGCGGGCGCCCGGCTCGACGTGCCCGGCGTCCTCCTTGGCTGCGGCGGCCTGGTCGCTCTCGTGTACGCGTGCAGCGAGGCCGAACCCCGCGGCTGGACCGACCCGCTCGTCCTCACCCTGTTCGCTGTCGCCGTCGTCCTCCTCTCCGCCTTCGTGTGGTGGCAGAAGCGGGCCCCGAAACCGCTCCTGCCGCTGCACATCCTCAGGGACCGCAACCGCGCGGGCTGCTTCCTGACGATGGGCCTGGCCACCATCGGCATGTTCGCCGTGTTCCTCTTCCTCACCTACTACATGCAGCTCGTCCTGGGGTATTCGCCGATCAGGACCGGGCTCGCCTTCCTGCCCATGACGGCTGCCATCATCACCGGCTCCACACAGGTGGCGGCCCGCCTTCTGCACCATGTCCCGCCACGCGCCCTGATGGCGCCGGGCATGCTGACCGCCGCGCTGGGCCTGACCCTGCTCACCAGGCTCACCCCCGACGGTGGCTACGCCTCCCACGTCCTGCCCGGAATGCTGCTCGCCGGCTTCGGCATGGGCCTGACTTTCATGCCGGTCTTCGCCACCGCCACCGCGGGCATCGCGCCCCAGGACGCCGGGGTGACCTCCGCGACCGTCAACACCGCGCAGCAGGTGGGCGGTTCCATCGGCACGGCCCTCCTCAACACCATCGCCACCACCACGACGACCACGTACGTCGCCACGCACCTGCGCGACCCTGCCGACCGCGCCGAGGTGGTCCGCGAAGGCGTCGTACACGGCTTCACCGTGGCCATCTGGTGGGCAGCCGGAATCATCCTGCTCGGCAGCTTGGTAGCGGCCCTGATGGTGACGGCCCGCGCCCCCAAACACACCCCCAGCGAACCACCCCCGGGCGCCGCCCTCGGACCAGGACCACCCCCTGGGCTGGGCCCGGGACCGGCACCCGGACTGGGATCCGGACTGGGATCCGGACCGGCGTCCGGGCCAGGGCCAGGGGCCGGGCCGGATACCTCTCCCCGCCCCGGCCCGACGAGATCACCGTGAACCCCGTCCGACGAGATCACCGTGAACCCCGTCCGACGAAGAACCGCGTGGCTCCCGGGACTTGGGACCCGGGAAGAGACTCACACCCGCGGAAACCGAGCCTGCAGCTCCCAGATCGCGGGATTGTCGAGCAGGTCCTCATGCAGATCGCCCAGATCCGCGATCAGGTCATGCAGGAAGTCCCGGGCTTCCCGGCGCAGTTCGGCGTACGGGAAGGAGAGCGGCGGCTCGTCCGCGGGCTGCCACTCCGCCTCGATATCCACCCAGCCGAACCGCCGCTCGAAGAGCAGCCGGTCCGAGGATTCGGTGAAGTCGAGCTCGGCGTGCTGCGGCCGGGCGGCACGGCTGCCCAGCGGGTCCCGGTCGAGCAGCTCGACGATGTCGCACAGCGCCCACGCGAAGTCGAGCACCGGCACCCATCCCCAGGCTGTGGACAGCTCCCGGTCCTTCTGGGTGTCCGCGAGATAGACGTCACCGCAGAACAGGTCGTGCCGCAGGGCCTGCCGGTCCGCACGGCGGTAGTCGGTCTGCGGCGGGTCGGGGAAGCGGTTGGAGAGGGCGTAGCCGATGTCGAGCACGCCCGTGATGGTGTCATGGCGGCCCGCGCCCACTCACCGCAGCAGTCTTCTCGGCTCACGGCAACAACCTCCTTTCCTTGGCCACCGCCACCGCTCCCGCCCGCGTCTCCACGCCCAACTTCTCGTAGATCCGGCCGAGATGGGTCTTCACCGTGGCCTCGCTGATGAACAGGGCGCGGGCGATCTCCCGGTTGCTCAAGCCCCGGGCGAGCTGGCCCAGAATGTCCCGCTCGCGGCTGGTCAGCTCCGGCCGCGGGCTGCGCATCTGGGCCATGACACGGCTGGCGACCGGTGGCGACAGCGCCGTACGTCCCTGCGCCGCCGAGTGGATCGCCGCGAACAACTCCTCCGGCCGCTCCGCCTTCAGGAGATAGCCCGTCGCGCCCGCCTCGATGGCGCGGGTGACATCCGCGTCGGTGTCGTACGTCGTCAGGACCAGGACATGCACTTCGGTGGCCGCGATGCGCCGGGTGGCCTCCACGCCGTCCATCCCGGGGCCCAGCTGGAGATCCATCAGGACCACGTCCGGGGTCAGCTTCGCGGCGAGCGCGACCGCCTCCTCGCCGGTTCCGGCCTCGCCGACGACCTCGATGTCCGGGGCACTGCCGAGCAGGGCGAGCAGCCCGGCGCGTACGACGGTGTGGTCGTCGCAGAGCAGGACGCGCACCGGACTGGTCGATTCCGGGGTGGTCATGGGCGGGGCTCCAGGGGTATCGCGACGGAGAGCACCGTGCCCTCGCCGGGCGCGGACTCCACGGTCAGGGTGCCGCCCAGCTGGGCGACCCGGGCGCGGATGGCGGGCAGACCGTGCCCGCGTATCCCGTCCGGCGAGGTGGGTATCGTGGTCGGGTCGAAGCCGCGCCCGTCGTCCGCGATGTCGAGGACGACCTGGTCCTCGAAGTGGACGAGGGTGAGCTGCGCGGTGGCCGCACCGGAGTGCTCGCGTATGTTGGCCAGCGCGCCCTGCGCGATGCGGAGCAGCGCCGACTGCACCCGCTCGGGCAGCGGCGGCTCGCCGCCCGTCGCCCCTTCTCCTCCGGTGTCCCCTTCGACCCGGCAGCGCACCGTGAGCCCGCCGCCCGACTCCCGCTCCGCGAGCGCCCGCAGGGCGGACCCGAGCCCGCCGCCCCCGGCCAGGTCCGCCGGGGCCAGGTCGTGCACAAAGCGGCGGGCCTCGGCGAGGTTGCGTTCCGCAAAGGACTCGGCCGTCCGGACGTGGGCCCGGGCCGCCGCCGGGTCCGTGTCCCACACCCGGTCCGCGGCCTGGAGCAGCATCTGCTGGCTGGACAGGCCCTGGGCAAGGGTGTCGTGGATGTCCATGGCGAGGCGCTGCCGCTCGGCGAGCGTGCCCTCGCGGCGCTCGGTGGCGGCGAGCCGCGCACCCTGCTCCCGCATCCGCTCCGCCTGGTGCCGCATGTGCACGAAGACGGTGACGGCGATGGCCGCGACCGCGGGCGGCGCGAACACCAGATTCGGGTCGAAGCCGTCCGCGAGCCGGAGTTGGGCGGCCACCACGAACGCGGTGAGCCCCACGACCAGGAAGAACGCGGGCCGGTCGGGCAGCGTGCGCAGGCCCGTATAGAGCAGGGGCACCGCGCACCAGGCGAAGCTGGGCGCGAGCTCCACCAGGACCATCCACGTGACGACCACCGCGCAGAGCCAGAACACGCGCCGCGTCGTGGGCTCGGCGTCCACGCCGCGGGCGGGCCCGCCGAGCACGTAAAGCAGCGCGAGCAGGGCGCTCAGCGTGACGATCCACGTGGTCGTGGGGGAGCCGGGGTGCCGGATGAGATAGCGGGCCAGGGACGCGCCGAGCAGCACGAAGAACGCGGTGTGCAGCACCGCCGCGAGCCGTCGAGTCCCTTGATCCTCCATTCGCCCATCGTCACCCGCCGCCGCGGCCCCCGCATCAACCGATCGGTCGACCCTCTTGTCGTCCGAGACGCGCGCCGGACAGAGCCGGTACGCCGACAAGGAACGGCAGGTTCCGGGCTGAGGATCGAAAGCGAGCGGCACCGCAGACCATGCGACCGCACCTCACGCTTCATCGCTCCCGAAAGGACCGCACACCCATGAACCTTCGCGCCCGCATCCTCACCGGCACCGCCCTGACCGCGGCCCTCGCCGCCGGCACGTTCGGAGCCGTATCGGCCAACGCCTCCTCGGCCCCGACGTCCGCGGCCCCGGCCAAGGCCCCCGCCGCCGCGACCGCGGACGCCGCGAGCGGCAACCTGCGCAAGACCACCCACCTCACCATCGACGCCGCCACCGAGGCCGCACAGGCCACCCTCGACGCCGCCGAGAAGGACAACCAGCGCGTGACCGTCGCCGTCGTCGACCGGGACGGCAACACGATCGTGACGCTGCGCGGCGACGGCGCGGGCCCGCAGTCCTACGAGTCGGCGGAGAAGAAGGCGTTCACGGCGGTGTCGTGGAACGCCCCGACCTCCGAGCTGGTCAAGCGCCTGGAGCAGGCCCCGAACCTGAAGGACATCCCCGGCACCCTGTTCCTCGCGGGCGGCGCCCCGGTCCAGGCCAAGGGCGCCCCGATCGCGGGCATAGGCGTGGCCGGCGCCCCCAGCGGCGACCTGGACGAGAAGTACGCCCAGGCGGGCGCGGCCACGCTCTCGCGCTGAGCGCCGGCGTGGACGGGGTGCCCCCACGGGGGCGCCCGAGTCGGGTGCTCCCACACTGACCCCGACATCAGGCCCACATAGCATCACCAGGGTGATACGACGACATCTCGCTCACCGCGCGCCCCGGTCCCTGGCCCTCGCCGCGGCCACCGCACTCGTCCTCTCGGCCTGCGGCGACACCGGCGTCCAGGGTGAGCCCGGAGCCGCGGGCGTGCGGGACCCGTACTTCCCGAACCTCGGCAACGGCGGCTACGACGTCACCCACTACGACCTGAAACTCGGCTACTACGCGGATGTGGAGGAGCTGGACGGCGAGGCGGTGATCACGGCTCGCGCCACCCAGGACCTGAGCGCCTTCAACCTGGACCTGGCGGGCCTGGACGTCGAGAAGGTCACGGTCGAGGGCAAGCAGGCCCGCTTCAACCGGGACCGCGACGAACTGACCGTCCGCCCCCGCGACGACCTGCGCGCGGGCGAGACGTTCCGCACCACCGTTCGCTACTCCGGCAAGCCACGCACCATCACCGACAAGGACGGCGCCGAGGAGGGCTGGCTGCCCACCGAGGACGGTGCCGTGGCCCTCGGCGAACCGGCCGGGTCCATGGCCTGGTTCCCCGGCAACCACCACCCCAGTGACAAGGCCGCCTACGACATCGAGATCACCGTCCCGGAGGGCCTGAAGGCCGTCGCCAACGGCGAGTTGACGGACGAGCACCCCGCCGACGACGGCGACGGCACGACGTTCGTCTGGCACAGCGCCCAGCCCATGGCCAGCTATGTGGCGACGGTGGCGATCGGCACGTACGACATCGAGAAAACGGAGGTGAAGAACGCGACACGCAAGGGAGGGCTGCCCGTCTACACGGCGGTGGACCCCTCCCAGACCGAGGCGAGCGAGGACATCCTCGCCGAGCTCCCCGACATCATCGAGTGGCAGGAACTCAACTTCGGCCCCTACCCGTTCTCTTCGGTCGGCGCGATCATCGCCCAGGAGAACGACGCGGGCTACGCCCTGGAGACCCAGACCAAGCCGGTCTACCCGGGCGCCCCGGACACCGAGTTGATGGTGCACGAGCTGGCTCACCAGTGGTTCGGCAATTCCGTGACGCCGAAGACCTGGCAGGACATGTGGCTGAACGAGGGCTTCGCGACCTACGCCGAGTGGCTGTGGAGCGAGGACCAGGACGGCCTCACGGCTCAGGAGATCTTCGACCAGGTGTATGCGGGCAAGGGCGAGTACGTCGAGGACCAGATCGGCGACGCCGGGGCGGTCAGGGAGATCTGGGCCTACCCACCGGCGAAGCCGACCGGGCCCGAGGCCATCTCGGACAGCCCGGTGTACTACCGGGGTGCCATGGTCATCCACAAGATCCGTGAGGCCGTCGGCGACGACACCTTCTACGACATCGTGCAGGGCTGGACGCGGGACCACCGCCACGGCAACGCGGACACCGCGGAGTTCAAGCAGTACGTGGAGAAGAAGGCGGGCAAGGACCTGTCGGCCAAGGTCTGGGACCCGTGGCTGCACGGAGAGGGCAAGCCACGGCGACCGTAGGCAGAGGGGCTGCGGACCGTTGGCCGACGGGCTACGGACCGTAGGTCGACCGGGCTTGGACCGTTGGCCGATGGGCTACGGACCCCGGGGCCGAAACCGGCCTTGGACCGTTGGCCGACCGGCTAGGCGCCTCGGCTGTGTCCGCAAAGTCGCTGACTCGTAGGCCGATTACGTCACGGGGCCGAGGTGGCCTTCGAGGACGGTTCGGGTGATCAGGGGGCGGTGCCAGAGGGCGAGGAGTTCGTTGGCGAGGTCCACGATCGGGAGCAGGGGCGGGTTGCCGTGCACGGTGATGGCCGCGGCCGACAGGCTGCGCGGGACGGCTCCGGCGTCGAGGAGAACGCGCCACTCCTCCGGGCCGAGCTCCAGGAACTCCAGGGGCAGTTCGGCGATCTCCAGTGGGTCGGCGAGCGTCCCGGGGTAGGCGGTGAGGGTCCGGAGGCGGGGTAGCCCGGCGACGGGGGCGAGGCTGAGCGGCGTACCTTCCCATACCCCGATGCAGAGGACCTCCAGGCCGGGGTGGGCGGCGGACTGGACGTCGGGCAGGCTCCGGATGTTGACGTGAGCCACGGCGGGTGGCTGGTTCCAGCCGCGGCCGGGGCGTTCCTTCGGGCTCTGGTTCAGTACGAGGTCGGTGAGGGAGTCGGCGATCAGTTCGGCGCCGACGCTCTGCTCGTGGTCGAGCACGATGACCTGCCCGGTGTGGCCGTGCGGGCCCGGTGTCAGGTCGACCGCGAGCCGGTCGCCCCCGCCGGTGTCGCCGAACACGATCCAGCCGGGTGAGCCGACCAGGTCCTGCACCGCGGCGTCGGGCGCGGTGACGGACGCCTCCGTGGCCGCGTGCGACCAGGGGGACGGGCGGGACGACGTGTCGGCGATGTACAGCCCGTCCAAGGAGAGGAGTTCGCAGCCGACCGCCATACAGACGCGTTCCGCCGCGTCGTAGTCGTCGCCCCAGTCCTCCCACCGGGCCCGGGTCACTCGGTAGAGCGCCTTGAGTTCGTCGGGCAGCGCGATGCCGAGGCGCGTCTCCACGGCGGCGATGTCCGTCTCGGTGGCGCCGATGGCGTCGGGGAGCCGCTCGCGCAGCACCCGTTCCAGCGCGGCCGGGTCCGCCGACGGGGCCGGTCCCGCCCCAGGTATGGGGTCGGGCAGTCGGCGCCAGGGTTCGGGGACGGCGTTCTCGACCAGGACGAGCGCGCCCGGGTGCGGGCGGCCGATGCCGGGCTCCACGGCCTGGCCGGGATGGAGCAGGTGGAGCACGGCCCTGCCGGAGGGGGAGAGCTCCGCCGTGAACGAGATGCTGTCGGCGCCGGTGTCCGCGAGTGCGCTCTGCACCCGCTGCACCGCGTCGAACTCGGCCCGCATGTCGTCGACCTGGGCGGCCTGGCCGGGCGGTGGGAAGTGCCGCTGGATCGGCAGGCTCCACGAGCCGCGGCCGATCTGCCCCGCCAGCGGGCTGCCCGAGCCGGTGAGGTGCTCCGCGTTGCCGGACTGAAGGAGCCTCAGCAGTGGCTCCCAGGTGGCGAAGTCATGGATCGGGGTCAACGGGGCGGCCTCCGGTCGTTCCGTGCACGCAGCGGCGTACCTGAATGCAGCGACGTAAAGGAGGTGATTATTACGGCAGATGGCCGCAGGCCGGGCGACCGGGGTCGGGTCAGAGCTCCTTGAGCATCAGCGAGCAGGGCCGCTGCCGCTCCAGGTCCTCGCCCTCGCCGACCAGCGCGTAGCCGAGCCGGGTCCAGAACCACCCGGCCTGGTCGTTCCCCTCCAGGATGGCCAGACGCACTGCTTGCCGCCCCGCGGCCCGGAACCGGTCCTCGACGAGTCCCGCCAACTCCCGTCCCAGTCCGGCCCGTTGACGGCTTCCGTGGACGAGCAGCAGGCCGATCCAAGGGTCCGGGTCCGCCGGGTCCGGGTGCTCGCCGAGCGCGATGGCGAGCCCGACCAGCTCACCGTCCACGCGGGCGAGCAGCACCTCGGCCGAGGGGTGCGCGAGCTCGTCCGCGAGGGCCCGCACGACCTGCGCCTCGGTGATGTGCTCGGGGTCGGGAAAGTCCCCGCTGAGCGCGAAGAACTCCGGGTTGGAGGCGTACACGCCGGTGATCTCGGTGAGCACCGAGCGGGGCAGCGTGCCATCGTCGTCCAGGGCGAGCGGTTCGAGGATCATCCCGGCAGCGTAGGCCCTGTGCCGACAGAGCCTCGCGGCGGGCGGCAACGGAGGGTTCCTGGTGCGCAGGGGCGGGGCCCTGGCGCAACGAGACGGTCCCTGGTGCAACGGGGCAGGCGGGGCCCCGGGGCAGAACCGTGGGCCATTGCGCAAAGGCGCGGGCCCCCAGCCGGTCGGCCAGGGGCCCGCGTGCCGCGGTGGGAGGTCGGCTCAGATGTTGACGCCGAAGTCCTGGGCGATGCCCGCGAGGCCGGAGGCGTAGCCCTGGCCGACGGCGCGGAACTTCCACTCCGCGCCGTTGCGGTAGAGCTCGCCGAAGACCATCGCGGTCTCCGTGGCGGCGTCCTCGCTCAGGTCGTAGCGGGCGATCTCGGTGCCGCCGGCCTGGTTGATGATGCGGATGTACGCGTTGCGCACCTGGCCGAAGTTCTGCGAGCGGGACTCCGCGTCGTAGATGGAGACCGGGAAGACGACCTTGTCGACGTCGGCGGGCAGGCCCGCCAGGTTGACGTTGATCGCCTCGTCGTCGCCCTCGCCCTCGCCGGAGCGGTTGTCACCGGTGTGGACGATGGTCTGGTCCGGCGACTGCTTGTTGTTGAAGAAGACGAAGTGGCCGTCGGTGAAGACCTTGCCGTCGGCCTTGACCGCGATCGCGGAGGCGTCGAGGTCGAAGTCGGTGCCCGTAGTGGTGCGGACGTCCCAGCCGAGGCCCACGGTGACGGCGGTCAGGCCCGGTGCCTCCTTGGTCAGCGAGACGTTGCCGCCCTTGGACAGGCTTACAGCCATGGAAGTCCCTTTCCCCTAGATACATGCGTGCGTGCGGAGTTGGGCTCCCGCACTTCTTGCGGGAGCTCCGGCTCCGTCCGAGACGAAGCTACCGTCACCGGCATTAACGCCGCCGGGGGACCTTCGGTTCCCGGTTCCCGGTTCTGCGCATGGACCCAAGGCCCCGAGCCAAGGACCCAAGACTCCGAGCCAAGGACCCAAGGCTCCGAGCCAAGGCCCCAAGGCCCCGAACGCAAGAACCCAAGACCTCGAGCGCAAGGACCCAAGGCCCCGGAAGTGGACTAGACCTTTCCCGCGCCGCCCGCCACACTGTCCGGGTGAGACATGTCATCGCCCTTGACGTGGGCGGCACCGGGATGAAGGCCGCCCTGGTCGCCGCGGACGGCACCCTGCTGCACGAGGCCCGGCGACCCACCGGCCGGGACCGCGGCCCCGACGCCGTCGTCGACGGCATCCTCGGCTTCGCCGCCGACCTGCGCGCCCACGGCGAGCGGGAGTACGGCGAGAGCGCCGCGGCGGCGGGCGTGGCGGTCCCCGGGATCGTCGACGCCGAGCGTGGCATCGCGGTCTTCGCCGCCAACCTCGGCTGGCGCGACCTGCCCCTGCGCGAGCTGCTCAGCAAGCGGCTCGGCGGCGTTCCGGTGGCGCTCGGCCACGATGTGCGTACCGGCGGCCTCGCGGAGGGGCGGCTCGGCGCGGGCCGGGACGCCGACCGGTTTCTGTTCGTGCCGCTGGGCACAGGCATCGCCGGAGCCATCGGCATCGGCGGGCGGATCGAGCCCGGGGCGCACGGAAGCGCGGGCGAGATCGGTCATGTCGTCGTACGCCCCGACGGGCCGCCCTGCGGCTGCGGCCAGCGCGGTTGCCTGGAGCGGCTCGCCTCCGCCTCGGCCGTCACCGCCGCCTGGGCCGAAGCGAGCGACGACCCCGGGGCGGACGCGGCGGACTGCGCCAAGGCCGTGGACGCGGGCGATCCACGGGCCGCCGCCGTGTGGCGGGAGGCCGTGGGCGCGCTGGCCGACGGGCTGCTCACCGCGGTCACCCTTCTCGACCCGCGCACCCTGATCATCGGTGGCGGACTGGCCGAAGCCGGGGAAACCTTGTTCACACCGCTGCGGGCCGCCGTCGCGGAGCGCATCACCTTCCAGCGGCAGCCCGAGATCGTCCCCGCCGCGCTCGGGGACACCGCCGGCTGCCTGGGCGCGGGCCTGCTCGCCTGGGACCTCGTCGGCCACACCGTCAACGCCCCACCACCGTCCGCACGAACCGCCGCCGTCCCGTCCTCGCGAACCACCCCGGAGCCCGGCTCCGCACCGGCCCCCGAGGAATCCGTCCCGCCTTCCCGATCCACCCCGGAGCCCGGCTCCGCACCGGCCCCCGAGGAATCCGTCCCGTCCTCCCGATCCACCCCGGAGCCCGGCTCCGCACCGGCCCCCGAGGAATCCGTCCCGTCCTTGCGAACCACCCCGGACCGCGCCCCCGAACCGGCCCCCGAACCAGTCCTCGAAGAACCTGCCCCGTCCCTCCGATCCACACCGGACCCCGCCCCCGCACCGGCCCCCGAAGAAACCGCCCCGTCCTCCCGAACCACCCCGGACCCCGCCCCTGACCCCCACCCCGACCCCGCCCCACGGAGGTAACCACCTGATGGCCGCACGCAAGGTACTCACCGGCGCCCGGGTGGTGCTGCCGACCGGAACCGTTCCCGACGGCCGGGTCATCGTCGACGCGTCGGGCCGGATCGCCGGGCACGCCCCCGCCGGGACCCCCGCCCTCGACTTCTCCGGGCACTGGATCGTCCCCGGCTTCGTGGACATCCACAATCACGGTGGCGGCGGCGCCTCCTTCACCTCGGGCACCGCCGAGGACGTGCTCACCGGCGTGCGCACCCACCGCGAGCACGGCACCACCACGCTCGTCGCCTCCACCGTCACCGGCGAGATGGACTTCCTCGCGCACCGGGCCGGTTTCCTCTCCGAGCTGGTCGAGCAGGGCGACCTGGCGGGCATCCACTTCGAGGGCCCGTTCATCGCGCCGTGCCGCAAGGGCGCGCACAGCGAGGAGCTGCTCCGCCACCCTGATCCGTCCGAGGTCCGCAAGCTGATCGACGCCGCTCGCGGCACCGCACGGATGATGACCCTCGCCACCGAGCTCCCCGGCGGCCTGGACTCCGTACGCCTGCTCGCCGAGCACGGTGTGATCGCCGCGATCGGCCACACCGACGCGACGTACGAGCAGACGAGGGCCGCCATCGACGCGGGCGCCACCGTGGCCACGCACCTCTACAACGCGATGCCCGGCCTCGGCCACCGCGCCCCCGGCCCGATCGCCGCGCTCCTCGAAGACGAGCGCGTGACGGTCGAGTTGATCAACGATGGTACGCATCTGCACGCCGCCGCCTTCCAGTTGGCCTTCCACCACGCGGGCCCCGACCGCGTCGCCCTGATCACCGACGCCATGGACGCGGCCGGTTTCGGCGACGGCCGGTACATGCTCGGCCCGCTCGAGGTCGAGGTGAAGGACAGCGTGGCGCGGCTCGTCACCGCCGACGGCGGCGCCGGTTCCATCGCGGGCTCCACGCTCACCCTCGACCGCGCCTTCCAGCGCGCCGCCACCGTGGACAAGCTCCCGGTCGAGGACATCGTCCGCGCCATCTCCGCCAACCCGGCCAAGCTGCTCGGCATCTACGACCGCGTCGGCTCGCTCGAGCCCGGCAAGGACGCCGATCTCGTCGTTCTGGACGCCGAGTTCGCTCTGGTCGGAGTGATGCGCAAGGGCGAGTGGGTGGTTGCGCCCGATGCCGCCCGCCTTGGTTGATTTGCTCATCCGCGGCCGTACGGGAGTCGTACGGAGTTGAGCAGGCGGTTGGCCCGGACCTCTGGGCCAACCGCCTTCTCTTTGGCATGATCGCCCCCGGCGCGCACACAACCGCACGCCCACACGCGCAGATCCGCGCAGGAGCACGCACGACGACGGAGTCCGGGGGTGGTCACCGTGATCCTCACGGTCACACTGAACACCGCCCTCGACCTCACCTACCGCGTCCCGCGCCTCACCCCCCACACCTCGCACCGCGTCACCGAGGTCACCGAACGCCCCGGCGGCAAGGGCCTCAACGTCGCCCGGGTGCTCGCCTCCCTCGGCCACGACGTGACCGTCACCGGATTCGCGGGCGGCGGCACCGGCCGGGCCCTGCGCGACCATCTGGCCGCGATACCCGGCGTGCGGGACGCGCTGCTCACCGTCTCCGGCGCCACCCGCCGTACCGTCGCCGTCGTCGACGCCACCACCGGCGACACCACTCAGCTCAACGAACCGGGCCCGCTGATCGAGCCCGCCGAGTGGACCGACTTCCTCGGCGCGTACGCCGAACTCCTGCGCGGCGCCGAGGCCGTGGCCCTGTGCGGCAGCCTGCCGCCCGGCGTGCCCGTCGGCGCGTACGCCCAGCTGATCCGCGCCGCCCGCGCGGCCGACGTGCCGGTGCTCCTGGACACCAGCGGCGAACCGCTGCGTCGCGGCATCGCCGCCCGCCCCGACCTGGTCAAGCCCAACGCCGACGAGCTGGCCGAACTCACCGGCTCCCACGAGCCGTTGCGCGCCACCCGCGATGCCCGCCGCCGCGGCGCGCACACCGTCGTGGCCTCGCTCGGCCCGCGCGGCCTGCTCGCGGCCACCCCGGACGGCGACTGGCGGGCGGGCCTGCCGACCCCGGTCCGCGGCAACCCGACGGGCGCGGGCGACTCGGCGGTGGCGGGCCTCCTGTCGGGCCTCGCGGAGTCGGCACCGTGGACGGACCGCCTGACCCGGGCGGCCGCCCTCTCGGCGGCGACGGTTCTGGCGCCCACGGCGGGCGAGTTCGACGGCACGGCGTACGAGGACCTTCTCGATCGGGTCGAGGTCAGCCCGATCAGCCCGTCCGGCGCTTGAGGACGAGCGCGTTCTTCAGCGCGATAAGGCAGGGGTCTGGGGGCGCAGCCCTCAGTGGGGAGAAGACGAACCGGGCAACGGCCCGACGAGAGAGGGGCAGGGGCACCATGACACTCGTCACCACCGGTGAACTCATCGCGGAGGCGAAAACCGCAGGCCACGGCCTGGCCGCCTTCAACGTCATCACCCTCGAACACGCCGAGGCCATCGCCACCGGAGCCGAGCACTCCGGCCGCCCCGCCGTCCTGCAGATCTCCGAGAACGCCGTGAAGTTCCACGGCGGCCGCCTCACCCCGCTGGCCGCCGCGGTCGCCGCCGTGGCCCGCGCGTCCGAGGCGCACCTCGCGCTGCACCTCGACCATGTCGAGTCCGTCGGGCTGCTGCGCGCCGCGCACGCGGAGGGCTTCGGCTCGGTGATGTTCGACGCCTCGAGACTGCCGTACGGCGAGAACGTCAAGGCCACGGCGGACGCGGCCCGTTGGGCCCATCAGCGCGGCATCTGGCTGGAGGCGGAGCTCGGCAAGGTCGGCGGCAAGGAGGGTGAGCCGCCGCTGGACGCGCACGCGCCCGGGGTGCGCACGGACCCGGCCGAGGCGGTCGCCTACGTCGCGGACACCGGCGTGGACGCCCTGGCCGTAGCCGTCGGCTCCGCGCACGCGATGACCGAGCGCACGGCCGCCCTGGACCACGCGTTGATCGCCGAGCTGCGGAACGCGGTCCCGGTGCCGTTGGTCCTGCACGGCTCAAGTGGCGTACCGGACGCGGAGATTCGCCGGGCGGTCGCCTCCGGCATGGTGAAGATCAATGTCGGTACGGCCCTCAACACGGCCTTCACGGGCGCCACGCGCGCCTTCCTCGAGGCCCACCCGTCGACGGTCGACCCGCGCAAGTACCTGGTGGCGGCGCGGGAGGCGATGGCGTCGACGGTCGCGCACTTCCTGGAACTCGTCGGCCCGCACCGGCCCTGAGAGCCGGAGACGGAGAGAACCGGGGAGAGGCGGGCCCTAGTTCTTGGGCCACCCGTTCACCAGCCACACCTGGTCGAGATTGGCCTCGCACTGGTCCCCGGTCTCACAGGAGATCTTGAGGGTGTTGGTGCCCTTGGTGAGGTTGATCTGGGCGTAGGTGTTGGTCCAGCCCTTTTCCCAGTCGCCCTCCGCCGCATTGGCGAAGTTGTCCATGTTCAGCTTGCGCTGCTCGGGCTTGCCGTTGACGGTGAGCGTCGTCGTCGCGGCCTTGCCCGGGACGCCGTACGCCACATAGAGGGTGTACTTGCCGTCCTTCGGGATGTCGCTCACGGTCCAAGTGGCCGATGCGCCGGGCGTGTTGAGCCCCTGGACGTACGTGCCCGAGCGGGAGCCCGGGATGTCGGAGGACGTGGACGTGCCGCCCGCCAGGGTCAGCGCCTTCGCGTCCTCCTTGGGCAGCTCGACCTTCTTGTCGCCGGAGCCCTGGTTCTGGCCCTGGTCCGCGTTCTCCTCGCCGGAGCCCTGGCTCTGCCCGGCCGACGCGCCGCTGTCGCCGCCCGCGGTGTCGGTGCCGCCCGCCTGGGCGTTGCCCCCGTTGCCGAGTATCGCGACGCCGATGCCGACGACCACGGCCGCGACCACCGCGATCGCGCCGATGAGCAGCCCCTTGGTGTTGGGACCGCGCCCCCGGCCCCGGCCGCCGTCGGCGGTCATCGACTGTTGACGCGTGGTGTCACCCTGGCTGCCGCCGGGCAGCGTCTCGGGCGCCGCGTAGTGCGCGTTCTGGTGCGGAATCCGGGCCTGGGCCTGCTGCCCGTGCTGCTGCTGCCCGTGCTGTCCGTACTGCCGCTCACCGACCGTGCGGACCTGGTTGTACGAGGAGCGCGGGCCGGGGTAGCCGTAGCCGCCGGTGCCCCCGCCGGGCGGCGTGGCGCCCGCCGCCTGCCCGTCGGCGTACAGGTAGCCGAACGGGTCGTCTTCCTCGGGCGTGCTCGCGCCGTTGTTGCCGGGCGTGGTCATCCCTCGGTCACTCCTCATACGGGGTTGAGTACGTCGAGTACTGATACGGCTGGCCGGGTGCAGGTGGCCGTACTCCAATCCCGCGAGCCTACCGGTTCCCACGGGCCACGCACCGGGCCTTCGTCGCACTCACCGCGCTGACCTGCGGTTATCCGGCCCGCCTGTGCTGTTTTGCACGAGATCGTTTCTCGATGTACATCCGTTGGTCGGCAGACTGGAGCACTTCGTCCGCGGACATGCCGCAGGAGGCCCAGCCGATACCGAAGCTGGCACCGACCCGGACCGCGCGGCCGTCCACCCGGATCGGCGGGATGATCGCGTTCCGCAGGCGCACCGCGAGATCCTGGGCGTCGGCGCGGCCGAGCCCGTCCGCGAGCACCACGAACTCGTCGCCGCCGAGCCGGGCCACCGTGTCCCCGTCCCGCACCCCGCTGGTCAGCCGGCGGGCCACCTCGACGAGGACGGCGTCGCCGACGTGGTGCCCGAAGCGGTCGTTGATCGACTTGAAGCCGTCGAGGTCGCAGAAGAGGACGGCCAGGCCCTTGGTGCCGTCGTCGGTCTCGCCCTCGGGCGCGACGGTGTGGACGTGGTGGTCGTACGCCTCATAGGCCTCGTACGCGGCGGAGGCGCGGTGGCTACGCGCGTCGCTGTCGTACCCGCCGGGGCTGTGGCCGTGGCCTTGCCCGTGTCCGTCGCCGTCGTTCCGTTCGTACGCGTGGCCGTTCTCCACGGATTCGTACGCGTCATAGGTCGGCGAACCGCGGTGGGCGGCAGCCGAACCGCCGTAGGCCGCATCGACCGGCCCGGCTCCGGCCGCGTCGACCGTGCCGAAGCCGTCCGGCGACGCCGTCTGCGGGCGACGGCAGAGCCGGGAGCCGAGCCGGGCGCGCAGCTCGGCCGAGTTGGGCAGGCCGGTGAGGGAGTCGTGCGAGGCGCGGTGGGCGAGCTGGAGCTCGCGGCGCTTGCGCTCCTCGATGTCCTCGACGTGCGTGAGCAGGAAGCGCGGCCCGTCCGCGGCGTCCGCGACCACGGAGTTGCGCAGCGAGACCCACAGATACGTTCCATCGCGCCGCCCGAGCCGCAGCTCGGCCCGCCCGCCTTCGGCGGAGGTGCGCAGGAGCGTCCCGATGTCTTCCGGATGCACGAGATCGGAGAACGAGTAGCGCCGCATGGCGGAGGCGGGCCGTCCGAGGAGCCTGCACAGCGCGTCATTGGTGCGCAGGATCCGTCCGTGCTGGTCGCCGCCCATTTCGGCGATGGCCATGCCGCTCGGCGCGTACTCGAAGGCCTGCCGGAAGGACTCCTCGCTGGCCCGCAGTGCCTGCTGCTCGCGTTCGAGGCGGACCAGGGCGCGCTGCATGTTTGCTCGCAATCGAGCGTTACTGATTGCAATGGCGGCCTGGAATGCGTACATCTGGAGCGCCTCGCGCCCCCAGGCGCCCGGGTGGCGGCCGTTCCGCGGCCGGTCGACGGAGATGACGCCGAGGAGCTCGCCGCCGCTCGCGCTGGTCGTGTACATGGGTGCGTAGAGCCGGTCGAGGGGGTGCCACTCGTCGGCGAACCGGGGCTCGGGGCCGTCGGTGTGCCACTGCGGCACGTCGTCCTCGACGAGCACCCAGCCCTCGTGGTGGGGGATGAACCGCAGGTCGCCCCAGGCCTCGCCCATGTTCAGGCGGCGTTCCCAGGACTCTCTGGAGCCGACCCGTCCGGTGATCAGGGCTTCGGCCGCCGGGCTTCCGGCGAAGGCGGCGACGACCAGGTCGCCGTCGGGGCGTACGAGGTTCACGCAGGCCAGCTCGTAGCCGAGGCCGTTCACCACGCCGTCGGCGACGGTCTGCAGCGTGTCCGCCAGGCTCCGGGCGGTGTTCAGGTTCGCGACCACCTGATGCAGCTGCCGCAGGGTCGCAAGACGGACATAAGGCTCCGACTCGGTCTCCATGCTCGCTCTCCCCGAGACTTCGACAGCAACTCCAGGATTCGCATCGCTCTTGGTGTGGGATGGGCCTCCGCCACTGAATCACAGCGAGCTGCCCACTCGGTACACAGGGTCAACAAAATATGGATCCTGTGACTCAAGTCACAGCGGAGAGTGAGGGGATGGGGCGCGGAGCGGCGCTCGTCCCGAGGTTTCCGCTGGCCTTTGCCGGCGTTCCCGGAACGCAAACCGGGTGAACTTCTCCGTCCTACGGTGCCGAACTCGGCCTGCGGACCTAGGACCTGAACGGCCTTCGCTCGGACCGGGGCCCGATGCGGGGGCCGGGGGTGCCCGGTTAGCGTCTTCGACGTGTCCACCGTGCTGAAGCCTGAAGCCCAGACCCATCCTGTAGGGGTGAGCAACGACGAGTTCCGTGCCGCCATGTCCCGGCTTGCCGCGGGCGTGGTCCTGGTGACCGCGCACGAACCCTCACTCGGCGAGGGCGGCCCGGTCCCGGAGGACGTCGGCATGACCGCTACGGCCTTCATGTCGGTCTCCCTCGACCCGCCCCTGGTCCTGGTCAGTCTGCGCGAGGGCTCCCGCATGGACGACCTGCTCGCGGAACAGCCGCGCTGGGGCGTCTCGGTGCTCGCCGAGAGCCAGCGCCATATCGCGGGCCGCTTCGCGATGAAGGGCCGGATCAGCGACCGTCTCCTCTTCGAGGACATCGCGTACGTACGAGGAGAGGCGTCCGGCGCACCTCTGGTGGGCGGCGCCCTGGCCACCCTGGAGTGCGAGACGGAACAGCGCGTCCCGGCGGGCGATCACACCCTGGTCATCGGCCGCGTCCTGACGGCCGCACTGCCGAGCGGCGACGGCGGCCCGCTGACGTACTTCCGCGGCCGCTACCGTCACCTGGGCTGAGCCCGGAGCCCGGAGCCCGGAGCCCGGAGCCCGGAGCCCGGAGCCCGGAGCCCGGAGCCCGGAGCCCGGAGCCCGGAGCCCGGAGCCCGGAACTTCCGTACCCCGCAACGGAATTCCCGGCCGAAGACCGCTTCCGCGATCCCCGACCGGGACGTCATCGGACCCGTCAGATGCGGTCGGCCACGATGAGCAGGTAGTGGAAGCTGCCCTCCTTGTAGGCGGTGAGGAAGGGGTCCTCGATGCCGGTGGCCACGGAGGACTTGGCGCGCAGTTCCCAGTAGGGGATGGTGTCCGGGGTCAGGTCGATGACCTGGATGGGGACGAGGTTGTTGGCGGCGAGTGCCTTGAAGTACTCGCTGCGGGGGTGGATGTTGCAGGTGTAGTGCTCGTCGATCTTGGCGACGGCCTTGGAGCGCATGCCGGTCACGTCGTTGGAGCAGCCGGTGATGCACACGTAGCGGCCGCCGTACTCGAGGAGCCGGGCGAACTCCCCGTACAGCTCGAAGAGATCGACGTACATGGTCGTCTCGTTGGTCCAGATGGCGCGGCGCGAACCGGTGTCGAGACGGGTGTCGAGCATGTTGCGGAAGTGGAAGCGGACCTTATCGGCCACGCCCCGCTTGGCGGCCTGCTCGTTGGAGAAGGCGGCCTGCTGCTCGGAAATGGTCACGCCGTCCACGTAACAGCCGAAGCGGGCGTTGGCCATGATGCTGGAGCCGCCGCGGCCGGAACCGGCGTCGAGGAGCCGGTCGTTGGCGGCGATGTCGCCCAGGTGGTCGAGGAGCACCTCGGCCTGGGCGGACTCCAGGCGGTGCAGCTCCTCGATGATGCGCTGGTCGCGGGTCTGCTCCGGACCGGCCAGGACGGATGGGTCGTAGTCGCCGAGGCCGTAGTGGTGGTGGTAGAGGTCGTCGACCTCGCCGAGGCGGATGTTGACCGGGTCCTTCTCGGCGTTCCAGTACTCCGCGACCGACTTCTGGTAGTCGGTGCGCAGCACGGTGTCCACGGCGGTCGATTCAATCTTGGTGGAGATCTTGGACATGGAGTGGGGGGTCCTTACTCGGAGGGGGTGAGGGCGGGCGACGGGGCAGGTCGGCTCAGGCCGCGTCGGCGTCGCCGTGGTAGCGGCCGCTGGTCGCGTGCCATTCACGGCTGCCGCCGAGCCAGGCCCACGTGCTGGCAAAGAAGCGACGCAGCTCGGGGGAGCCGACGGCGGAGAGGGCGGCGGCCTCCGCCTCGAAGGTGTGCATCAGCTCGTTGTGGATCTCGACCGTGCGGTCGACCGCCTCCTCGAGGGAGCACTGGTCCTCGGCGGCGATCAGCCGGGGCAGGCTGGTGTCCGTCGGGTCCTCCTTGCCCATGGAGTACAGGTCGTTGACGATCACCGCGGCCGAGCCCGCCATGGTGAACGCCCGGCGCACCCGCGGGTCGGAGAACTCTTCCTGTGACACCTCGTATCCGGCGACCGCGTCGACGAGGACCATGCACGGGATGAAGCTGTTCTCGTGCCGGTGCATCAGGAACTCCCAGACCGGCGGCGTCTGCTGCTTGGCGAGCCAGACGCCTTCCTGGTTGTACGCCACGAACATGATCGCCAGTTCGTGGCGCAGCCTGCGCACCTGTGCGGCACTGGCGTACTGAAGGAGGTTGTCCAGGCTGGAACGCAGCGCCCGCGCGACCGGGTCCGCGCGGACGACCTCCTCCAACTGTGGTGCGTACGCCATCGGGAGGTGGGCCTGGTCGATCACGGAGTGGGCGATCGCCAGGCGCTGCCCGAGGAGTTCGGGACGCGCCTCCTCCACCTCGCCGTCCACGTAATGGTCGTCGACGGCCCACTCGGCGAGTGCGCACTTGGCCGCCGCGAGGAGCCGGTCGGGGTCGTCCGACTCCGGGTGCGCGAGCATGATGAGCCGCCCGAAGTCCCCTTTGCGCACCCGGTCGAGCTCGCCGGGGTAGATCCCGACCTCCTCGGCCCACTCGACGAGGCGCTCGGTGACGGTCTCACCGAGGGCCCGGTCATCGCGGACGGCGGGCGGGCAGTGCAGCTTCCGGGTGAGGTCGGCCGCCGGTGCGGATTCCTGCTGTGGCTCCGGGCTCCGCAGGCGGGTACCGGAAGTACCCAACCCGGTGGGCCCGCTGGGCAGTTGAGGAGCCGGAGGCCGCACCTCGGGAGCGGGCGTCCGGATCGGCGGTACCGAGGTAGTCGCCAAGGTGGGGATCTTGGTCGCAGACGTGCCGAGCCCGGTCGGACCGGACGGCAGTCGTGGTCCGCGCGTCGCCTTCGCGGGGTCCGGCGGGCGCGGTGTCTGGGCGCGTGCGGGCCCCCGCGAGGCGTCGCCGACCGCGGTGGGGAGCCGAGGGGGCGCCGTTGCCTGTGCCGACAGCAGCGCCCGTACCAGCCCCGCCACATCGTGGCCGGCCGCGGGTGCGGTGACCCGGGAGATCAACGACACCGTCGTCAGCTCCCGTTCGTGCGGGTGACCTCGACGTTCTCCAGGATGCCGAGCGCGTCCGGCACCAGTACCGCCGCCGAGTAGTAGGTGCTGACCAGGTACGAGATGATCGCCTGCTCGCTGATGCCCATGAACCGCACGTTCAGGCCCGGCTCGACCTCGTCCGGGAGCCCCGTCTGGTGCAGGCCGATGACGCCCTGGTCATCCTCGCCGGTACGCATCGCGATGATCGACGACGTGCCCTGCTTGCTGACCGGGATCTTGCCGCATGGCAGCAGCGGCACCCCGCGCCAGGCGGGCAGGTGGTTCCCGTTCATCTCGATCGAACCGAAGTAGATGCCCCGCTTGTTGCACTCCCGGCCGAAGGCGGCGATCGCCTTGGGGTGGGCGAACATGCAGCGGGTGCTGCGCCGCATGCTCAGCAGCTCGTCCAGGTCGTCCGGGCTCGGCGGGCCCGCGAAGGTGGAGATCCGCTGGTCGTAATCGGCATTGTGGAGCATGCCGAATTCCTTGTTGTTGACCAGCTCGTACTCCTGGCGCTCCCGCAACGCCTGGATCGTGAGGCGCAGCTGCTCCTGGGTCTGGTCCATCGGCTCGTTGTAGAGGTCGGCGACCCGGCTGTGCACCCGCAGGACGGTCTGCGCGACGCTCAACTCGTACTCACGCGGCTTGAGTTCGTAGTCGGCGAACGTCTGCGACAGGGTCGCCTCGCCCACATGCCCCGAGCTCAGGTCGATCTCGGACTCACCGGACTTGTTCAGCTTCTTGTGTCCGTTGGCACTGAACCCCTGCACGTGGTTGCGCAGCTGCTCGTACTGGTCGGCGACGGCCTTGTACGCCGTGAGCGGCAGCGTCAGGACCGTGGTGTGGGTCGCCGCGCGCGCCGTGAACTCCCACTTCTTGCTGCCTCCGGCGATGATCTGCCCGCCGAAGGCGTCCCCGTCGGCAAGCAGCCCGATCACCGACTCGTCGCCGTAGGGGCCCTCGCCGACCTTCTCCACCTTGCCGTGCGCCACGAGGTACACGTGATCGGCCTTGCGGCCCTCCTGCACGATGATCTGGCCCGGATCGAACTCCTTCTGCACGAACTTCTCGGCCAGCGCGCCGAGCGCCTCGTCGTCGGTGAACCCGCGCAGCGGCGGCAGCTCACCCAGCTCCATCGGTACGACCTGGACCTTCGACCCGGTCTTCACGAAGGTCACCCGGCCGTCGCCGAGGGTGTACGACATGCGCCGGTTGACCCGGTAGGTCGCACCCGGCACGTTCACCCACGGCAGCATCCGGGACAGCCAGCGCGAGCTGATGCCCTGCATCTGGGGTTCGGACTTGGTGGTCGTGGCCAGATTGCGCGCTGCCGCGGTGCTGAGGCTCTTCTGCGCCTGCTGTTCCTGCGCCGCCTCGGTGCCTGACGTCGGTGCTGTCACTGTCTCGGTCGCCATGACTTCCTCATTCCTGTGGGCAGTGGCATAGATGTGACGGCAGCACTTGCCGTCACGCTCCGTGCACATGCGTATCAGGTTTGAGTTACGTTAAGTAATCGGTAAGGGCGGCGCGCGAAAGCAGAGAAAGGGCGGTCAGTGCGCCTCGTGCGCCCCCATGTATGAGATTGATGCAGCTCAGGGCGGTTGCGGGTCAAGTATGCGCTGACACTCGATCCCGGGGTGACGAACCAGAAGGGCGCGCCGCGTTTAGCCGTTCGTCACGTTGGGCGACGAGTGCGCGCAGACGGGGCGCCCGGGGATTCCGTGGGGTCGCCGTCCTGTCCCGCCCACCCGCCCCCGCTTCCTGAACCGGGGCCCCGGCATCCCGGCTGCGCCCTCGAACGTGGCGCGAGCGTGGGCGCCGTGATCATTCCACTGCTCAGAGTGGCGGCACGGGCGTAGTTCTGAGGGCGCATTCAGCTGGGCATGGCGGGGGGGCCTGCTCGACCACGCCGCCGACCTGCTGGGCGATGGCCGGGCGACTCCCGATCAACTCGACACAAGGTCAGTGACCGGCGCCGTCCGGTTGCAGCTGTAGTTCGCCGACCGTCTGGCCTCCGCCGGTCTCGCCCGTCGGGCGGAATCCGAGCCGCAGATCCGGATGCCGAGTGCGGCGTAGATGTTGTCCGGAGTGATCTTCTCCAGGCGGAGTGTGCTCGTCATGGTGGATCTTCCTGGTTGCCCAGCGGGAGGCCCCAGCGGGAGACCTCAGAGGGAGCCCCCAGGGGGTCTAGCCCCAGTCCCGCCCTGAGCGGCCCCGCTTCACGTCGCTGCGGGCCTTCTTGTTGCGGAGGCGGCGTTCGTTGATGCCTCGGGGGATCTTGGTCGGGCGGCGGGGGCGGGGCGGGGGTGCCGTCGCCTCGGCCAGGAGGGCCGTCAGGCGGGTGGCTGCCATTTCGCGGTTGCGCCACTGTGAGCGGTGCTCGGAGGCGCGTACCGTCACGACGCCGTCCACCAGGCGAGGCGCCAGACGTTCCAGGGCGCGGGCCTTCCAGGGCTCCGGCAGCGACCGGGTGTTCGCCAGATCGAACCGCAACTCCACTTGCGAGTCCGAGGTGTTGACGTGCTGGCCGCCCGGGCCGGACGAACGAGAGAAACGCCACATGAGCTCGGCCTCCGGCAGGACGACCGAGCCGCGGATGACGTGAGGACCAGGACTTCTCATAGCGATGTCCATGATCCCCCTCTGACCGGTCCCCGTCACCCTGTTATTCGGCTGCTCTTCGGCGCTACCGTCACACCCCCGTCAGGATCACGCTCCGCGTGAGGTTGCGCGGGCGGTCCGGGTCGTAGCCCTTCGCCTCCGCCAGCGCGACCGCGAGCCGCTGCGCGCGGATCAGTTCGGCCATCGGGTCGGCCTCCTGGCGCGCGACCAGATGGCCGCCGACCCGGTCCACGTCCCCGGCGAGGCCCTCCGGGAGCGGGCCGAACATCCACGCCACCCGGCCGGGGCCGGTGATCGAGATCGGTCCGTGGCGGTACTCCATCGCCGGGTACGCCTCGGTCCACGCACCGGCCGCCTCGCGCATCTTCAGGCCCGCCTCCAGGGCCAGGCCGTACGTCCAGCCGCGGCCCAGGAACGTCCACTGTTCCGCCGACACGACCGTCTCCGGCAGCGGCTCGGTGATCGCCAACTCCGCGTCCACGGCCGCCTCCGCCACCGGCTTCACGCCCGGCAGCACGTCCGATACGTCGCCCAGGCCCGCCCTCAGAAAGGCCAGAGCCGTCGTCGCGAAGCGGGTCTGGACCACCGACTCCTCGTCCGCGAAGTCGAGCACCGCCACCGCGTCCGCCGCGTCCATCACAGGGGTTTTCGGATCGGCCGTCAGGGCCACCGTGGGCGTGCCGCCGCGCACCGCCGACAGGAGGTCGAGGACCTCCGTCGTCGTGCCCGAGCGTGTGATCGCCACCACGCGGTCGTACGAGCGGCCCCTCGGGAACTCCGACGACGCGAAGGCGTCGGTCTCGCCCTGCCCCGCGGCCTCGCGCAGCGCGGCGTACGCGAGGGCCATGAACCAGGACGTGCCGCAGCCGGTGACGGCCACCCGCTCGCCGGGCCGTGGCAGCCCCTCGAAGTCGGCGGCGGCTGCCGCGCGGCGCCAACAGCTGGGCTGGGTGGCTATTTCTGCTGCGGTACGGGACATGCGGACCTCGTCACCTTTCGAACCGGCAGACCGGGATTCCGGCAGGACGTGATGTGCTTAGCAGCAGCTCGGGGCGGTGGGCAATGGTGCCCCTGCGCCGATCGGATCACTCGCGGCCGCCCCGGCGGCTCACAGCGGCCTCGTTGCCGAAGTGATATCTCGGTGGTGTAGACCTTAGGTCCGGACGCGGGGAGACTCTCCGTTCGTTCAACAGGCGCGCCGCGGGGGGCGAACTGCTCTGACTCTGCTTTCAGTGCTGATTCGGCGCCACATTTGGTCAAACGAGTCAACTGGCACATGAGAGTGGGAAGCGGCTGTGCAGCGGCGCATACCGAGGCGGACGGGGCTGACGGCGGCGGTGGCCGCACTGGGAATGACGGCAACTCTCGCCGGCTGTGGAACGAGCGTCGGCTCGGACGATGTGACGCTCAAGCTGGTGGCGGCCGACTACGGGGAGAACGCGGCGAACAGCTCCACCAAGTACTGGGCCAAGGTGACCCGCGCCTTCGAGGCCAAGAACCCCGGCATCAAGGTCGACGTCAAGGTCTACTCCTGGAACGAGGTCGACGCCAAGGTCGCCGCCATGGTCAAGAAGGGCAACGCCCCCGACATGGCCCAGATCGGCGCGTACGCCGACTACGCCGCCCAGAACAAGCTCTACAGCGCGGACGACCTGCTCTCCATCCCCGTACAGGCCGACTTCCTGCCCACCCTCACCGAGGCCGGTGAGCTGCGGCGGATCCAGTACGGCATGCCGTTCGCGTCCTCGACCCGGCTGCTCTTCTACAACAAGGAGCTCTTCCGGAAGGCCGGGATCACCGATACCCCCAAGGACTGGGACGACCTCGCCGAGGACGCCGACCTGCTCAAGGGCGCGGGCGTGAAGTACCCGTTCGCGCTGCCGCTCGGCCGCGAGGAGGCCCCGGCCGAGACCCTGATGTGGATGCTCTCCGGCGGCTCCGGCTACACCGACAGCGTCGGCTCGTACACCCTCGACTCGAAGGAGAACGTCCACACCTTCGAGTGGCTGAAGGAGAACCTCGTCAGCAAGGGCCTGACCGGCCCGGTCGAGCCCGGCAAGCTCAACCGGCAGGACGCCTTCGACGCCTTCTCGCGCGGCGAGGTCGGCATGCTCAACGGCCATCCGACGCTGATGAAGCAGGCCGAGAAGGGCGGCGTGAAGTACGGGATGGTGCCGCTGCCCGGCATCCGCGGCAAGGCCAAGTCCGCGATGGGCGTGGCCGACTGGATGATGGGCTTCAAGCAGCACGGGCACCGCGTGGAGATCGGCAAGTTCCTCGACTTCGTCTACAGCGAGAAGAACGTCCTCGCGTTCTCCGAGCGGTACGACATCCTGCCGGTGACCTCGTCCGCGGCCGACGCGATGGCCGAGGACCCCAAGTACAAGCACCTGCGCGGGTTCCTCGAGGAGCTGCCGCACTCGGAGCTGTACCCGGTGGGCAAGACGTCCTGGGCGAAGGTGAGCGCGGCCGTGAAGAAGCGGATCGGCGCTGCCGTCTCCGAGACGAGCAGCCCGGAGTCGGTGCTCCAGGAGCTCCAGAACGACGCCGTGACCGCGGAGAGCGCGGAGTAGCCGCGCCGCGGGGGCATCTTCCGGACCTGCCGGACCACGCGTGCGTGCTGTCGGGTCGGTTGCCGCATCCGGGGGGCTTGCGCCCCCAGACCCCGCTCGCCGGACGGGCTGTTGGCGACCGGCGGCGTTGTCAGTGGGGGTCGCTAGGGTTTTCGTATGTCCGACGCCGCTGAGACCACCGACACCGCTGACGCCGCCGAGACCGCCACGACTCCCGGGCCCGCGCCCGGCTCCGGCCCTGGCCGCGGCGGCCTGTCCGACCGTGATCGCGCCGTGCTCGCCCTGGAGCGGCGCGGGGCGGTCGCGGCCGGGCCGAAGGAGCGGGCGATACGTGAGCGGCTCGGCATGTCTCCGGCGCGGTACTACCAGGTCCTGAACGCCCTCCTGGACGATCCCCGCGCCCTCGCCCACGACCCGGTGACGGTCAACCGGCTCCGCCGCATACGACAGGCCCGTCGGCAGCGCCGCTGAGGGGGGGCGGCGGCCGCAGTGCGCCCGTACGCCATGGGTGCGCCGCTACGCCGCTTGGATAAGGTCACCCCATGGGCAGCCACCCGCACACGCGTACGTCCGAACTGCCGGAGCCGTCGACTCCCGCGGGGCGTGAGGGCCTGACGGCCCTGCTCGCCCGGCCCGAACGGGCCGTCGTGGCCCTGGACTTCGACGGCACGCTCGCCGAGATCGTGGCCGACCCGGAGCAGGCCAGGGCGCACCCGGACGCCGTCCCGGCGCTCGCCGCGCTCGCCCCCAAGGTCGCCTCCGTGGCCGTGGTCACCGGGCGTCAGGCCGGGGTCGCGGTGCGCCGTGGCGGCTTCGCGGGCGTCCCGGGCCTGGAGCACCTGGTCGTCCTCGGGCACTACGGCGCCGAGCGCTGGGACGCCGTCTCCGGAACGGTCAGCGCCCCCGAGCCACCGCCCGGCGTCGCCGCCGTACGCTCGGAACTCCCCGGATTCCTGGAGGAGTTGGGCGTCTGGAAGGGCACGTGGATCGAGGAGAAGGGGCGCGCGGTCGCGGTGCACACGCGGCGGGCCGAGGACCCGCAGGCCGCGTTCGAGGCGCTGCGCGACCCGCTCACCGAGCTCGCCGCCCGGCACGGCCTGATCCTGGAGCCCGGCCGGATGGTCCTGGAGCTGCGGCCCTCGGGCATGGACAAGGGCGTGGCGCTCGAGCGGTACGTCCGGGAGGTCGGCGCCGAGTCGGTCCTCTACGCCGGGGACGACCTGGGCGACCTGCCCGCCTTCGCGGCGGTCGAGAAGCTCCGCTCGGACGGCGTGCCGGGGCTCCTGGTGTGCAGCGGTAGTGACGAGGTACCGGATCTGGTGGACCGCGCGGATGTGGTCGTGCCGGGGCCGTCGGGCGTGGTCGTGTTGCTCGCTGCGCTGGCGGACCGCATGGGCGGCTGACGGCTCGTCCGGGGCTTTTCCCCTATCCCGCCCCTTCCCGTAACTGGGGGCAAGCCCCCAGACCCCCATGTCCGCCCAGGGGGGGTACCTCCCTGCTCGAGCGAAGCCGAGAGCTTGGGGGAGGGCGTCGTCCTCAAACGCGGGACGGGCTGAGAGGTACCGCCCCTCCGGGGGGGGGGTGGGGGAGGTGGGGGCGTGCGCCGAGCGGTGGTCTCCCACCCAAAACGCCGGACGGGGCTGGGAGGTACCGCCCCTCCGATCAGGTGCTGGCGCATCGGCAGGGCGAGGAGGGACTCGGCCAGCCAGTCGGCCACGTCGTCCGCGGTCCCCTCGATGCCACCGGCCGAGCGG
>NZ_JBSFUT010000051.1:0-45027 GCF_053591935.1 Streptomyces sp. NPDC002851 | reverse complement strand
ACCTGGTAGCCGTCCATCGCCGCCTGCAGCGCGCAGATCGGGTCGATCTCCGTCACGATCACGCGGGCACCCTGGCCGCGCAGCGACTCCGCACACCCCTTGCCGACATCCCCGTAGCCGCACACGACCGCGGTCTTGCCGCCGATCAGGACGTCCGTGGCGCGGTTGATGCCATCCACCAGCGAATGGCGGCAGCCGTACTTGTTGTCGAACTTCGACTTCGTCACCGCGTCATTCACATTGATCGCGGGGAAGAGGAGCGAGCCCTCGCGGTGCATCTCGTACAGACGGTGCACACCCGTCGTGGTCTCCTCCGTCACCCCACGGATGCCGTCGGCCAGGGCCGCCCAGTCGATGGTGGAGCGGCCCAACAGGCCCAGGACGACGCGGAACTCCTCGTTGTCGGAGGTCGACGGGTCCGGCACGGCGCCCGCCTTCTGGTACTCGACGCCCTTGTGGACCAGGAGGGTGGCGTCACCGCCGTCGTCCAGGATCATGTTCGGGCCCGCGTGGCCGGGCCAGGTCAGCGCCTGCTCCGTGCACCACCAGTACTCCTCCAGAGTCTCGCCCTTCCACGCGAAGACCGGTATGCCAGCGGCGGCGATCGCGGCGGCGGCGTGGTCCTGGGTGGAGAAGATGTTGCAGGAGACCCAGCGGACCTCGGCGCCCAGGGCCACCAGGGTCTCGATCAACACGGCCGTCTGCACCGTCATGTGCAGCGAGCCGGTGATGCGCGCACCGGCCAGCGGCCGCGCCTCGGCGTACTCCCGGCGGATCGCCATCAGACCGGGCATCTCATGCTCGGCGAGCGTGATCTCCTTGCGGCCGAACTCGGCCAGGGAGATGTCGGCGACCTTGTAGTCCGTGAAGTCAGCCTTGGGCGAGGGCATGGGCGCTCCTTTTCTTCGGTTCATTCCTGCTGTTCGGTACGTACGGGGTGTCCCGGGTGTGCGTGAGCGGCACGGAGCCGAGGACGTTGCGGTGGATCTCCGTCGTCGCGGTGGACTTGTTGAGCGTGATGTAGTGCAGCCCGGGCGCGCCCTCGGCGAGCAGCCGCTCGGCCATGGCGGTGGCGTACTCGACGCCGATGCGGTGGCCGTCCTCCGGCCGGTCGCGGGCGGCCTCCAGGCGCGCGGCCAAGTCCTCCGGGAAGGCGGCCTGGGAGAGTTCGGCGAAGCGGCGGATCTGGCGTACGTCCGTGGCGGGCATGATCTCCGGGATGACCGGAATGTCGCAGCCCGCGGCCGCGACCCGGTCCCTCAGCCGCAGATAGTCCTCGACGTGGAAGAACATCTGCGTGACGGCGTAGTCGGCGCCCGCACGGCACTTGGCGACGAAGTGCCGGATGTCCGAGTCCCAGTCGGACGAGCGCGGGTGCCGCTCCGGGAACGCGGCCACGCCGATGGTGAACTCGCCCAGGGAGCGGACGAGTTCGACCAGTTCGTACGCGTGCGTGAAGCCCTGGGGGTGCGGGGTCCAGGGGCCGAGCGGGTCGCCGGGCGGGTCGCCGCGGAGCGCCAGGACGTCCCGGATCCCGGCGTCCGCGTACTGCCCGATGATGTGCCGCAGCTCGGCGACCGAGTGTCCGACGGCCGTGAGGTGGGCGACCGGGCGCAGCGTCGTCTCGGCGGCGATGCCGCGCGTGAGGGCGACGGTGCGGTCCCGGGACGAGCCGCCCGCGCCGTAGGTGACGGAGACGAAGTCGGGGCGCAGCGCCTCCACGCGGCGCACGGCACGCCACAGGGTGCGCTCGCCCGCCTCGGTCTTCGGCGGGAAGAACTCGAAGGAGAACGTTGGTGTCGCTGGCTCGGGTGTCGCTGGCTCGGGTGTCGCGGGTGCGGGTGTCATGCGGCGTCCTCTCCATCGCGCGCTGGCAGGTGCGGCTCGAGCTCCGCGGCCGCTTCCGCTCCGTACGCCGCCGTCAGGTTGGCGAGCAGCCGCTCCGGCGTGGCCTCGTACGACTGGGAACCGACCGTGCGGATCGCCTCGGCCGCGACCGCGCAGCCGAGCCGGGCCGCGACCGTCGGCGCGAGGCCCCGGGCGATGGCGGCGAGGAACCCGGCCCGGAACGCGTCGCCGACGCCGGTCGGGTCGGTGACCGGAACGTCCGGTACGGCGGGGACCGTGAAGGCGGTGCCGTCGGCGCGTTCGGTGCGGACGCCCTGCTCTCCGAGCGTGGTGACCCAGGTGCCGACCCGGGCCAGGACGTCGTCGCGGGTCCAGCCGGTGCGTTCGCGGAGCAGCGCGGCCTCGTACTCGTTGGTGAACAGCCAGCGGGCGCCGTCCACGAGGTCCCGCACCTGCGCGCCGTCGAGGCGGGCGAGCTGCTGCGAGGGGTCGGCGGCGAACGGGATGCCGAGCTCCCGGCACTGGCGGGTGTGCCGGAGCATCGCCTCGGGGTCGTTCGGCGCGATGAGCACCAGTTCGGGGGCGGGGGCGGGGCCGCTGCCGGGCAGGGCCGTGAGGTCGATGTCGCGCGCCTCGGCCATGGCGCCCGCGTAGAACGCGGCGATCTGGTTGGCGTCCCGGTCGGTGGTGCACATGAACCGGGCGGTCTGCCGCTCGTCGGAGACCAGGACGCCGCCGGTGTCGACGCCGTGCTCCTTGAGCCACAGCTCGTACGGCCCGAAGTCGGTGCCGACCGCGCCGATGAGGAGCGGGGTGAGGCCGAGGCCGCCGAGGCCGAAGGCGATGTTGGCGGCGACACCGCCGCGGCGTATTTCGAGGTCGTCGACGAGGAACGACAAGGAGACATGGTCCAGTTGATCGGGGATCAACTGGTCCGTGAATCTGCCGGGAAACACCGTCAGATGGTCGGTGGCGATCGAGCCGGACACCGCTATACGCACGTAAGCACTCCCGTCGAGGGCGTAAGCCAAGCCGAATCAGAGGCCGGTCGGCCGGTCGGCTGGTCGGTAGGCCAGCCAGTAGGCCTACCTGGTGGCAGGCCGGTCGGTCTATAGGGCCTCTTTCGGCCCCGGAGGCGGCAGTTTCAGCCCCGAAGCCCGACCGCGGTCGGGCTTGCCTTCGGCCTCAGCGGCTGACCGCCTCCGGCCTCAGCGGCCGACCGCGGCCTTCAGCCGGGCGGCGCGGTCGGTGTTCTCCCAGGTGAAGTCGGGCAGTTCGCGGCCGAAGTGGCCGTAGGCGGCGGTCTGCGCGTAGATCGGACGGAGCAGGTCGAGATCGCGGATGATCGCGGCCGGGCGGAGGTCGAAGACCTCGCCGATGGCCCGCTCGATGTCGGCCTGCGGGACGGCGGCGGTGCCGAAGGTCTCCACGAACAGGCCGACCGGCTCGGCCTTCCCGATGGCGTACGCGACCTGGACCTCGCAGCGGTCCGCGAGCCCCGCGGCGACGACATTCTTGGCGACCCAGCGCGTGGCGTACGCGGCCGAACGGTCCACCTTGGACGGGTCCTTGCCGGAGAAGGCGCCGCCGCCGTGCCGGGCCATGCCGCCGTACGTATCGATGATGATCTTGCGGCCGGTGAGGCCCGCGTCCCCCATCGGGCCGCCGATCTCGAACCGTCCGGTGGGGTTGACCAGGAGCCGGTAGCCCTCGGTCTCCAGCTTGATGCCGTCCTGCGCGAGCCCGTCGAGGACGTACTGCACGACGTGCTCGCGCAGGTCGGGCGCGAGCAGCGAGTCGAGACCGATGTCCGGGGCGTGCTGCGAGGAGACCACGACCGTGTCGAGCCGGACCGGGCGGCTGCCCTGGTACTCGATGGTGACCTGGGTCTTGCCGTCCGGGCGCAGGTAGGGAACGGTGCCGTCCTTGCGGACCTCGGTCAGGCGGCGCGAGAGCCGGTGGGCGAGGTCGATCGGCAGCGGCATCAGGCTCGGCGTCTCGTTGGTGGCGTAACCGAACATCAGGCCCTGGTCGCCCGCGCCCTGTTTGTCCAACTCGTCACCTTCCTCGCCTGCCGTGGCGCCTTCCACCCGCTTCTCGTACGCCGTGTCGACACCCTGCGCGATGTCCGGCGACTGCGCACCGATGGAGACGGAAACGCCACAGGAGGCGCCGTCGAAGCCCTTGTCCGACGCGTCGTAGCCGATCTCCAGGACCTTCTCGCGGACCAGGGTCGCGATGTCCGCGTACGCCTTGGTGGTCACCTCGCCCGCGACGTGCACCTGACCGGTGGTGATCAGCGTCTCGACGGCGACGCGCGAGGCCGGGTCCTGGGCGAGGAGCGCGTCGAGAATGGTGTCGCTGATCTGGTCGGCGATCTTGTCGGGGTGCCCCTCGGTGACGGACTCCGAGGTGAACAGGCGGCGGGTCATGGCTCTCCAGGTTCGTTGGGGCGGGCAGGCGGGCAGGCGGGCGAGTGGAGGTGGAGGTGGAGATTTCGGTTCCGTTTGTCGAGAGTTCGGTCGCTTCAGTCGCTTCGGTCGCTGCGGCTGACCCGATGTATCCGGATATACGTGTCGTTGGCTGACCGGGGTTCGAACCCGCCACCCCCTTCCGCCCACTGTTGCCGGATCGGCTTGCCTGAGACTTGTGCCCCGCCGGAACCGGGGAATGCTGACTAGGGCTGACAACAGCCGACTAACGGGAGTACCGGAAACCGTTCCGGTACTCGGTCGGCGTGGTGTTGAGCTTCCGGCGGAACGCGCGGACCAGGGTGTCGGTCGTGTTGAACCCGCAGGCGGAGGCGATCCGTTCCAGGGTGGCGTCGGTGGACTCCAGCTGGTGGCGGGCGCGTTCGACGCGCGCGGACTCGATGTAGGTGGCGGGGGTCATGCCGAGTTCGGCCCGGAAGACGCGGGTGAGCTGCCGCTCGCTGACGTGGGCGTGCTCGGCCAGCTCGGGGATGGTCAGGGACCGGTGCAGGTTCTGGGCGATGAAATGGCGCAGCTCTTCCACGCGGCGGGTGGTGGAGACGGGCTCGAGCGGCACGCTGAACTGGCTCTGCCCACTGGGCCGCTTGAGATACATAACAAGCTGACGGGCGATCCGCAGAGCGAGCTGCTCCCCGAAGTCGTCGGCGACCAGGGCCAGGGCGAGGTCGAGACACGAGCTGATCCCGGCGCCGGTCCACACGTCGCCGTCCCGGATGAAGATCGGGTCCGCGTCGACCGTGACGTCCGGGTGGTCGGCGGCGAGCTGAGCGGCGGTCGACCAGTGCGTGGTCGCGCGGCGTCCGTCGAGCAGCCCGGCGGCGGCCAGGATGTGGGCGCCGACGCAGACAGAGGTGACCCGCCGGGTGGTGGCGGCCAGCTCCCGTACACGCTCGACCACATGCTCATGGGCAAGGGCGGTCACCCGGCGGTGCCCGTCGACGCGCACGGAGCCGGGCACGATGAGGGTGTCGATACGGCTCTCGGCGACGTCCTCGAAGGTGAGGTCGGGCAGCACGCGCACCCCGGCGGAGGTGCGTACGGGGTCGAGGGCCTCGGCCGCGAGCACGACGCGGTAGCCGGTGGCGGTGTCCCTCTCGCGCTGGGTGAGCGCGAACACCTCCGGAGGCCCGGTGACGTCGAGCAGATCGACGCCGTCGAAGAGCACGATGACGATCAGCCGTTCCACGTCCGGCTCCTCTCTTCTTGGCTCGCTGCCCCTCCCCTCGCCCGATGTCCGTATCTGCAGGTTGCATGACCTGGCGGACACGTCGGGGGGCTCATAGCGTGGCACACGAGGCGGTCGCCCAGTGACCTGACCCTCTTGAATTCCTTGACTCCCACCCGAGGAGGGCCCTTTCATGCCTGCCACGACGCCTACAACGACGCCTGCGACGACCCTGCGGAAGCTCAGCGGCCTCGACGACACCCCGGCGACCCTCGCCGACGCCACGTTGATCATGGTCGACTTCCAGAACACGTACACCCGGGGCGTGATGGAGCTGACGGGCTGGGAGGCCGCGCTCGACGCGGCGGCGACACTGCTCGACCGCGCGCGTGCCGCCGGGACGCCGGTCATCCACGTCGCGCACGACGCAGGCCCCGGCACTCCGTACGACGTACGCGCGGAGATCGGCGCCATCCACCCGGCCGTGGCCCCGCTCGACGGGGAGACGGTCGTGGTCAAGACCGCCGCCCCGAACTCCTTTCACCACACCGACCTCGAGGACAAGCTCAAGGCCACCGGTCGCGAGAACGTCATCATCGCCGGGTTCATGACCAACATGTGCGTCACCTTCACCGCCGAGGGCGCCTTCCTACGCGGCTACACCCCCACCGTCGTCGCCGACGCCTGCGCCACCCGGCCCCTGGAGGCGGCCGGAACCGCCGTCTCCGCCGAGCAGATCCATCTCGGCGCGCTCGCCACGATCGCCGACCGTTACGGAGTCGTCGTGCCCTCCGAGAAGTCACTCGCCTGACAAGGGAGCGGGTCAACCTCGTTCGGTGGGCCGTTCCGTGGGCCGTTCGGTGGGCCGCTCGGTCCGGTGGGCGGCGCGGGCGGGTCCGCCATCCGTGGCAGGTCGGCGTCGGTGATGGTGTCGAGTACGTCGGCGACCGTGGTGGTGGTAGTGGTGGCGTCGGCGCCGCCGTCGGAGAGGCCGGACGCATCGCCGGAAAGGGTGCGCAGCAACCGGGCGCATGCGCTGACGAGTTGGGTGGCGTCGGTGTCGGAGAGCCGCTCGCGGTCGTGTACGGCGGCGAGTACGAGGTCGCCGTCGACGTCCCGGTAGGCGAGCAGCGTGACCGGGAACGCGGTCTGCGCGCCCGCGGAGCCGGGGGGTTCGACGCGGATGCCGCGCGCGGCGAGCGCACCCTCCAGGCCGTCGGACGTACGCGGGTAGTTCTCGAAGACGATGAGGCTCTCCACGAGTTTCTCGCCCGCCCTGCGGCCGCTCCACTCGTGGATCTGGCCGGTCGACACCCATTCGTACGCGGCCATGTCCAGGGCCTGGTCGCGGAGTTGGGTGAGCAGCGCGGTGAGCGGGGCCTCCGGGTCGACCTGGAGGGTCATCGGCAACGAGTTCATCAGGAGGCCCGGGAGGCGTTCCACCGCGTCCAGCCCGATGCCGCGGCCGGAGACCGTGACGCCGAAGCCGACCGGGGCGGGTCCTGCGGCTCCGCTCGCGCGGTACAGGAGCAGCGCCCATACGGCCTGCAGGGCGCTGGACTCGGTGGCGGCGCGGGCCGCGGCCCAGGCGCGCAGCCGGTCGGCCTCGGCGGGCCCGAGCCGCACCTCGGCCCGCCCCGGGCCGCGCTCGCCGGTCGCGGGTCCGGGCACGGCGGGCCGTACGGCGGGGGCGACGGACGGCACGGCGCCGGACCAGAACTCGCGGGCGGGGCCGGTGTCCTGGTCGGCGAGCCAGGTGGCGTAGTCCCGGATGTCGGGGCGGCGCTCGCCGCCGGGCAGGGCGCCGTCGGCGAGGTAGGCCCGGTAGAACTCCTGGAGCAGGATGGAGACGCTCCAGCCGTCGAGCAGGACGTGGTGGAAGGTGAGCAAGATGCGGGCCGACGCCTTGGCCTCGGCGCCGGAGGATTGGGAGGTGTACATATCGGGGCCGTACGACTCGGGGGTGGCTGGGTCGTCGACGACGGCGATCCGGAGCAGGCCGGGGCGGTGCAGGTCGAAGCCGCGCAACCGGTCTCGTTCGCGCAGCTCGTCCCAGTCGACGGTGCCCGCGGAGTGGCGTACGACCTCGGCGGCGACATGCTCGTGCAGGACGAGGCAAGGCTCTTCGTCCCAGTCGAAGGCGGCGCGCAGGACGGTCTCGCGGTCGAAGACGGACTGCCAGGCGGCGATGAACCGGCGGATGTCGAGGGGCCCGTGCCAGCGCCAGAACCGCTGCTCCACATAGCGGCCGGTGCCGCGGTGGGCGAGCGCGTCGAGCAGCAGGCCGTGCTGCTGGGGGGTTACGGGGACGGTCACCAGGCTGTCCGCCGCGCCGTCGGCGGAGTCGGTGCCGCCTGCGGAGTCGGTGCCGTCTGCGGAGGCAGTGCCATCGGACGCGTTGGTGCCGCCGTCGGGCAGCAGGGCGGACATACCCGGCAGCGCGGCGGCGCCGGGTACCGGCACGGCCGGACTTCTGGCGGACGTGCCGGAGCCCGGGGTGGCGATCTCGGCGGGGGCGACGGTGGCCGGGTCGGCGCCCGCGAGCGTGGCGAGCACCCAGCCCATCTGCTCCACGAGCGCCTCGACGCCCGCCTCGTGCACGCCGTCTGCGGGGCTCGGCACCCAGGTCAGGCCCATGCGCAGGCGGCCGCCGTGGACGATGCCGTACGCCTCGATGCCGTAGACCCGCTCGCAGCGCGCCGAGTGCTCGCGCGGAACGGGGCGTCCGGACAGGGTAAAGCCACCGCCGGGGCTCAACTGGTCGGCCTTGCCGTAGTAGTTGAAGCAGACGAGCGCGGGCGGCAGCTCCCGCAGCAGGGTGCGCAGCTCCCGGTCGGCGGCGAACTCGCGGCAGGCCCCGAAGCCGACGCCGCCCTCGGGCACGCCGGTCAGGTCCGCGCCGATCTGGGCGAGGTACTGCTCGGGGTGCGCGGCGCGGTCGGCGGCGAGCACGACGGGGTGGATGGAGGTGAACCAGCCGACGGTGCGGTACAGGTCGTCGCGGCCGTGCCGCCCGTGCGTCGCCACGTCGAAGGTGACGGCGCGGCTGCCCCGCCAGCGGGCCAGGGCCTGCGCGAACGCACCGGTCATCACCTGGTGCACCTGCAGCCCGAGCCGGCGCGGCAGCGGTCCGATCAGCCGGGCCGTGGCGTTCGGGTCGAGGGAGAACTCGACGCGGCGGATGTGCTGTTCGTCGGGCGCGGGCTCGGTCAGAAGCAGCGTCTGGGCCTCGGTGCGGGCGGCGGCCAGGCGCCGCCAGTAGTCGGCCTCGCCGGGCCGCGCGGCGGTGGCGGGCAGCGCGGCCACCCAGTCCCGATAGCGGCAGGCCTCGTCGGGCAGCGCGGGCAGGGCACCGTCGGCGAGCGAACCGAGCGCATGCTCCAGGTCCTCGAGCAGGATCCGCCAGGACACCCCGTCGACGACCAAGTGGTGGACGGCGATGAGGAGATGGACTGCGGCTGCCGGGCGCTGCGCGGCGGCGTCGGTGCGCCGGTCGTGCGCGAGCAGCGCCCGCACGTTCACTCCGGCGAGCGGGTCGAGACTGCGCTCCACCTCTTCCATGACCTGGTCGAGTTCAGCGTGGCCGGCGGTGTCGCGCTCCCAGAGGACGTCGCGGGGCGCGTACGCGGCAAAAGGGACCGCGTCGACCATGGCCCGCGCCTCGGGGTCGCCCTCGCCCTCGAATCGGGCGGACAGCGCGGGGTGCGCCCGGACCACGGCCTGCAGCGCGAGCCGCAGGAGCGCCGGGTCGACGGGCCGGTTGAGCTCGAGCAGCACCGACTGGTTCCACTGCTGCGGATCGGTCTTGATGTGCCGGAAGAACCAGCGTTGTACGGGGGCAAGAGGGGAGCGGTTGCCGGGGCGGTGGGCCCGGGCCGCGGGGGCGGCCGTCGAGTCGCCCTCGAGGCCTTGGGCCACGACGCGTTCGCGCAGGAGCGTGTCGATGTCGGTGTCCGGGTGCGGGTGGTCGGTGGCGTTGAGGTGGTCGAGGGTGGTGCGGGCGTGCGGCCCGAGCCCGTCGAGCTCGGTCACGGGCGCCTTCGGGTGTCGCACCAACTGCCCGGCGAGCGTGGTGACATGCTCGGTGAACGCCTCGGCCGTCGCGGGCTCGATCCGCGCCGCGTCGTACTTGAGGTACCCGTGCAGGGTGCCCTGGCCCTCGTACAACTCCAGGGTGAGCAGGCCGAGTCCGGGCGTGGGCACGTCCCGGCGCCAGTGGGCGCGCAGCCCGCCACGCAGCATGACGCCCTCGGTGGCGGTGGCGGCAGTGTCGTCCCAACTGTGCAGGAGAAACGCGCAGTTGAAGGGGATCCGATTCGCCGTGCCCGGTGCAAGCCTGGCGATCCGCTGGTACGGCAGCCGTGAGTTGTCCACGGCACGGGCTAGTTCGGTCTGTACGGCGGTGACGTACTCGGCGGCGGTACGGTCCTCCTGGCCGGGTGCGCGCACCAGGAGGGTGCGGACGAAATGGCCGACGGTGCGGTCGAAGCGCGGGTCGGTGCGGGTGCCGAGGGGCACGCCGACGGTGGGCGCGGACTGTCGGCCGTAGCTGCCGAGGGCCTTCAGGTAGGCGGCGAGCAGCACGGCGGCGGCCCCGGCTCGGTGGGCCCGCGAGAACGCGGTGACCTCGGACCACAGCTCGGCGTCGAGGGCGAGCGGCACGGCCGCCTCACGGGGGGCGGCGCTCTCCGCGGCGGGTACGTCGAGCGGGAAGTCCACGGTCAGGTCGGCACCGTCGAGCCGCTCGCACCAGTACGCCTCGGCGGCGGCGGGGTCCTTGTCGGCCTCGCGGGCACGGGCGGCCACGTAGTCGCCGTAGTCGGCCGGGGCGGGCCCGGGCACGTCCCCGTACTCGTACGCGGCGAGCAGGTCGGCGAGGAGCAGGGCGGTGGACTCGCCGTCGACGACGAGCTGGTGGACGACGAGCAGGAGGGTGTGGTGGTCGGGGCCGTGCCCGATGAGCACGGCGCGAAGGGCGCCGTCGCGCTCCAGGTCGAGCTCCTGCCGGGCGTCGGCGATCAGGGCCCGGGCCGGAAACTCACCGTCGCGGTCACGGAGCGCCGCGGTGCGCCGTTCGAGGCGCGGTACGCGGGTCGGGCCCAGCCGCAGATACGGCCGCCCGTCCCCGTTGGTGTCGTCGGCGGGGTCGGTGACGCGGGCGGAGAGCAGCGGGTGCCGGGCGACGAGCCGGGCGAGGGCGGTCTGCAGCGCGTCGGAGTCGAAGGGACCGCGCAGGTCGACGGCGAGCGGCACGTTGTACGGGGACGCGGCCGGGTCGGCGCGGTGGCGAAGGAGCAGGCCCAACTGGTCCTCGGTGAGCGGCAGTCGGGCCTCCCTGGCCGCCTCGGGTCCGGTGGCCGGGGCCGGTTGCGGCACGCCTGAGTTCTGAAGCATGGTCATCGCTGTCTCCTGCATCGCATCCGAAGGATGTACCCGGCCATGGGCGCACTCCTCCTCGGCAGTCCGCACCCGGCACGAGGCTGCCTGGGACCGCTGACGTGGCGCTGTCACGCGTCATCAGCGCAATCCGGCCTCGAAGGCGTAAATGGCTACAGCGCCCGGATCCCGGCCCGCGCAAGGGCGTCCGCCCCGACGAGAAACAGCCGCACACCCGCACCGACCCGCGGCACCGCCCGCACCAAGGACGTCGGCCCGCGCGCCGCCACGGCCCGCCCGATGCCGGTACTCGCCTCCGTCATACCGTGCCTCCTCACGTAACCAGCCCGCTGACCGGACCTGGGCACCGTACCGACGCGACCCCCACCAACCGCCCCCGCTCCACCGGCACTCCAGGGCATCCGGACGGACCCCCGTCCCCCCGTCGAGGTCGGTCCATCAGTCCAGGGGCTCGGCGGGCTTGGTCATGCCCCCGCCCGCGTCGCCCGTGTTGAGGGTCCCCTCCGGTTCGAGGAGCAGAATGGCGGTCTCCTCGTCGGCCACGGGACAGTGTTCGACCCCGCGCGGGACGACGAAGAGCTCCCCCGGTCCGAGTACGACGTCCCCGTCCCGGAGCCGAATGGTCAGCCGACCGCTCAGCGCGAGAAACAGCTCATCGGTCTCCTCGTGCGAGTGCCAGACGAACTCGCCCTCGAGCTTGGCGAGTTTGACCTCGTAGTCGTTGAGGTCGGCGATCTTCTTCTGCGTCCATAGCTCGCTGAACCGCGCGAGCTTGTCGGCAAGGTTCACGGCTGAGGTGGTGGGCCTATTCGTCTTGCGACCAGTGCTCTTGTCCATGGCACGAGCGTCCCTCCACCGCCCACGACAGATCTTGTACGTTCCTGACATGACGAGCGAGCGGCCCCGGCCCCAGATCCGTGCGTGGCGTCCGACGGTTCCAGGGATCGCCGAGGTGTTCCACGCCCACTTCACCGATCACGCGTACCCGGTCCACACCCACGACACCTGGGACCTGATGATCCTCGACGACGGGTCGGTCGATTTCGCCCTCGACCGCCACCGCCACGGCGCCGCCGGAGCGGGCACAGTCGTACTGCTGCCGCCCGGCGTTCCGCACGACGGGAAGACCGTGAACCCGTCGGGGTTCCGCAAGCGCGTGCTCTATCTCGATACGCGTGTCCTGCCGGAGCGTTGGGCCGGAGCCGCGGTGGACGGCCCGGTCCACGGAGACCCGCTGCTCCACCGCCGTATCCACCAATTGCACACGGCCCTCGGCAGTCCGGGCGACGCGTTCGAGGCGGAGTCCCGCCTAGCCTTCGTACGGGAGCGACTGCTGTTCCACCTGCACGCCGCGGCGGAGGCACGGACGCCGGGCCGCGAGGCGGGACGGCTGGCGGCCGCACTACGCGAACTCCTCGACGCCCGTATCCCCATCGGGATCTCCCTGGACGAAGCAGCGGCGATCCTCCAGGCCCACCCCACCCACCTGATCCGCTGCTTCAAGCAGACGTACCGCCTGCCCCCGCACACGTACCTCACCGGCCGCCGCATCGACCGGGCCCGCCGCCTCCTCCTCGACGGCCTACGCCCGGCCGAAGTCGCCACGGCCGTCGGCTTCTACGACCAGGCCCACCTGAACCGCCACTTCACCCGCCACCTGGGCACCACCCCCGCCCGCTACGCCTCCCTGCGATAGGGGGTGGCTGAGGTCACCGACGACCGCGCGCCTCCCGCCGCATCGTCCACAACTTCGGCCCGTCCCCGGGCAGTTGCAGCTCCTCGCGCACGGTGAAGCCGAAGTGCTCGTAGAACGGGAGGTTGGACGCCTTGGACGACTCGAGACACGTAGGCAGACCCGCGGCGTCGGCCTGGGCAAGCCCCGAGCGCAGCAGGGCAGCACCGTGCCCCTGCCCCTGGGCGGCGGGGTCGGCGCCGACCACCGCCAGGGACCAGTGCGGCTCCTGGGGTGTGTGCTGGGCGGCCATCTTGACGGTGTCCCGGAACAGCGGGGCCCGGTCGCCGAGAATGTTCTGGAGCTCCTGAACCGTCTCCGCGTCCGGAATGGCCTTGGCCTGGGCCGCCGGCGGTACCCAGAACGCCGCCGCCGACTCCGTGTGCTCGCAGACGGCGTGGTGGACGTACTGCCGCGTGAAGATCGTGGCGAAGTAGCGGCTCAGCCCCGACGCGCGCGAGGCGTCGTCGGGGAAGAACCAGCGCATCATCGGGTCGTCGTCGAAGGCACGGGCCAAGGTGCGGCTGATCAGCCGGGCGTCATCGCTCGTCGCCCTCCGCGGAGTCGGCGGAGCGGGTGGAGTCGGCGGAGTTGACGGAATCGGCGAATTTATCGGACTCGGGCTCTGGCTCGGCATACGGGTCATTCTGCACCCGGTGATCTTCGGTGGCAGAGCCGGGTTCCGTACCGGTCGCGGGAGGAGTCGGCGGCCAGGGAACCTCGGCCAGGAGAGGAAGAATCGACTCCTCCTCGTAGTCGAGATGTGCGTTCAGCTCCGTCGACATCTTTTCCAACTCGGCGCGGAAACGCTCCGGTTCGGAGATGCTGATGTCCGCGAGGAGGGCAACGAGTTCGCTCTGGATGCGTGCGACCGTACGGTGTTCGGCACCGAGCCGGTCGAAAACCTCCGTCAACTCGGGGTGATAGCGCGCGATGCCGGGAAACAGGTGCCGGTCCTCACTGGTGTGGTGGAACTCCAGGGCCTGACAGAACTCCAGACACCGCTGACGGATCTGCAGCCCGAGCCCCGGGGCCGGTGGCTCGCCGGGGCCCTGGTGCGCCGCGCGTACGGCGAAGTGGGCATCGACCTCCGCCTTCACTTGCGTCAACTGGCCACGCAGCCAGGTGTGAACCTCCAGGAGTTTGTCGGCAAGGGTGAAGACATCGCGGGGCGAAGACGTGGGCATACGGGTGTGACCCTCCGGAAAACGCAGTGAATCCGCACAGACCACAGCCCACGGATCGCGGATCGCGGATCGCGGATCGCGGATCGCGGATCGGGGGCGAACGCGGTTGGAGACGCCGTCGGGCAAGGCACACGGACGGCACGAAGTGCGGAGAGAGAAAACAAGATGACGTACGGGCGATGCGTTACGTCATGTGCAGGGCGCAGAGCTTGAACTCATGGCGTACTCCCTGAGTGAAGGGTGCTCGCCCAGTCACCGACCGGCCCACTGCTCTTTGGTCGGCACCACGCGACACCGGGGCCCATTACACGCACCCGGCCCAGGGTCTGTCAACGCCGGGTTGCCGCCATGGTCGCCATGAAGCCCGGGTCCAGCATCGTGCGGGCCGAGGTGTCGCGGGACGGGTCGAGGCCCGTGTCGTGGGCGGCGACGCTCAGGAGGTAGTGGCCCAGGGCCGGGTGGGTCGTGAAGGACCATTCGCCGCGGGAGGCCGATGTGCCGTCGGGGGCGAGGAGGCGGCCGCTGCGGAGGCCGAAGCCGAATTCCGTGAAGCCGAGGCGCATGCCCTGGCCGAGAGCCTTGGTGTAGGCCTCCTTCAGGGTCCAGAGGCGGAGGGTTTCCGCGGTCTGTTCCGGCTGCGGGAGGTGGGCCAGTTCGGCTGCCTCCGGGGGGATGCACATCTGTTCCTGGAGGAGGTCGAAGCGCATGCGGCGGTCCGCCGGTTCCGCGTCGACGCCGATACGGCCCTTGCGGCTGAGGCCCACGGCCAGGAGGTCGCCCGTGTGCGTCAGGCTGACGTCCAGCTGGTCGAAGCCCCTCAAGTACGGGCGGCCGCCCAGGCGGTACGCCAAGTCCAGGGACTCGGGGCGGACCCTGAGGGCCGCTGCCGCCGTGTACTTGACCAGGAGGCGGGCCGCGAGGAAGCGGTAGCGGACCGTGGGGTCCGGGGTGCGGCGGTAGCGGATCCAGTCGCGGCCGAGGAGGCTGCGCAGGCCGGGGTGGGTGAGCGCGGCGGGCAGCCACTCGCCCCACGTCGTGTAGACCACCGCGTTGCCGAGGTCCGTCAGGTTCTCGTGCACGCCAGGCCAGGGGCCGTCCGGGCGCGGAACGTGGAGGGGGGTGCTGATGCTCAGGGACGTCTCTTCCAGGGTCTCCCGGGTGTCCAGGGTGTCCTGGGTGTCCAACGCCTCCCGCGGTTCCATCAGGTGTCCCCTTCTCAGTTATCCGGTTCTCAGCTAGCCGGCGAGCCGGGTGTCGTACAGGTCGAAGCTGCGGCCCTCGCGGTACCGGTCGAGCACCTCCGCCAGGACGGACTCCTGGACGCCGTCCGGGATTTCGGGCACCGGAACGCCCAGGCGGCGGCCGATGCGGGAGAGCGCGAGCACCGGCCAGGCCGGGGCGGCGAGAAAGGAGTCCGTGCCGTCCTGGCCATGCCAGACGCCCAGGCACGCGGCGGCCGCGAGGACGAGGGCGTACCGGTCGGCGAGGGCGCAGGCGCGCGGGTCGACGAGCGCGGCCCGGTCGGTCCCGGGGAGTGCGCCGCACTGTTCGCGCAGCGCGCGCAGCTCCTGCACGAACGCCTCCGCGAGGTCGGCGAGCGCCGCCCGGACCGGTCCCGCGGAGCGCAGCCGCCCGAGGCGTTCCACGGCACCGACCAGGGAAGCCGCCAGGAGATCCTCGCTGCCCGTGAGCGTCAGGCGCCGGTAGTCGAAGGACGGGAGCGGTGCCGTCGGCAGGAAGAGGCGGTCCGGAGGCTCGTCCGTGCGGAACCAGGAGTGGTGGGCCAGGGTGCGCAGTTGCGGGACGAGGACCGCCTGGCAGGCCGCGGCGCCCGCGTGCCCGAGGCCCGCCACTGGCAGGTCGCGGACGAGCTTCTGGAAGCCGCCGTAGCGCGGGCCGCGGTCGTAGCCGCGGGCGCCGAGCACCGTGGAGAGCTCCTCCAGGTCCTCGCGGAGCAGGTCCGGGACCGTCAACTTCACGGCGGCGGCGGAGAGATGGGAGCTGTCGGGCAGCAGGCTCAGCGCCCGCAGCGACGTGACCGCCATGCTGTCGGCGGCCAGGAGGTCCGCGAAGACGCCCGCGAGCACGCTGTGCCAGCGGCGCGGCGGCTGCTGCCCGGCCCGCCCCTCGGTGGCGGCGCGCACCGCGAACCGCAGCACGCTGTCCACCCCGGCGATCACCGTGCCGGGGATGAGGCAGCGGTTGACCTGGTAGGTGCGCAGGGCCAGCGGGATGCCGTCGCCGAGCTCCCCGACGAGGGTGTCGGCGGGCACGTGACAGTCGGTGAACTCCAGGCCGGAGAACCGGCTGCCGCGCATCCCTGGCGTGTGGACGCGCGGCAGCCGACGCTGGCCGCCGGGCGGCAGCCGCTCGGGATCGAGCAGCAGCACGGAGTGGCTTCGTGGGCCGGCCGTGGCCGCCGTGCGGGCGTACATGACGAACGCGTTCGCGCGGTCGGCGTTGATGACGACGTCTTTGCGGCCGTCGAGTACGAAGCCGTCCTCGAAGCCTCCACGTGCGGGGCTGGCGCTGAACTCGTCGCGCAGGATCGCGTTGGCGTGGGCGAGTTCGTGGTGCAGGATCGGCACCCGGCCGGCGTCGAGCAGCCGCCGGGCCGTCCAGGCGCGCTGCCGCTCGTCGCCGGCCGCCCAGACGGCGGAGGCGCCGAACAGCGAGGTGATGCCGTAGCCGAAGCCGAGGGCCACGTCGCGCCGGAAGACGGGGCGAAGGACCCGGGCGAGTACATCGGGCCGGGTGAGCCACCCGCCGAGCTCCGCGGGGACGAACTCGGCGCTCAACCCGGCGCGGGTGAGCAGTTCCTCGGTGACCACGGGCACCTCGCGCCGGTCGTCGGCGGCGAGCAGCGCGCGGTGCCCGTGCGGGTTGTACGGGTCCTCGGGGTCGCCGAGCAACTCCTCCAGGCGGGCGGCGCGTTCGGCCCCGGTGCCGTGTGGACCGCCGGGGGCGTCGTACCCGGGGGCGTCGTACCCGGGGGCGTCGTACCCGGGGGCGTCGTACCCGGGGGCGCCGTACGCGGGCGTACCGTGCCCGGACGTCTCCGAGGGAGCCGTGGGTGGCCCGGACGGGTCGGTGAGCGTCGTCGTCACAGGACCCGGACCGCGCTCTCCGCGTGCTTCTTCGCGAGCTGGAGGGTCGCCGTGCTGTTGCGGCCCAGGGCCTCACGCACATAGCCGCGGGCGCGGGCGACGTCGGCGCCCTCGCCGAGCACGCGCTCGATGTTCTCCTCGCGGAGCACCACGCTGTGCTGCGAGGTGACGGTTACCCCGGTCTCGTCGGAGACCACCGACCATTCGCCGGTGTGCGCGGTCATCAGGAGCGGCGTGGCGGTCTGTTTGTAGACGATCCGGCCGGCGTGCGGGAAGCAGACCCGCACCGACTCGGTGGTGTGCGTGGAGCCGTCGGCGGTGACCGTGTCCATGGCCATCACCTGGACGCCGGGCTCGTCCTCGGTCAGGTCGAGCCGGGAGACGTGCGGCACGAGCTCGGGCCAGTCGCCGACCCGGTACAGGAAGTCGTAGACCAGCTCGGCCGGGCCGTTGACCCGCACGGAGTCCTCGAAGGACATCACCAGGTCGTCGAGGTGCGCCCAGCGCTCGGCGAGCACCCGCAGATTCTCCAGCTCGGAGCGGCTGTTGGTGTCGGTGGCGCGCTCCACCCAGGCCACGTCGTCGGGGTTGTCGTCGGCCACGGTGAAGTCGTGCAGGAGCGTCAGACGGGAGCGGTCGGCGCCGAGGGGTTCCACGATCCAGGTGCCGCCCATGGACTGCAGCGGCTTGGCGGGCAGCTCCTGGCGGAACTCGACCACGCGCCGGTCGGCGTCCAGGACCCGGCGCGACGTCCAGGACTTGACCTGGCCGTTGGCGGTGGCCCACATGCGCAGGCGCTCCCGCTCGCCGTCGAACTCCAGGCGCTCGACATGGACGTTGGGCGGGAAGAACAGTGGCCACTGGACGGCGTCGGAGATCAGACCGTAGACCACGCCCGCGGGCGCGGCCACGTTCACCTCGTGCTTCGTGCGGTGCACTCGCTCTGCGGACATCTCGGCTACCTCTCTCGGTACGGGGCACGGGGGCGCGGCACCTGCGGGTGCCGTGCGGGCACGGCTGCTACCTGGCCGTGCCGTGGGAGACACCCCCTAGGGGGTCCGCTCCGCGCGCGGAGCGCCAACGGTGGTTCCGACGGTGTCCTGAACCGCTCGATGCCCGGACGAGCCCCGCTCGAGGGACGCCACATCCGGCACACCGGACGCCTCGGCCCCACCGGGACCCGTCCGCGGCGGCTCCACCGGGTGCACCGGCAGCAGCGCCTCGTCGAGGGCGTGCCGGGTCAACAGGGTGCCGTGTGCGGCGAGATACCCGTCGGGCCGGATCAGTGCCCAGCCACCCGGCTCCAGGCCGAGCGCCCGGCACAGCGCCCCGTCGGGGTCGGGCAGCGGGTGCGGACCCACCTGTTCCGCGGCCACACCATCACCGTCCCCGCAGACCGTGCGCACCGAAAGCCACGCCCCGTACCGGGCCGCCGCACGCCGCGCGGTGCGCGCCGGGGTGTCGGCGGGACCATGGGCAGCGGCCGCGACCAGGAGCGTCCAGCGCGGATCGCGCAGTTCGGCGGCGAACGCCAGCGGGCCCGGCGCGTCGGGCCGCAGCGCCGTGGCGGTGGCCACGCGCTCGCCCGGGGCCGGTACGTGGAGCCGTCGTCCGGGCAGGACGACGGTCGCACCGTCGGGCGTCACCACCGGCACCGGCTCCGGGCGCTCCGGCGTGGTCAGCGGGCTCTTGGCGTAGTGCAGGCGGAGCCCCGACATGCCGCCGAGTACCTTGCGCTGCACCGCGCGGCGCAGCGGACGCACCGCCCGTACGACCGAGAGGACGACCGGCAGGGCCACCGAGGCGAGCGCGTTCTTGAACTGGACCAGGAAGGTCGCGGTGCGCGTCGAGCCGAGCAGCGCCTCGCCGACCGGCACCCGCTCGGCGCCGTAGCTGTCGAGCAACTCCCGTCCGGCGTGGCCCTGTTCGACCATGGCGAGTTTCCAGGCGAGGTTGTACGCCTCCTGGATGCCGGTGTTCATGCCCTGCCCGGAGGCGGGGCTGTGCACATGGGCGGCGTCGCCCGCGACGAATACCCGGCCCTCGTGCATCCGCTCCACCATGCGCTGCTGGAACGTGAAGACGGAGCTCCACTCGGGCTCGCCGACCCGCACCTCGTGGCCGAGCCCGGTGGACAGCTTGGCCGCGAACTGCCCGGCGGCGCCTGTGGGGTCCGGCTCGCCGGGGGCCGCTTCCAGGCCTGAGTCCGAGCCGGGGCCGAGGCCGGGGCCGGGGCCGGGGCCGGGGTCACCGCTTCGGTCGCCTGCCCAGCGCGGGGGTGCCGCTGCGCCCACCCGTGCCGCCCCAGCGGCACGACTGCCCGCAGCGCCACAGGCAGGCGCCGTGTCCAGGAGCCGCCAGTGGCCGTCCCTCGCGTACGGCACCATCATCAGCGCGTGGCCGCCGGTGTGCACCCAGTAGATGCTGTCGGGCGGCAGCTCGGTGCGGACCGGGGCATCCGCGAGCATCCAGGTCTCGCGGCTCTCGCCGAGCAGCGGGAGGCCGAGCTGTTTGCGTACGGTGCTGTGCCCGCCGTCGCAGCCGATCAGCCACGGCACGGCGTACCGCTCCTCGGTGCCGTCGGCATGCCGCAGCGCGGCTCGTACGCCCGTCGCGTCCTGGTCAAGGCCGGTCAGGCGCACGCCCCATTCGACCTCGACGCCGAGCCGGGCGACGGCGGCGCGCAACACTGCCTCGGTGCTGGCCTGTTCGATGATCACGGTGTACGGGAAGCGGGTCGGCATCGACGCGTAGTCGGCCTCCAGGCGGACCCGGCGGCGGCCGCCCGCGAACATCGTGAACGCCCGGTTGTGGCGGCCGTGCCGGAGCACCGGCCCGACCGTGCCCATCTGGTCGAGGGTCTCCAGGGTGCGCGGGTGCACGGCGACGGCGCGGCTGGTGCGGGCGGGGCCCTCGGCAGCGTCGACGAGGCGTACGGGGACGCCCCTGCGGGCGAGTTCGTGGGCGGCGGTCAGGCCGACGGGGCCCGCGCCCACGACCAGGACGGCGGGCTGCCTGCGGTCAGCCGACACGGACGCGCCCCGGTGCCGCCACGCTCGCCACCGCGCCCGCACCGGCGAGCGCGGGCTGCCGCTCGTCCTCGTACATCCCCGGCTCGGCGCTCACCAGCGGCTTCAGGTCCCGCACGATCGACTGGAACTCCTCGCTCGTGACGGCCGCGCGGTGTGCCTCCGCGCTCTCCCACACGGCAATCTCCAGGTGCACCGGGTCGGGCCCTGGACCGAGGCCGCGGAGCTGCTGGTGGCTGACGTAGCCGGGCCTGCTTGTCATAAAGGCGGTGAGCCGGTCGCGTACGGCGAGAAAGGCGTCGTGATCGCCATGGACGGTCAGCTTGTTGACGAATGTGACCATGAGGTGCCTCCTGCTTAGGGGTACTTGGGGTGGGAGACCAGGGAGAACGCTGGGGTGGGGAGGTGGGAAGAACGCAGCCCGGATCAGACTCCGGCAGCCGCCGTCTCCGCCTCGGATCGTTCCCGCAACTGCCTGCGCAGCAGCCGCCGTTCGGGCTTGCCGGTAGGCGTGCGGGGCACGGCGTCGAGGGACTCGACGCGGCGGATCCGCTCGTGCGGGCCGAGCTGTTCGTTGGCGCGGTCAGCGATGGCGTCGAGGGTGTCGAGCACGTCGAGTTGCGGGTACGGCTCGCCGGGCGGTGGGTCGGCCAGGACGATGCCCGCCCACACCACCGCCCCGTGCACGGAGTCGGGCCAGCCGACGACCACGCACTCGGCGACGCGGGGGTCCTCGGCGAGGGCGCGCTCGACGGTGGTGGGCGAGACGAGTTCGTTGTCGTACTTGAACATGTCGTCGAGCCGGTCGACGAGGTACAGCACGCCGTCCACGTTGAGGTAGCCGACGTCACCGGTGGAGAACCAGCCGTCGGCGTCGATCCGGGACGGCTCTGCGGCTGCCGGGTCGGACTCCAGGTAGCCGGCCATCACCTGCGGCCCGCGCACCTGCACCTCTCCGCCGGACCAGACCGGCACCGGGGCCCGGGTCTCCGGGTGCACGATGCGGCATTCGGTGCCGGGCAGCGGCAGGCCGACGGCGCCGCGTACGGGGATGTCGTCGAGCCGCTGGTTGTGCGAGAGCGGGGAGAGCTCACAGAGCCCGTACCCCTGGATGACGGGCACCCCGAGCGCCCGCTGCAGGCGTTCGGCGGCGGCCGGGGCGAGGGCGGTGCCGCCGGAAAGCACGGCCCGCAGCGCGGGGCCCGCGGGGACGCCGGGGTGGGGCGTGTCCAGGCGCGGGTCGGCGGCGAGGCGGTGCAGCCGGGCGGGCAGGCCGTAGAGGTGGGTGGCACCGGTACGGGCGGCCAGGCCGAGCGGGGCCAGCGGATCGGGGTCGCGGCACAGGAGCTGCGAAGTCCCCGCGCAGACCGCCGAGTTGAGGTGCATGACGTGGTACAGCGGCAGGTGGTTCACGGTCACCGAGTCCGGTCCCAGGTCGTGCGCGAGGGCGATCTGGTGGGCGTTGGCGACCAGGTTCCGGTGGGTGAGCCGAACGCCCTTGGGGCGGCCCGTGGTGCCGGTGGTGAACTGCACACAGGCCACCGCGCCGAGGTCGACGGTGCCCGAGGCCGCGGGCACCCCGTCGGGGACGGAGTCGAGCGCGAGGTGCAGCGGGACCGCGTCGGCCGGTACGACCCCGTCGTCCGCGTCGGTGACGACGAGGGTACGCAGCGCGGGCAGCTGGTCCCGGAGCTTGGTGAGCACCTCCGCGATGGCCGTCGGCACGAACGCGATCTCGATCCGGGCGGCGTGGAACACGTACCGCAACGCGGCCTCGCGCAGCAGCGGGTTGACCAGGGTGACGGTGCTGCGGCTGCGGGCGGTGCCGTAGTAGAGGGCGGCGAAGTCCGGGTCGAGCACCTGAGTGACGCCGACCCGCACGCCGTCGCGGCCCTCGGTGGCGGAGCGCAGCCAGGCGGCGACCCGGTCGGCTCGGGCGTCGAGCGCCGCGTACGACACGGCACCGCGCTCGGTGGTGACGGCCGCGCCGTCGGGGTCCCGGACGGCGGCCCGGCGCAGCAGTCCGTCCAACGGCAGTTCCGGAAACGTGAATTCGGGCACGCCTGACCTCCTCCGGAGGCAACTACAGAACTGGTGGGTGCTCTCACGCTGGTTGGCGTCTCTCGAAGAGCCGTCGAGGTCCGCTCGAATCCGGCCACAGAACAAGCCGCGCAGCGGCCCGCTCGACCAGTACCCGGGTGCCGCTCGATCCGGACCGGCCAGGTTTCTTCTCCGTACGCACCACAGTCGTACGCACCGAACCGGCACCCGATGGGGGATTCCCGACATGACGCAGACGACCGTCGCCCGGCCGAAGGTCTCGGCCCTTCAGGAGGCAGTGCAGGGCGCCGCGGACCGGCTCGTGGAGGCCGGCGCCGCCGGCGTGCAGTTCCGGGTCGCCCGGGGGGACGAGGCGTTCGTCGTGACCTCCGGCATCGCCGAGCTGGGCACCGACCGTCCCGTCCCGGAGGACGGGCGCTTCCGTATCTCCTGCATCACGAAGCCGTTCGTGTCCGTGGTGGTCCTGCAGCTCGTCGCCGAGGGCAAGATCGAGCTCGACCGGACCGTGGAGAGCTATCTGCCGGGCCTGCTGCCCTACGGCGAGAAGATCAAGATCCGTAATCTGCTGCAGCACACCAGCGGGCTTTACAACTACATGGACTCGTTCCAGAAGCCGGGCGACCGCTTCCTGAACGAGCGGTACAAGCACTACGAGCCGGAGGACCTGATCGCCATCGCGGCTGCCAGGCCACTGGAGTTCGAGCCGGGCACCGAGTTCGCCTACTGCAACACGAACTACTTCGTCATCGGCCTGCTGATCAAGGAGGTCACCGGCCGCTCGTACCGCGATGAGATCACCGACCGGGTCCTGAACCCGCTCGGCCTGACCGAGACGGTGCTCCCGGGCGACGACCCGAACATCCCGGAGCCGCACGCCCGCGGCTACATGCAGATCGGCGGCAAGGCCGAGGACGTCACCCTGATGAACCCGTCGGAGGCCGGCTGCGCGGGCGAGATCATCTCGACCACCAAGGACCTGGACACGTTCTTCAAGGCGCTGTTCAGCGGACAGCTCCTGAACGAGCCGGAGTTCACCGAGATGACCACGCCGCTGCCGCCCGAGATGATCAAGGACCTGCCGATGGGCATCGGCTACGGCCTAGGCATCATGAAGCTGGAGAACGACCTGGACCTGGACCTGTGGGGCCACGGCGCGGGCATCCCCGGCTACGCCACCTTCGCGGCCACCACCCGCGATCTGAACGCCCGCGTCCAGCTGTCGTTCACCATCGGCGACAAGGACTTCGGCCCGGAGGCCGAGCAGGCCGTCATCCGCGGCGTCAACATCGCGCTCTGCTCTTGAGGTTGCGATGACGACGTACGAGAAGGACGACGTCACGCGGGCCGTGATCGTCACCGGTGGCGGCACCGGCATCGGCGCCGCCACCGCACGGGCCTTCGCGGACGACGGGGCGCACGTCCTGGTCGTGGGCCGCAGCGAGGCCACCTTGAACGAGACCGCCGCGACCGCGGACGGGTACGACGACCGGATCCGCGTACTCGCCGCCGACCTGACGGACGAGGCGGCACCCGAACTGATCGTCGAGACGGCCCTGAGCGCGTTCGGCCGCCTCGACATCCTGGTCAACAACGCGGCCGTCACCGGCTTCGCCGCCCTCGACGGCCTCGACCGCGCCGTGGTCCAGGCGCAGCTCGGCACCAACCTGACCGGACCGCTGTTCCTGACCCAGCGGGCCCTGGACGCCCTGGAGGCGACCGGCGGCACCGTCGTGAACGTCAGCTCGGCGGGCTCGCTCGGGCTGCGCGCCTGGCCGGAGAACTCCGTGTACGGCATGGCCAAGGCGGCGCTCGACTTCCTCACCCGCACCTGGGCGGTGGAACTCGCGCCGCGCGGCATCCGCTCCGTGGGCATCGCACCCGGCGTCGTCAACACGGGCGTGGGCGTACGGGCGGGGATGCCGCCGGAGGCGTACGAGGCGTTCCTCGGGCAGATGGCCGAGCGCATCCCCGCGGGCCGCGTCGGCCGCCCGGAGGACGTCGCCTGGTGGATCGTGCAACTGACCCGCCCGGAGGCGGCGTACGCGAACGGCACGGTGCTCGCGGTGGACGGGGCGCTTTCGGTGACGTGAGGCACCGCCGTACCCGGCAGAAGGGGGTCCGGGGCTCAGCCCCGGACCCCCAATTCGCGCGTCCTGACCGGCTCTTAACGCGCCACCCGGGCCGTCACATACCGCACCGGCACCTCGATCCGGATCACGCCGTCCGCGCCGCGCTTCGCGTCGAGAGCCGTGATGAGGCGGTCCTTCAGGGCATCGGACTCGGCCTGCGGAAGGTGCTGCCACAGCAGCCGCATACCCTGCGTGTGGGACCAGGTGACCCAGTCGGCACCGCTCGCCGCGGTCATCTCGACCGGCTCGTCGACGACCTGGACGTCCTCGAACCCGGCTTTCTCCAGGGCCGACCGTAGGTCCGCAGGGTCCTCGAGCCAGGAGTGCAGCTGGCGGTGGAGCTGCTCCGGGTGCCACGACTCGGGCAGGTACTCGAGCAGCGACAGCGGGATCAGCTCGGTGAACATCGGCGGCAGGAACGGGAACGTGTCCCGCGTGAACACCGGGCTTGTGAAGGCGATCCGGCCGCCGTCGCGCAGCAGACCGGCGTAACGAGCGAGCGCGGCCCGCGCGTCCGGCAGAAAGATCACGCTGTAGCTGCCGAGCACCAGGTCGAAGGAGCGGGCGGGGAGGTCCGGGTGCTCGCCGTCCATGACGCGCAGCTCGACGCGGCCGCCGATGCCCTGCCGTTCGGCCTCCTGCCGGGCCTCCTCGACCATCGCCTCCGCGATGTCGATGCCCAGGGCGTGCCCGTCCTTGCCGACCAGGCGCGCCGCGGGCAGCAGCGTGGCGCCCAGGCCGCAGCCGACGTCGAGCAGCCGCTGGCCGGGCCGCGGCTCGGCCAGCTCCACCAGGCGCCGGCCCATGGGCGTGAAGAACTCGACGCCGAGCCGGTCGTAGGCCGCCGCCGCCGAGTTGAAGGCTGCGGTGACTTTCGTTTTGTACGTCGCGGTCGCGGTCGCGGTGTCCACGGTCAACTCCGGCTCCTTAGCGGGCTGTCGACGCCTAGGCCCTGTCGTCAGACTCCCGCCTGCCGCGCGACGCCTGGCACGCACGCTCGCGGCGTTGCCGGAAGGCCCGCGTAGCGCCGCTACGAGGACCATCCGGCGCTTTGCGATCGCACGCACCAGACGCCGCGCGGCCGCCCTCCGGGCGACGACGGGAGTCTGACGACAGGACCTAGCGGGGCTGTCGACGGATTCGAGAGGTCCGCCCCATCCTGCGCGGCCCGCCACGGAGCGCGGTGGAGGCTGGTTCGAGACCCGGTCGACGAGGGCTGTGCTCCGCTTCCGGGTCCCGCCCGGCACCGGACACACTGGCCGCCGATTCCCCACTGCCCGCAACCTGCAGACACCCGTGAAGGGACGACATGCGATGAGCAGTCACATACCGGCGGTGCGCCGGATGGTGGAGGCGTACAACACCGGCAAGACCGATGACGTCGCCGAGTACATCCACCCCGAGTACCTGAACCCCGCCACCATGGAGCACATGGACCTGCGCGGTCCGGAGTCCTTCGCGATGGCCGTCAAGTGGCTGCGGATGACGTTCTCCGAGGAGGCGCATCTGGAGGAGGTCCTCATCGAGGAGCGCGGCGACTGGGTGCGCGCCAACCTCGTCCTGTACGGCCGCCACGTCGGCGACCTGGTCGGCATGGCCCCGACCGGCCGGCGCTTCTCCGGCGAGCAGATCCACCTCATCAAGATGGTCGACGGGAAGATCCGCGACCACCGCGACTGGCCCGACTACCAGGGCACATACCGGCAGCTCGGCTCCCCGTGGCCCGAGCCCGACGGCTGGAGGAAGTGACCGATGATTCTCGTAACCGGAGCGACCGGCAAGGTGGGCCGGGAGGCGGTCGAGCAGCTCGTCGGACTCGGCCGCCGGGTGCGGGCGTTGAGCCGTAAGCCCGAGGAGGCAAACCTGCCCGAGGGCGTCGAGGTCGTGGCGGGCAGCCCCGGGGACCCGGAGTCCCTTGCCGTGGCGTTCAAGGGGGTCGAGTCGGCCCTGGTGGTGCTCTCCGGCGATGTGCCCGGCGAGGCGCGCAACGTCGCCGCCGCGGCGGCCGCCGCCGACGTGGAGCACCTGGTGTTCCTGTCCTCGGCGAGCCTCCTGCACCCGCTGCCGCACGGCATTGCGGACGAGCACCGGGCCGCCGAGGAGGCGCTCACCGAGACCGGGGTCGCCACCACGTTCCTGCGGCCGGGCCCGTTCCACGCCAACACCTCGTGGTGGATCAAGACGGTCCGTGAGTCGTCCTCGGTGCGCTGCTGGATCGGCAACAACCCGGGCGCCCCGATCGACGAATACGACATCGCGTCGGCGGCCGTCGTGACGCTCACGCAGGACGGGCACCGGGGCAAGACGTACGTCCTGACCGGCGAGGAGGTGCTCACCTCCGAGGAGCAGGCGCGCATCCTCGGCGAAGTCCTCGGCAGGGAGCTCGACTTCTCGGTGGCGCCGCGGGAGGAAGTCGTGGAGGTCTTCGCGGGCATCACCGGGGACCGGCCCGCCGCCGTCTCCAACGTGGCCGCGCTGCACAGCCCCGAGGTGCCGTGGGGCAAGCCGTCCACGGCCGTACGCGAACTGACGGGCCGGGCCCCGCGCCCGTTCCGCGAGTGGGCCGCCGCGAACGCGGCGCTGTTCCAGTGAGGGGACGAGAGAACCGATGACCTCCGCAGCGAAACGGAACAACGACGGCACCGTACTCGTCGTCGGCGCCACCGGCCTGCAGGGCGGCGCCACCGCCCGAGAGCTGGTACGCCGCGGCCGCGACACCGCGGCCCTGGTGCGCGATCCGGGCTCGGACGCGGCCCGCGCACTCGCCGGCCTCGGCGTGCGCCTTGTACCCGGCGACCTGAACGACGAGGCGTCGCTGCGCGCGGCCATGGACGGCATGCACGGGGTGTTCTCCGTGCAGAACTTCATGACGCCGCAGGGCCTCGGCGGCGAGGTCCGCCAGGGCCGCGCGGTGGCCCGCGCCGCGAAGGCCACCGGCGTCGCGCACGTCGTCTACAGCTCGGTCGGCGGCGCCGAACGGCACAGCGGCGTACCGCACTTCGACTCCAAGCGGCACATCGAGATGTATCTGCAACAGCTCGGCGTTCCGACGACGGTGCTCCGCCCGACGTTCTTCATGGACAACTTCGCCGCCCACGGCCCGCAGAACGTGGACGGCACGCTCGTGGTGCAGCTCGGCCTGCGGCCGGACACGCGGGTGCAGTTCATCGCGGTGGACGACATCGGCTTCTTCGCCGCGGAGGCGTTCTCACGGCCCGACGACTATCTGGGCCGCGCGGTGGAACTGGCGGGCGACGAGCTCACGCCAGCGGAGATCGCGACGGCCTTCGCGGATCGCACGGGCCTCCCGGCCCGTTTCGAGGAGCTCTCCCTGGACGCGGTGGCGGCCAACCCGTACATCCCCCACGCCCCCGAGATCTCCCTGATGTTCGAGTGGTTCCGGGAACACGGCTACCAGGCGGACATCCCCGCCCTGCGCGCGGAGCATCCGGGGCTGAAGTCGTTCGCGACGTTCCTGAAGGGAATCGAGGTCTAGGAATTAGTTGCCCTGCGGGTCTATCAGGACGCAGCCGAATCAGCCGCCCGCCAGGCCTCCGCCACCCGGGCCGCCCTCGCGCCGTTCAGGCGGCCGTCGGGGCCCCGGGCCGCGGTGTCCACGTCGATGCCGAGGAAGCGGGGGTGGGCCGTGGTGCGCGGGAAAGCGGTGTGGTTGTGCGCTGTTAGGCCGCCTGCCAGGAGGAAGGGGAGGGGCAGGGTGTCCGCCAGCGTCGCGGTCACCTCATCGTTGAGGGCGTGGGCCGTGGAGCCCAGCCTGCCGTCCGGCGTCATCGCGTCGAGGAGGAAGCAGTCCGCCCCGGCCCGTTCGTACGCCCGGGTCAGGCCGCCCTCCGCGCAGGAATCGCCCTGCACGTGCAGGACCTTGGCGATCCGCAGCCCCTCCGGGCCGCCCCGCCGCAGCGCCCGCACCACGCCCGGCGGCTGGTAGCCGTGCAGCTGGACCCAGGGCACGCGGGCCGCGGCGAGCGTGGCCAGCAGCGCCTCCGGATCCGTCGCGAAGGTGACCAGAACCGGGGTGAGCCCGGCGGCGCGGGCCCGCGCGGAGAGTTCCGTCAGCCGTTCCAGGCCCAGCTCGGCCCGGCCGCCGGGCACGTGGTGCCAGAGCCCGAGCAGGTCCGCCCCGACCTCGGCGACCGCGTCGGCCTCCACCTCCGTGGTCGCCCCGCAGAACTTGACCAGCACTACGCCGCCTCACCGGTCAGCGACCCGGCGGCGAAGCGGTCGGCCGCGCCGTCCGCGAACAGCCCCGGGTGCGCCGCCCTCAGGTCGGCCAGGACCCGCTCGTACGGCAGGTCGTCGAACTCCCCGTGCTCCCGGAGGAATTCCATCTGGCGGCGGCCGTGTGCGTCGTACGGGTGGTGCACGCTGTCCGTGGTGCCGTCGAAGTCGAGCGGGGACATTCGGTAGAGGCGGCAGAGGGTTTTGTTGAAGACCGGGGTGGCGCGTACCCAGCGGCCGTCGAGGTGCACCGTCGTCAGGCAGTGCTGGTGGAACACGTCGCCGCCCAGCAGCTCGATCAGGCGCGGTGACGCGAGGTGGTTGCGTACGTCGGTGAGCACCAGGCGGGCCGGGATGCCGAGGGAGCGCAGACCGGCCGCGTAGAGGACCGACTTGTGCAGGCACATGCCTGAGCCGGAGGACGCGACCGTAGAGGCGCGCAGGCCGTGGCGGGTCAGGTCGGCGCCGTACACCTCGTAGCGGATCGAGTCGCGCACCGCGTAGTACAGGTCGACGGCCTGTTCGGTGGGGTCGGTGGTGCCGGGCGGCAGCGCCTCGCGGACGAAGGCGCGCACCGGCGCCGAATCGTGGTCGAGGAACGCGGTGGCCGCCAGTGCGGAGGACGTGCCGGGTGGGGTGGTTATCGCGGTGGTCATGGCGAGTGGTCCACTTCCGTCTCGAAAAGGCATGCGGTCAGAGTCCGAGCAGGGCCGCTATGCGGTTGCGCTGGGTCTCCGAAGTGCCCGAATAGATCGTTCCGGCAACGGAGTTGCGGAGCTCGCGCTCGATCCCGTACTCGGTCATATAGCCGTTGCCGCCGAAGATCTGCACGGCGGCGCGGGCCGAGGCTGCGTTGGCCTCGCTGGTGACGAGCTTGGCCATGGCGATGTCACGGGTGACGTTCTCGCCGCGGGTCATCTTCTCGGCGGTCGAGTACAGCCAGTGGCGGGCCGTCTCGGCGCCGGTGGCCATGTCCACGATGGGGTGGGATACGGCCTGGTAGGTGCCGATGGGCCGGCCGAACTGGGTGCGTTCGCGGGCGTACGCGACGCAGCGGTCGACGCGGTGGCGCATCTCCCCGGCGTTGATGATGAACGAGCAGAGGATCTCCCAGCGCATCACGTGGTCGAGGACCAGGAAGCCGCCGCCGACCCGGCCGACAACCCGCGAGGCGGGGATGCGGCAGTCGTCGAAGTACAACTCCGACAGCGGTGAGGTGCGCAGGCCCATCTTCGACACCGGCTTGCCGATCTCGAAGCCGGGGGTGCCGCGTTCCACCAGGAAGGCGGTGATGCTGAGCGGTCCGGGGCGTTCGCTGGTGCGGGCATAGACCGTGAAGACGTCGGCCACCGGGCCGTTGCTGACGAACGCCTTCGAGCCGTTCAACACGAACGCGTCGCCGTCGCGTACCGCGCGGGTGCGCATGGCGAGCGCGTCGGAGCCGCTGTCCGGCTCGGTGATGGCGTGTGCCCCGATCCGCTCCCCCGCGCACAGGGCGGGCAGGAACTCCTTCTTGAGCTCGGGGGAGCCGAACCGGTGCAGCGGCACGCCGGTGCTCACCAGGTGGCTGCTGACGGAGAAGTTCAGGCCCGCGTCGCGGCAGCCCTCGCCGAGGCCCTCCAGGACGTACATGGTGGTGAGCAGGGACTGGCCGAGGCCGCCCCACTCCTCGTCGAAGGGCAGCCCGAGCAGTCCCGTGCCGGCGAGCAGCCGCCAGCCCTCGTGGTGGAAGGCGGCGGCCGCGTCCCGCTCGGCCAGGCCGTCGTTCAGCCGGCCGAGCAGGGGCGCGAGACCGTCGCGCAGGGCCCGCTGGTCCTCGGTCCAGTCGGTCATCGGTGGTGCCGATCTGTCGATAGTGGATCTGTCAGTAGTGGGAGAACTCGGGCTGGTCCAGGTTGTGCACCTCGTCGCCGCGGAGCGCGGGCGTGAACATGCAGACCAGGCGCAGGTCCTCGTGCGGGCTCGCGACCAGCCAGTGGGCGTCGTGCCGGTCGAGCGCGTACAGGGTGCCGGGCGTGATCGGGTGGGAGACGCCCTCACTGTCGATGACCTCGCCGCTGCCCTCGATGCAGTAGCAGCTCTCCAGGTGGTTGCGGTACTCCAGGCGGGAGGTGGTACCGGCCCGCACGATGGTGTCGGTGACGGTGTAGCCGACCCCGTCGTCGTGGGTGAGGAAGCGGCGGCTGAGGCCGTTGCCCCAGTCCACGGTGATGACGTCATCGAGCCGACGAATGATCATGAGGGGTTTCCTTTCCTACGGTGTTCACGCAGCTCCTCGGCGAAGGAGCGCAGCTCTTCGACCGGGTCGCCGCCCTCGGTGAGGGCCTGTTCGATCCGGGACACTCCGGCGGTTCCGACGACGGCGGCGTCCGCGCCGAGCTCCTGAAGGAGCGCGATGTCCGCCCGCGTCCTGACCCCGAAGCCGACGGCGACGGGCGCGGACGCGGTGGCGTGCAGGGTGCGCACCGCCTCGGCCAGGCGCTCCCGGTCAGGCGCGGCGGCGGTGCCGCTGCGCCCGTAGTGGGCGACCAGGTAGAGGTAGGCGGTGGCGTGCGCGGCCGCCTCGGCCACGGCGGCTGCCCCCGAGACGGCGTAGCAGGTGGTGACGAGCGGCAGGCCGGCGTTGTGCGCCGCCTCGTAGTGGGCCCTGCGGAGCCGTGGGGGTACGCCGTGCAGCAGCAGCCCGTCGCAGCCGGCGTCGCGCACGGCGGCGGCGAAGTCGGCGGGCCCGGTGCCCTTGACGGTGTGGCTCCAGTCGGCGAGCAGCGCGATCCGCAGGTGCTTGAGGGTGGGGCGTACGGCGGCGACCGCGGCCAGGACCGTGGGGAGCGTGGCGCCCGTGGCGAGGGCCCGGTCGGCGGAGCGGCGGATCACCGGGCCGTCGGTGACGGAGTCCGGGAAGGGCACGGCGAGTTCGAGGCAGTCGACGTCGCTTTCGTCGAGCATGGCGACGAGGTCGGGCAGCGCGTCGAGGGGCGGGTCGCCCGCGTTGAGGAAGAGGGCGAGGCCCGGCTTCCGCCGGGTGAAAAAGGCACTGGTGCCGGAAGCCGTGGGACGTGTCGTCGGCCGGGTTGCCGTAAATCGCCCAGGATCGAGAGGGGCGGCGCGCAGCGACCCAGTTGAGGGTGGTGGCGGGCGACGGGCGGGATCGTCCTCAATCGCCGGACAGGCTCTTATTTGCTCACGCATGGGCGGCCACCGCCCGCTCCCGCAGCCGGTCGACCAGGGCGAGAGCCGAGCCGTCGTGCAGCACGGCGCGGGCGGAGCGCAGCGCCTCGTGCCAGTTGCCGGTACGGCGGGCGGCGACGGCGAGGGCGGCCGCGTTGAGGCAGACGGTGTCCTCGGCGGCCCGCCGCCCGCGCCCGGCGAGCAGGTCGAGGACGGTGGCGACCGGGTCGGTGCCGGGCCGAAGCTCGTCCAGGGCGGCGGGGCGCAGGCCGAGCGTGGGCGGCGTGAGCGTGAACTCGTCCTCGCCGCCGCCCTCGTAGGTGCGCACCCGGTTGTCGGCGCAGCCGAGCAGTTCGTCACAGCCGGGCTCGTTGGTGGCCAGCCAGACGGTACGGCCGGTGCGGCGCGCGGTGTGCTCGGCGGCGCGGCGCAGGCCGGGCACCAGGCTCCGGTCGGAGACCCCGGTGAGCTGGGCGGCCACCGGCATGTCGGCGAGGAACGGGCCGAGCGCGTTGACGCACCGGCCCAGCTTCCGGAAGTCGAGCGGCAGCACGCTGCGGGCGAGCAGGGCGAGTTCGGCCGGGTAGACGAAGGCTCCGGCGAACGCGATGCCGTGCCGTTCGAGCGACGCGTGCGTGTCCTCGTACGACGTGGTCTGCGGGATGCCGAGACGCTCGAGCAGGTCGACGGAGCCGAGCGCCGAGGTGTAGGCGCGCGAGCCGGTCTTGACGACGGGCACGCCCATGGCGGCGGCGGTGAGCGCGGCGGCGGTGGAGATGTTGAGGGTACGGGGCCCGCCGCCGGTGCCGACGATGTTGACGGCACCGGTGAAGGCGCCACTCATCTCACCCGCCGGGCGCCGCTCGGCGAGCGAGTCGAGCAGTGCGCCGAGGGTGATCCGGTCGGGCATCCGGGTGGCGAGCGAGGCGAGCAGCGCCACGGTCTCGCCCCGGCGCAGGCCGCCGTCGTGCAGCCGGTTCCAGAAGGACCGCCACCGCGGCAGGTCCACGGGCCGCTCCCCGGCGATCAGTTCGGCGACGGCGTCGTCCATGGTCAGGCGGCCTTCACGGGCGTACGGGCAGCGAGGGCCCCGACGAGGAACGCCTCGATGGCCGCGACGGTCTGGAAGGACTCCGGCTCCAGGTCGACCTCGTCGGTGTTGACGCCGTAGCGGTCCTCCAGCCAGGCGATCACCTTGAGCAGGCCGAGGCTGTCCAGGACGCCACCCTCGAGGAGGTCGTGGTGCTCGTCGAGATCGGCGGCCGGGACGTCCGGCAGGAACTCCTCGACGAGGAACTCCTTGATGGCCTGGGTGTACGTCATGTCAGTTCTCCTTGGTGAAGTGGGCACGGACGACGTGGTTCCGGTCGACCTTGCCGGTGGAGGTCCTGGGCAGCGGCTCGTCGGTGAGCCGCAGGACGGTGGGGACCGCGGCCCGGGGCAGCGCGCGGGCGAGCCGGCCGCGCAGGATCAGGCTGGTGAGGGTGGAGCCCGGAGCGCGCCGCGCCACGGCGTGCAGGAGCCGTCCGGCCACCGGGTCGGGCAGGGCGAGCACGGCGGCCTCGGTGATCTCGGGGTGGCCGAGCAGCGCGCGTTCCACCTCGTCGGTGTTGACGCGCACGCCGCGGACCTTGACCTGGAAGTCGGTGCGGCCGCGCAGGGTGAGGGTGCCGTCGGGGGCGCGGTGGACGAGGTCGCCGGTACGGAAGTATGGGCGGGGGTCTGCGTCGTCGGCGGCCCGGCGGTCCTCGGGGTGCGGCACGAGAACGTCCCGGTCGGCGGCGGGGCCGAGGTAGCCGTCGGTCTGGAACGGGGTGCGCACGTTCAGCTCGCCGGTGCCGGGCCCGTCGAGGACGCGGCCGTCGTCGGTGGCGAGGAAGGCGTCGACGCCGGGCAGCGGGCGGCCGAGCGGCAGCGGCCCGGTGCCGGCGGCCGTGGCGGGGTCGGTCACGGCGTGCAGAAAGCTGTCGTTGGTCTCGGTGCAGCCATAGAGGCTGTAAAGGCGGGCGTCAGGCAGGAGTTGGGGCAGCTCGGCAAGGAGGGGCCCGGGGATGCTGTCGCCGGTGCACACGGCATGCCGCACGGCGGGCAGCACGGTGCCGGTCTCGCGGGCGGCGTCCGCGAGCAGCCGGAAGCACATCGGCACGGCCTGCACGACCTCGGCACGGTGCCGGGCGGCGAGGTCGAGCAGATGGCGCCCGCGCATGGCCTGGTCGGGGTCGACGAGGACGACGCGGCCGCCGTGGGCGAGGGTGGTCCAGACGTCGAGCAGGCACAGGTCGAAGTTGAGCGGGGCGTAGTTGAGGACGGTGGTGCCCGCACCGATCCCGAAGGCACCGGCGGCCCAGGCGGCGAACCGGTCGATGGCGTCGCGGCGGATCGGCACGACCTTGGGCACACCGGTGGAGCCGGAGGTGGTGAGCAGCAGCCCGGTGTCGGCGGGGGTGCCGGAAACGGGCGGAGCCGCGCCCTCCTGGGCCGGGTCCTCCTCGGCCACGTCCGCCCGGAGCGGCGTCAACTCCTGCCCCACACCGGCGTGTTCCCGCAGCAGAGCCCGGGTGTCCGGGGCGAGCGCCGTGGACGGCAGCAGGACGGGGCGGCGTTCGAGCAGGCAGGCGAGGACCAGGGCGACGGTGCCGGGGTCCTTGGCGGCCTGCACAGCGACGGGTCCGCCCACGGGGGCGGCGACCCGGGCACGCTCCCGCTCGGCACGGTGCAGCAGGGCACCGTAGGTGACCTCGGCGTCCCCGTGCACCAGGGCGGTGGCGTGCGGGGCGCGACGCGCGGCGTCGAGAAAGCCGTCGACGAGAGACGGCGCCTGCGTCTGCGGGTACTGCCGCGTGGTGACGGCGCTGGTGGGCACGGGACTCCTTCCGGCTCGGGCCGACTCGGTCCGGGATCGCTCTCGATGTTGGTGAGGAGCCCTGGAGTGTCGTTCGAACGCCGCTGCAGCAGGGCTATGAGCCCGTCCGGCGTTTGAGGTCGAGCGCGTTCAGCGCGACAACGGGGGTCTGGGGGCAGAGCCCCCAGTTACGGGAAGGGGCGGGGTTGGGGAGAACAAATCCGTACGCACGTCGACCGGCACACCCGGCCCGCCGTACGCGACCCGCCCCGTAATCCGCACCCCCAGCGGCGTACGCCCCACGAGCCCCGCCACCCGGGCGCGGGCGAAGTCCGCGAGAAAGCCACCCCCGCCGAAGAACGCCTTGGCCTGCACCCGCTGCATCCGGGTCACCGCATCAGCGACCGGTCGGCGAGCCGCCTCGAACGGCGCGAGGCGATCACGGCCGAAGTCCCCGGCGTTCAGGGCGTCCACGAGGACGGGATGCAGCACGGCCGCGTCCTGCAGTGCCAGGTTGAGTCCCTGCGCGCCGAGCGGCCCGTGGGTGTGCGCGGCGTCGCCGAGCAGCACGAGCCCGTCGCGCACCCACTCCCCCGCCTGCGCCGCGAATACGTCGAGCAGGCTCAGCCGCGCCGGGTCGGTCAGCCGGTCGTGCAGCAGATCGGCGTACTGCGGTACGGCAGCGGCGAGTTGGGCGCGCACCGCGCCGAGGCCGTCGGCGGCGGCCGCGCGGCGGGTGCCGTGCGGGCGGGTCCAGCCGATGCGCAGCCGGTCGGGGTGGGTGTCGTGGACGAGCACGGCGGTGCCCTCGGCCCGGTGGATGGTGACCCGGCCGGTGGCGCGGCCCGGCGCGGGCAGCGTGCACCACACCACGTCCTGGTCGAACGCCTCGATGCGGCCCGCGTCGATCCCGGCGAGCCGCCGGGTGCGCGAGAACCGGCCGTCGGCGGCCACCACCACGCGGGCCCGCACGGCGACCCGCCGCCCGCCCGGGCCGTGCGCCACCGCGCCCGTGTACCGGCCGCCGCGGTTCTGGCGGAGCGCGCCGATCCGGTGCCCGGCGAGCAGCGTGAAGCCGGGCAACCGGCCGCAGGCGTCAGCCAGTTCGGCGAGCAGATGCCGCTGCGGCAGGGCGATCAGACGGTCGTACGGGCGCGGCAGGCGGCCGTAGTCGATGTCGAGAAGCACCCGTCGCCGGTCTGCGACCCGGAAGCCCGCGAGGTCACAGGCGCCGCGGGCGCGGGCGGCGGCGAGCACCCCGAGCCGGTCCAGGATCAGCTGCCCGCCGGGCTGCAGGATCTCGCCGTGCAGATCGCGGGCGGCGGACGACGGGTCGGTGATCGACGGGTCGGTGGACTTCTCCAGGACCGTCACCCGTATCCCGGAGCGCAGCAGCATCAGGGTCAGGGCGAGCCCGGCCGGGCCGGCCCCGACGACCAGGACGTCGGTTTCGGCGTCAGCGCCGGGGGCGCCGGCCACGGCTCAGGCCGCGACGCGGGCGGACAGCGCCCGGTTGATCAGGTCGAGGTAGGCGCGTGGCGTCTCGGCCTCGTCAAGGGCCTCCTCGTCGAGTACGACGTCGTAGTCCCGCTCGATCCGCCCGGTGGTCTGCAGGATCGCCAGCGAGTCGTAACCGAGCTCGATGAACGGCACGTCCAGTACGTCACTGTCGTCCAGGTCCACGCCCTCCTCAACCCCGGCGCACTCGCGCAGCAGGTCCTTCAGCTCACTCAGTTCCAGAACGTTCACGATGGTTCTTCCTCCCCGCTCGTCAGAAAGTGCCGTTGTGCTCAGAAGTTGCCCAGGCCGCCGCAGACGTTCAGCGCCTGTGCCGTGATGGACGCGGCCTGCTCGCCCGCGAGATAGCCGACGAGTCCCGCGACCTCCTCGGGCGTCGAGTAGCGGCCCAGCGGAATCTTCGCCTCGAACTGCTCGAGGACCTTCTCCTCGGAGGTGTCCCAGGCGGCCGCGTAGCCCTGGCGGACCCGCTCGGCCATCGGCGTCTCGACATAGCCGGGGCAGACCGCGTTAACGGTGACGCCGGTCGGCGCCAGCTCCTTGCCGAGGGCCTTGGTGAAGCCGACCACGCCGTGCTTGGACGCGGAGTACGGGGCGCCCAGGACGACGCCCTGCTTCCCCGCGGTCGAGGCGATGTTGATGATGCGGCCGCCCGCGGCACCGGCGAGGCCGCCGTTCTTGAGCGCCTCCCGGGTCAGCAGGAAGACGCTGTTCAGGTTGGTGTCGATCACGTCGTGCCACAGCTCGTCGGTGATCTCGGCGGTCGGGCCGCCGCCGCTGCGCCCGGCGTTGTTCACCAGGACCGTGATCGGCCCGAAGGTGTCGACGGCCGCGCGGACCAGCTCGGCGACCGACTCGCCGGAGCGCACGTCGGCCGCGGCGCCCTCGACCTCAAGACCCTCGGCGCGCAGGTCCTCCACGGTCTGCTTGACCTTGACCTCCGTGCGGGCGCAGAGGAAGACCCGGTGGCCGCTGCGGCCCAGTTGCCGGGCCACGGCCAGACCGATGCCGCTGGTCGCGCCGGTGACCAGGGCCACCGGCTTCGGCCGGGTGTGCGTCGTCGTGGATGTCATCGAATCTCCTCCATCGGGGGTTCCTCGGTGGTTCCCCCCGTCGCGGCGTCGCCGTTTCAAGACAGGGCCTCGCGGCGTCTTCCTCACCCTCGGCGGCCCGGCTTGAGGGTTCTTCGAAGTCCGCTCGACCTGCCTGCCGGATGGTGGGAGCCAACCCACAAGAAAGGGCGTTGAGTTCATGACCACGTATGCCGAGACCCCGCAGCAGTCGGCCACCGGGGCGCACTACGCCGAGGTGCAGCAGTTCTACGCGCACCAGATGCAGCTCCTCGACCTGGGCGAGTCCGAGCGGTGGGCCGAGACCTTCACCGAGGACGCCACGTTCGACGTGCCGACGCTGCCGGAGCCGGTGCGCGGCCGGGCCGGTCTGGTGACGGCGACCCGGCGCAGCGCCGCGGAGCTCGCGGCCGCCGGGGAGCGGCACCGGCACTTCATCGGGATGCTCGATGTGACGCCGCGTCCGGACGGGACCCTCGGCGTCCGCTCGTACGCCGTCGTGTACGCGTCGACGATCGGCGGCAGTTCCCGGGTGCACCGGGTGTGCGTCTGCGAGGACGTCCTGGTGCGGTCTTCCGAAGGCCAACTGCAGGTCGCCACGCGCAAGGTGACGCGGGACGACCTGCCCTGAGCACCGCAGTCACAGCATCAGCACGGGCATGCACCGGCTTCCCACCTGGGGTACCAGCGTGGCCACCGCCGCCCGCGCGGCCGCACATCGCGCCGCCGACGAGCGGCTCCCATCCAGATGCCCACCCGGCGCGGCAACCATCCACTGCTGCTCCGGCCCCGCTCTAGCCGACGTGGTGAGGGTGGGGATCACGACGGATATCCAAGGAGAGGCATGAGCCCCAACACGATCACAGCCGAGGAGAAGTCCGACGCGGCGGGTCTGTCGTCCGAGCCCGTCCGGTGGCACCTCGCCCTGGTCAGCGGGGCCGACGGCTCCGGTCTCGACGCCGGACTTGCCGGACTCAAGGCACGCTTCGCCGCCGGACCCGCCCAGGAGGACGTACCGGTGCGGATCCACACCACGGGCACCCCCGACGACAGCCATCGCGGAGCGATACTCGCCGGCGACGGGGAACCGGTGGAGCTGGGCAGCAAAGAGCCCGCGGGCACCGCCGCGCCCGTCGCCTTCATGTTCCCCGGACTCGGCGACCACTACCTGGACATGGGCCGCGACCTGTACCGCGACTTCCCCGTCTTCCGGGAGGCCGTGGACAGCTGTGCCGATGCCCTCGCGCCCGAGCTGGGCCTGGACATCCGCGAGGTCGTCTTCCCCGACGCGACGCCGCAGCAGCGCACCGCCCCCGCCGTCGACCTGCGCCGCATGCTCGGCCGCGACTCGGGCCCGCAGAGCGAGAACGAGCGTCGCCTCAACTCCACCCGCCTCGCCCAGCCCGCGCTGTTCGTCATCGAGTACGCCCTGGCCCGGCTCTGGGAGTCCTGGGGCGCCCGGCCCTCCGTCATGATCGGCTACAGCCTGGGCGAGTACGTCGCGGCCACCCTCGCCGGAGTGTTCTCCCTCAAGGACGCGCTGACCCTTGTCGCCCGCCGCGCCGCCCTCATCGACACGCTGCCGCAGGGCGCCATGCTGGCCGTCATGCTCCCGGAGGAGCGGGTACGGCCGCTGCTGACGGCCGGGATCTCGCTGTCCGCCGTCAACGGCCCGGAGTTCTGCGTCGTGGGCGGGCCCGTCGATGCCGTCGCCGAACTCGAGGAGAGCCTCGGCGCAGGCGGCGTGATCCACCGCCGCGTGCAGTCCACGCACGCCTTCCACACCTCGATGATGGAGCCCCTTACCGAGCGGGTCACCGAGCTCGCCCGGACCCTGACGCTGAACCCGCCGCGCATCCCGTACATCTCGAACGTCACCGGCCGCACCATCACCGACGAGCAGGCCACCGACCCGGCGTACTGGGCCCGCCACCTGGTCAGCCCGGTCCGCTTCGCCGAAGGACTGGCGAGCATCGGCGCCGGCCCCCTCCTCCTGGAGACCGGCCCCGGCCAGACCCTCAGCAGCATGGCCACCGCCGCCCGCGGCAGCGAGCCCGGCACCATCGTCGCCTCCATGCGCCACCCGCTGGAGCAGCACTCCGACACCGCCGTCGTCCTCAAGGCACTGGGCCGCCTGTGGCTCGCCCGCGCCGACATCGACTTCGGCACCTTCCCCGCCACCGAGCTCGACCTCACCGCAGACGCCGCCGCGCCGACCGCGCTGCCCCCCGGCGCGCACATGGCATCGGCCACCGAGCAGGAGCTGCACGGCCTGTGGGCCCGCCTCTTGAAGACCGAGCAGCTGCCGCACGACGTCAGCTTCTTCGAGGTCGGCGGCAATTCACTGCTCGCCTCCCGGCTGATCCTGCGCATCGGCCGCACCTTCGGCGTGGAGTTGTCGCTGCGCCAGGTCTACGAGTGGGCGACGCTCACCAAGATGGCCCAGGCCATCGACACGCTGCGCGCGGGCGGCGAGCTGATCCGGGACGCGGACGGCTCCTCGCACACCGGCAGCTCCCTGGCCCGCTTCCAGCTGCCGAACGGCCTGAAGATCTCCCACCAGAACGAGGCCGAGACCCTCCACTTCTACGAGGACATCTTCGACCACCGCACGTACGCCAAGAACGGCATCTCCATCCCGGACGGCGCCACGGTCGTCGACGTCGGCGGCAATATCGGCCTGTTCACGCTCTTCTCGCACTACGAGGCCAAGGATGTCCGGGTCTTCACGTTCGAGCCCGCGCCGCCGCTGTTCAAGCTGCTCAGGCAGAACGTCGCCGAACACGGCGTGCAGGCCGAGCTCTTCAACATCGGCATCTCCGACACCGAGGCTACGGCCCAGTTCACCTTCTACCCGCGCAGCTCGGGCATGTCCTCCTTCCACCCCGACGAGGAGGAGGAGAAGCACAACCTGCGCACGATCATCGCCAACCAGCAGCAGGCCACCGCCTCCGACGAGGTCGCCGAGCTGGCTTCGCACGCCGACGCGTTCCTCGACGTCCGTTTCGAGGCCATCGAGTTCACCGCGACGCTCAGGCCGCTGAGCGCCCTCATCCGCGAGCAGGGCATCGAGCGCATCGACCTGATCAAGATCGATGTGCAGAAGAGCGAGCGCCAGGTCATCGACGGCATCGCCGACGAGGACTGGCCCAAGATCCAGCAGATGGTCCTGGAGGCACACGACGCGGACGGCGAGGTCGACCGGCTCGTCGCACTGCTGCGGAGCCGCGGCTTCACGGTCAAGGCCGAACAGGACGAGCTGTACGTCGGCACGGACATCCACAACATCTACGCCGTACGCGGCGGACGCTAACGGAGTCGCAGCAACCATGGAATTCACGACGGTAGGAGTCGTCGGCGCCGGAGTGATGGGCGTCGGTGTCGCACAGAACCTCGCACAATCCGGCCACCAGGTGGTGCTCGTCGACGTATCGGACGACGTGCTCGACAACGCCCGCAAGGAACTGCGCAGCAGCCTGCGCGCCTTCGTCCTGTTCAACAAGGGCTCCGGGGTCGACCCGGCCGCGGTCCTCGAGAAGATCGAGTTCACCACCGACTACGAACTCCTCGCCAAGGCGGACTTCGTCGTCGAGAACGTCACCGAGGACTGGGGCATCAAGCAGCAGGTCTACGAGCGCATCGATCGCATCGTGCGTCCTGAGGTGACCTTCGCCGTCAACACCTCGGCCATTTCCATCACGCGTGTCGGCTCCGCCACCCGGCGTCCCGAGCGTGTCGTCGGCATGCACTTCATGAACCCGGTGCCGATGAAGCCGATGGTCGAGGTCATCCGCGGCTACCACACCACGCCCGAGACCATCGACACCGCCCGCCGCTTCCTGGCCGGGATGGGCAAGGACTGCATCGTCGTCGAGGACGTCCCCGGCTTCGTCTCCAACCGGGTCCTGATGCTCACCATCAACGAGGCCGCGTTCCTGGTTCAGGACGGCGTGGCCCCCGCCAAGGACGTCGACCGCATCTTCACCTCGTGCTTCGACCACCGGATGGGCCCGCTGGAGACGGCCGACCTCATCGGCCTCGACACCATCCTCAAGTCCGTCGAGGTGCTCTACGAGAGCTTCAACGACGACAAGTACCGGCCCGCCCCGCTGCTCAAGAAGATGGTCGCCGCCGGCCTCCTCGGGCGGAAGAGCGGCGAAGGCTTCCACAAGTACCACTGACCGGGCGCGCGGCCCCATCCGACGACGACAGGACGGAATCCACGATGAGCACGGACAACAGGGCCAGGATCGCGGAGTACCTCTCCCGCTTCTTCCCGGTGCACGACCTCAAGGACGACGACAACATCTTCGAACTGGGCTTCGTCAGCTCGATGTTCGCGATGCAGCTGGTCTCCTTCGTCGAGCACGAATTCGGCATCACCGTCGAGAACGAGGACCTGGAGCTCGAATACTTCCAGTCGATCAGCGCACTCGACGCCTTCGTCACCCGCAAGCTGTCCGCCGCGGTCCCGCAGTAGCACGCACGAGACCGGACGCTACGACGATGACTTCGCTGCTCACCGCGGAACAGGCCCAGGCGCAGAAGGAGTTCCGCGCCTTTGCCGACCGCCACATCGCCCCGCACGCCGACGCGTACCACCAAGCGCAGCGCACCCCGCCCGAGACCATCCGGCTGCTCGCGGACGAGGGTCTGCTCGGCCTTCCGGTCCCCGAGCCCTACGGAGGGGGCGGCTGTGACGCGGTGACGCTCGGACTGCTCGCCGGGGAGCTCGGCCGCGCCTGCTCCTCGCTGCGCAGCCTGCTCACCGTGCACACGATGGTGGCGCACGCCGTGGGCCGCTGGGGCTCACGCGCCCTCAAAGAGACCTGGCTGCCCCGCCTCGCCGGCGGCGAACGCATCGGCGCGCTCGCCGTCTCCGAGCCGGGCGTCGGCAGCGACGCAGCCGGCGTGACTACCCGCATCGCCAAGGACGGCAACGCCTGGGTACTCGACGGACACAAGAAGTGGATCACGTACGGAGAGACGGCGGACGTCTTCCTCGTGGTCGGCCGCTCGGAAGAGGGACCGACCGCCCTGCTCGTCGAGCGGGACACCCCGGGCCTGCGCACCGAGCTGATCGAGGACCTGATCGGCATCCGCGCCTCGATGACCGCCCACGTGTACTTCGAGGGCTGCCGGGTGCCCGGCGCGAACGTCCTGGCCCGGCCGGGACTCGGCGTGTCCCACGTGGTCGGCGCCGCCCTCGACCTGGGCCGCTACACCGTCGGCTGGGGCTGCGTCGGCATCCTCGACGCGTGCCTCGAGGCCAGCGTCGACTACGCGGCGAGCCGCAGCCAGTTCGGCTCCCTCATCCAGGAGCACCAGCTGGTCAGACGCATGATCAGCAACATGTACACGGACGCCCGTGCGGCCCGGCTGCTGTGCCTGGAAGCCGGGCGGCTGCGCGACAGCCGGGACCCCGGAGCCCTGGCCGCCACCTCCACGGCCAAGTACTTCGCGGCCACCGCCGCCACCCGGGCGGCCGCCGACGCCGTGCAGATCCACGGCGCCAACGGCTGCGGCTCCGACTACCCCGTCCAGCGCTACCTCGGCGACTCCCGGGTCATGGAGGTCATCGAGGGCAGTTCGCAACTTCACCAAGTGGGCCTGGCCGAGTACGCGTTCCAGGATGCGGCGCTGAGGAGAGAGCGATGACGACGACCGTCAAGTGCGTGGTGTGGGACCTCGACAACACTGTCTGGGACGGGGTGCTCCTTGAGGACCGGGACGTGAAGCTCCGTACTGGAGTTGTCGACGTCATCCGCACCCTCGACGAGCGGGGCATCCTGCACTCCATCGCCAGCCGCAACGACCACGACGCCGCGATGGCCAAGCTGGAGGAGTTCGGCATCGCCGAGTACTTCCTCTACCCGCAGATCAACTGGGGTCAGAAGTCGGACTCGGTGCAGGCCGTGGCCGGGGCCATCAACATCGGCATCGACACCCTCGCCTTCGTCGACGACCAGCCCTTCGAGCGGGACGAGGTGCGCTTCGCCCACCCCTCGGTGCTGTGCATCGACTCCCTGGACGCCGAGCGCATGGGGGACCGGCCCGAGCTGCAGCCGCGCTTCGTGACCGCCGACTCGCGCGAACGCCGTCACCTGTACCGGGCCGACGCCCAGCGCAAGGTGGCGGAGGAGTCGCACAACGGCACGTCGGAGGAGTTTCTCGCCTCCCTGAACATGCGTTTCACCATCACGCCCGCCCAAGAGGACGATCTCAAGCGGGCCGAGGAACTCACCGTACGCACCAACCAGTTGAACGCCACCGGTTACACCTACTCGTACGAGGAGCTGGACGCGTTCCGGTCGTCACCGGACCACGACCTGCTGGTGGCGTCGCTCGACGACACGTACGGCAGCTACGGGAAGATCGGCCTCTCCCTGGTGGAGCGCTCCGCCGACGTGTGGACGCTGAAGCTGCTGCTGATGTCCTGCCGGGTGATGTCCCGTGGCGTGGGCTCGGTTCTGCTCAACCACCTCATCAAGAAGGCCCACGACGCCGGGGTCGCCCTGCGCGCGGAGTTCGTCTCCACCGACCGCAACCGGACGATGCTCATCACCTACAAGTTCGCCGGTTTCCGCGAGGTGGCCAAGAACGGGGACGTCTCCGTCCTGGAGAACGACTACTCCCACCTGCAGGGCTTCCCCCCGTACATGGAAGTCGTCGTCGAAGACTGATCCCGCCGGTGCCTCACATGGAGAACACGATGAACGCCAATGCCAGCACCAGTGACACCGCGACCACGAACGAGGAGCGGCTGCGGCGTGCGATGGCGGCTGTGCTGCAGCTACAGCAGCGCAACGCCGAGCTGGAGGCCGAGCGTTCCGAGCCCGTTGCGATCATCTCCATGGCCTGCCGCCTCCCCGGCGGCATCGAAACCCCCGAACAGCTCTGGACCGTCCTCGCCGAGGGCACCGACACCATCGGCCCGCTGCCCGACCGCTGGGACGAAGGCGAGCTGTACGACCCCGACACGACGGCCGCGGGCAAGAGCTACGCGCGCGAAGGCGGATTCCTCACCGACATCGAGGGGTTCGACCCGGCGTTCTTCGGGATCTCGCCGCGCGAGGCCCAGTCGATGGATCCGCAGCAGCGGCTGGTGCTCGAGGCGTCGTGGGAGGCGCTTGAGCGGGCGGGCATCCGCCCCGCGACGCTCGGCGGCAGCCGTACCGGGGTCTACCTCGGCGCCATGCGCTCCGACTACGAAGCCGCACAAGCCGACTACAAGGTCCTCGACGGCTACCAGGGCACCGGCATCGCGGGCAGCGTCCTCTCCGGCCGGGCCTCCTACGTCCTCGGCCTCCAGGGCCCCGCCATGACCGTGGACACGGCCTGTTCCTCCTCGCTGGTGGCCCTGCACACCGCGGCCATGGCACTGCGCAGCGGCGAGTGCGACCTCGCACTCGCCGGTGGCGTCACGGTCATGACGACGCCAGGCCTCTTCGTCGAGTCCAGCAGGCTCGGCGCCATGGCACCGGACGGGCGGTGCAAGAGCTTCTCGGCGGCGGCCGACGGCGGCGGCTGGTCCGAGGGCGTCGGCATGCTGGTCCTGAAGCGGCTCTCGGCGGCCGAGCGCGACGGCGACCGTGTCCTCGCCGTGGTCCGCGGCTCTGCGGTGAACCAGGACGGTCGCAGCCAGGGACTGACCGCCCCCAACGGCCCGGCTCAGCAGCGCGTCATCCAGGACGCCCTCGCGGCGAGCGGCCTCACCCCGGACGAGATCGACGCCATCGAGGCCCACGGCACCGGCACGTCACTGGGCGACCCGATCGAGGCCGGTGCCCTGGCCGAAGTATTCGGCGCACGCGAGGTGTTTCTCGGTTCGGCCAAGTCCAACCTCGGTCATACGCAGGCCGCGGCCGGTGTCGTGGGCGTCATGAAGATGGTGCTGGCCCTCCAGCACGAGACACTCCCGAAGACCCTGCACGCCGGACAACCGAGTCCGCACGTCGACTGGGACGGCAGTGGCCTGACGCTGCTGCAGCAAGCGCGGCCGTGGGCGCGGGACGAGACGCGGGTCCGTCGTGCGGGTGTGTCGTC
>NZ_JBSFUT010000050.1:0-46791 GCF_053591935.1 Streptomyces sp. NPDC002851 | reverse complement strand
GCAGCCGATGCCGTCACCCAGGCGCAGAACGTCGCGGCGCTCGCCCGGGAGTCGGAGGCGGAGCGGCGCGTCGGGCGACGTCGGGCGCCATGGCGCAGGTCGTGTTGAACGCCGTGTTGAACAACGGTTGCGCACACCCCTTGGCCTCGCGCCCGTGGCGGACAAGACTGAGTCAATGACGCAGCGCGTGGATCTCGCGACCGTGATGGACCGCCTAGCCATTGACGAACTCGTCACCGACTACGCGATCGCCGTCGACGACGGCGACTGGGCCGCCTACCGGAGGCTGTTCGCGCCGGACGGGCGCGCCGACTACCGCTCGGCCGGTGGCATCGAGGGGACCGCGGACGACGTGGCCGACTGGCTGGCCGAGTCCCTCCTCGCCCTGCCGATGCGCCAGCACCTGATCGTGAACCGCCGCCTCCGCCTCGACTACCCGGAGGGGGACATCGGCGACACCGCCGAGCTCCAGGCCGACTACACCAACCCGATGCGTACGGACGGTCGCGGCGGGGCCCCGGACTTCGAGTGCGGCGGCCGGTACGCCTTCTCCTTCCTGCGTACGCCGGTCGGCTGGCGCATCACCCGGCTCACCGTGCACGAAAAGTGGCGTCGTACGGGCTGACCACCGCACCGGCCCCTGACGCGGGCCGCACCAGGCCCTCTGTCGGAGATCGCCGCGGGCGCGCACACTGGACGTGTGCACCGGGCATCCAGGGCCGGGGAGGCGCGGTATATGGACGTCGCTGCAGGCACGACCGAGGATCGCGGAGGGCGCGGGGCGGGCCGGAGTGTGAAGACAGGGCCTGCGCTCCTGTCATCCCCATGGTGGCGGGGCGGGGCCGCGGTGCTCTGCGGGGCACTGCCCGTGCTCACGTTCCCCGAGCCGAACTGGTGGTGGTTCGCGTACGTCGCCCTCGTGCCGTGGCTGCTGCTCATCCGGTCCGCGCCGACCGCGCGGCGGGCCATGTACGACGGCTGGCTCGGTGGGATCGGCTTCATGTTCGCGGTGCACCACTGGCTGCTGCCGAGCCTGCATGTGTTCACGCTGGTGATAGCGGCGCTGCTCGGGCTGCTCTGGGCGCCGTGGGGGCGGCTCGTGCACCATCTGCTCGGCGCCCGGGCGCTCTCGTGGCGTCGGGCGGCGGCCGCCCTGGTGCTCGTGCCCTCGGGCTGGCTGGTGATCGAACTCGTCCGGTCCTGGGAGGGGTTGGGCGGTCCGTGGGGGCTGCTCGGGTCCAGCCAGTGGCAGGTCGGCCCGGCTCTGCGGGTGGCGTCGGTCGGCGGCGTATGGCTGATCAGTCTCCTGGTCGTGGCGGTGAACACCGGGCTCGCCCTGCTCGTCACGGAGCGCGCGGCCCGGACCCCCGCGACCGCCGGGCTCGTCGCCGCGGCCCTGGTGACCGGCGCCGCGTGGCTGTGGGCGCCGCGCCCGGACCGGGACGGCGCGGGCACCGTCCGGATCGCCGTCGTACAGCCCGGCGTGAACAACGGGGTGGGCGGCGCCGCGGCGCGCTTCGACCGCGAGGAGGCGCTCACCCGGGGGCTCGCCGGGCGCGAGCTCGACCTGGTGGTCTGGGGCGAGAGCAGCGTCGGGTCCGACCTCGCCGACCGCCCCGACCTCGCCGACCGGATCGCGGCGCTCTCCCGTGAGGTGGACGCCCAGATCCTCGTGAACGTGGACGCACGCCGCTCCGACAAGCCCGGAATCTTCAAGTCCGCGCTGCTCGTGGGCCCGGACGGGCCGACCGGCGCGCGCTACGACAAGATGCGGCTCGTGCCGTTCGGCGAGTACATACCGGCCCGTGCGGTGCTCGGCTGGGCCACCTTCGTCGGCAAGGCCGCGGAGGAGGACCGCAGGCGCGGCACGGCCCCGGTGGTGCTGCCGGTGGCAGGCGGGCCGCGGGTCGGCCCGCTGGTCTGCTTCGAGTCGGCGTTCCCCGACATGAGCCGCCACCTCACCCGCGACGGCGCCCAGGTCCTTCTCGCCCAGTCCGCGACCTCGACGTTCCAGGGCAGTTGGGCCCCCGCGCAGCACGCCTCGCTCGCCGCACTGCGCGCCGCCGAGACCGGCCGCCCCTTCGTGCACGCCACGCTCACCGGGGTCTCCGCGGTGTACGGCCCGGACGGCGAGCGCATCGGCGCCCCGCTCGGCACGGACGAGTCCACGGCCGCGGTCTACGACGTACCGCTCGCCACCGGAACCACGCCGTACGTACGGTTCGGCGACTGGACGGTGTACGGGTCGCTCGCGGCACTTGCCGTGCTGTGCGCGGTCGAGGCGATCCGGATGTTCAGAGGTTCCGGTCGGCGCCCGCGACCGCCCGCTCCACCACCCGCTCGCACAGCTCATGGGTCGCCAGAGCATCCCGTGCGCTGAGCGCCTTGCCCGCTCGCACCGCGTCCAGGAAGGCGTGCACGGCCTGTTCGATGCCGCGCTGCCGGGCCACCGACACCCAGTCGCCGCGCCGCCGGACGCTGGGCTGGCCCTTGTGGTCGATGACCTCGGCGAGGTTGCGCACCTCGCGCTTGCTGTCCTGCCCGGAGACCTCCAGGATCTCCTCGGTCGAGCCGCTGAGCCGGTTCATGACGCCGATCGCGGTGAAGCCCTCGCCGCCCAGTTGCAGCACCACGTGGTGCATGAGGCCGCCCACGACGCGGGCCCGGACCGAGATGTCGTCGACCGGCCCCGGCACCAGGAACCGCAGCGTGTCGACGACGTGGATGAAGTCGTCGAGGACGAGCGTGCGCGGGTCCTCGGGCAGGCCGATGCGGTTCTTCTGCATCAGGATCAGCTCGCGCGGGTGCTCGGCGCACTGCGCGTAGCCGGGTGCGAAGCGGCGGTTGAAGCCGACGGCGAGGCTGGTGCCGCGCTCCTCGGCGAGGGCCACCAGGCGCTCGGAGTCGGCGAGTTCGTACGCGAGCGGCTTGTCGACATACGTCGCGACCCCGGCCTCCAGGAGGCGCCCGACGATCTCCGGGTGCACGGCGGTCGGCGCGTGTACGAACGCCGCGTCGAGGCCCTGCGCGAGCAGCCCGTCCAGATCTGTGTGGCAGCGCTCCTCGGGGACGTGGTGGGCGGCCGCGACCCGGGCGAGCGTGGCCGGGGAGCGGGTCTGCAGATGCAGCTCGGCCCCCGGCAGCGTGCCGAGCACCGGCAGATACGCCTTCTGCGCGATGTCCCCGAGCCCGATGCAGCCGACCTTCACGTCCGTCTCCCTGTGTTCGTGGCCGTGTGTTCGTGGCCGTGTGTTCGTGGCGGTTCTCGCCGTGCGTCGCGTTTCGCTGTGCGTCGCTTCTCTTGTAGCGACCGATCCGCCCGCCGCCGCTTCTGTAGTGGCGACCGTTTCGGCACTACGGGCACTGCAAGCGCCACGGACGCTACGGGCGCTGTGCGGCGGCGTCCCGCTCCGCCCCGGCAGCATACGTGCGTTGCGGCGGCCGCCAGTCGACGATGCCGTCGAAGGTGCGGGCCACCAGGTTGGGGCCCAGGCGGTCGACGCCCGCGATCAGCGCGTTGCGCAGGAACTCGGCGGGGCGCCCGATCGGCGTCGTGTTGACCCGGCCCATCGTGTACGCCTTGCGGACGACGGCCATGGTGCGCGGCAGGCGGTCCGCCGTGTACGCCGCGAGGGCCGCGTCGAGCGTGGCGTCCGGGCGGGCGTGGTGGGCGAGCACGACGGCGTCCTCGATGGCCTGATTGCCGCCCTGGCCGAGGCTGGGCGTCATGGCGTGCGCGGCGTCACCGAGCAGTGCGACCCGGCCCGAGTGGTAGGCGGGCAGCGCCTCGCGCATGAAGTACACGTCGTTGCGCAGAACTTGCTCGGGCCGTGCCGCGGCCAGGATGTCCGGGATGGGCCGGTGCCAGTCCCCGAACCGGCGCAGCAGCTCCTCGCGTTCGTCGTCGGGCACGCGCCCGCCCGCCGGGACGCCCGCGGCGGCGTACGCGTACACCGTGCTGTCCTTCATCGGATGCGAGCCCCACAACTCGCCTCTCCCCCAGGTCTCGTGCGACCCGAAGGGCCGCTCGAGCGCGGGCACCACGACGCGCCAGGTGGTGAATCCGGAGTACGCCGGGCCGGGGTGGTCCGGGAACAGCGCCCCGCGCACCCGCGAGTGGATGCCGTCCGCGCCGACCACCAGGTCCGCCGTCAACGCGCCGTCCGGCGTGGCCACCACGGCGGGCCGCACCGGTCCGCCCGCGTCGACGAGGGACGCGGCCTGCCCGGTGCGCACGGCCTCGCGCGGCAGCCGGGAGCGGAGCGCGTCGACCAGGGTGGCGCGGTGCAGGAGCACGAGCGAGCCGCCGAACCGCTCGGCCAGATCCTTGCTGCTGGTGCGCGAGAGCCAGCGACCTGCGGGGGTGCGCAGGCCGCCGTCGCCCTGCCAGGCGGCCAGCGCGCGGATCTCGTCCCCGAGCCCGATGACGTCGAGGGCGCGCTGGGCGTTGGGCGAGAGCGAGATGCCCGCGCCGACCGGTTCGAGGGACACGGCGCGCTCCACGACGGTCACGTCCCAGCCCTCCTGGTGCAGTGCGGCGGCCGCGGTGAGCCCACCGATGCCGCCTCCGATCACGAGTGCACGGGCCATGACACTCCTCCTTCTCGCGCAACCACGCGGAACTACACCTGTAGTGAGCACCTGCCCCGACAGTACTACACATGTAGTGATCGTGAGTAGAGTGCTCCCATGGCCGTACGCTCCACCGGCGCCGCCACCCGCGCCGAACTCATCGCCGACACCGCCCTCGCCCTGCTCGCCGAGCGCGGCATGCGCGGGCTCACGCACCGCGCCGTGGACGAGGCGGCCGGGCTGCCGCAGGGCTCCACGTCGAACCACGCCCGCACCCGGCTCGCGCTCCTGGAGACGGCGGTACGGCGCCAGGCCGAGCGGGAGGCGCGGCTGCTCACGCCGACGGAGTCACCGAGTCCGGAGAGCGGCGTGGAGGGCGTGGCCGAGAGCCTCGCCCTGGCCCTGCACCGCTCGCTCACGCGGGAGCGCGAACTGGTCGTCTCGCGCTACGAGTTGGCCCTGGAGGCCACCCGCAGGCCGGAGCTGCGGGCCTATTACGACCGGGCGGGCCGACAGTTCCGCGAGCCGGTGACGGCGCTGCTGCGGGCGCTCGGCTCGCCGGATCCGGAGCGGCACACGCTGTCCCTGGTGGCGTGGTGCGAGGGCATCCTGTTCTCCTGCTCGGCGGGGTCGTTCCACGCGGAGGTGCCCTCGGAGGCGGAGCTGACGGTGGGCTTCCGTGAACTTCTGCGGGGGATGCTGGGCAACAATTCAGCCCGTCCGGCGTTTGAGGACGAGCCCTGCCCACCCGTCTCCCACCACCACCCTCAACCGAGGCGCTACGCGCCACCCCCTGGCCTAGGGGCGAAAGGGGGGTCTGGGGGCGCAGCCCCCGGATGACGGCACCCCCTCCTCCGCCTTGCAGCCGCTGCTCGCCATCCGAAGGACGAATCAAAGAGGCGAGGCGGAGCCGCACAGCGGCGGAGCGCACCAGACGCCGCTCCCGGCCACACGGACAGGCACCGCCCACCTCAGCCGGCCTGACCCATCGGACAGGCCCTAGCCGAGCCGCCGCTCAAGCCGTTCCAGGGCGGCACGGACCCCGGTCCGGGACGCGTCGTCGTCCAGGGCATCCAGAGCCGCGCGGGCACACCGCAGGTGCCTGCGGGCCTCGTCCTCGCGGGCGAGCTTCAGATAGTCGGCGGCGAGGTTCAGGTGCAGGGACGGGGAGAAGGCGCGGCCGAGGCGCTCCTCGGTGAGCGACTCGGCCGCGGTCAGCGCGCGCAGGTCCCAGGCCAGCTCGTCGGCCGGTTCGTCCTGGGTGTCGGCGATGTAGTGCGCGACGGTGACGCGGTGCAGCGGATCGCCGTCCTCGCCGATCTCCGCCCAGAGGTCCAGGAACCGCTTACGGGCCTCCTCGCGGTCCCCGGCGTGGTGCAGCATGACCGCCTGCCCCGCCCGGGCCAGGACCGCGTCCTCCGCCGCCCGCTCCTGCCGCTCAGCCACCGCGCCCTCACGCACCTTCCCCAGCCGTTGCCCGCCGGGACGACGCTAACCGCCGCCCGGGACGAACGCCGGTCGGGCGCGGGCATACGGCGGCAGTGCCCCCGTGTCGGGCGGGCCGCTCAGTAGCCGGCCTCCGCGTAGTCCGGAATGCGCCAGTCGATCGGCTCGTGGCCCTGGGCCGCCACCGCCTCGTTGATCTGCGTGAAGGGGTGCGAGCCGAAGAACTTCTTCGCCGAGAGCGGCGAGGGGTGGGCGCCCTTCACCACGACGTGCCGCTCGGTGTCGATCAGCGGGAGCTTCTTCTGCGCGTAGTTGCCCCAGAGCACGAAGACCGCCGGGTCGGGCCGCTCGGCGACGGCGCGGATCACCGCGTCCGTGAACTTCTCCCAGCCCTTGCCCTTATGGGAGTTGGCCTCACCGGCCCGGACCGTGAGCACCGCGTTGAGCAGCAGCACGCCCTGGCGGGCCCAGGGCATCAGATAGCCGTTGTCCGGAATGGGGGTGCCGAGCTCGGCGTGCATCTCCTTGTAGATGTTCCGCAGCGACGGCGGGGTCTTCACACCGGGCCGCACCGAGAAGCACAGGCCGTGGCCCTGCCCCTCGCCGTGGTACGGGTCCTGGCCGAGGACCAGGACCTTCACCTTCTCGTACGGCGTGGCCTCCAGGGCGGCGAAGACCTCCTCGCGCGGCGGGTAGACGGGACCCTTCGCCCGCTCCTCCTCCACGAACTCGGTGAGTTCCTTGAAGTAGGGCTTCTGGAGCTCTTCGCCGAGCACCTCGCGCCAGGACTCGGGGAGCATCGAGGGGTCCGTCACGTCAACAACCTCCGGTGTGTGGTCAGTTAGCTCCACTGAACCTACCGTCGGCCACTGACAACGCGGGACGGTGGCCGTGACCGGGCTCGGTCCACGGCCACCGTCCCGGCCGCGACTACCAGCTGGTCTTCCGGCTCAGCTCCCACATCATCATGATCGTCGACGGGTCAAGGGCCCGCTCACCACCGGCGATGTCCTCGCTCGCGGCCACGTACTGCTTGCCCTGCCAGACCGGCAGCAGGCGCACATCGTTCAGGAGGATCTCCTGGGCCTGCTCGAACTCCTTGACCACGGCGCCCCGGTCGCTCTCGCGGCGGGACTGCGGAAGCAGCTCGTCGGTGATCTTCGAGGTCTCGTACGGCGTTCCAAGAGCGTTCTGCTTGCCGACGAACGGCGCGATGAAGTTCTCGGCGTCCGGGAAGTCGGGGAACCAGCCGCGGCCGAACACGGGGTACTCGCCCTTGCTGAACCCCTTCTCCAAGTCCTCCCAGGGACGGCCTTCGAGCGTGACGTCGAAGAGCTCGGACTTCTCCAGCTGGCGCTTGATCTCCTCGAACTCGTCCTTGGTCACCGAGCCGTAGCGGTCCGTGGTGTACCAGAGGGTGAGCGGCACCGTCTCGTTGATCCCCGCGTCCGCGAGGATCGACTTGGCCTTGGCGGCGCTGGGCTTGCCGTACCGGTCGAAGAAGCCGGTGGTGTGACCGGCCACGCCCTGCGGGACCATCGAGTAGAGCGGTTCGACGGTGTCCTTGTAGACGTTGTGCGCGATGGCGCCGCGGTCGATGACCTGGGCGACGGCCTTGCGCACCGCCTGGTTGCCGGCCCACTTGTCCTTCGGGTTGAAGACCAGGAAGCGGGTCTCGGTGCCGGCGCCCTCGACCAGCTGGAGCCCCTGGCTCGCGTTCTTGCCCTGCAGGTCGACGATGTCCTGCGAGGTCAGACCACGGTAGGTGACGTCGATCCGCTTCTCCTTCAGGGCGCTCACCATGGCGGTGGACTTCTTGAAGTAGCGGATGGTGACGGCGTTGTTCTTGCGCTCGGCGGCGCCCTTGTAGTGCTCGTTCTTGACGAGCTCGGCCTCTTGCCCGTCGTACGAGTCGAGGACGTACGGCCCGGAGCCGTTGATCTCGTCGCCCTCGCGGAGCTTGTTCGCCGGGTACTCGGCCGGGTCGACGATCGACATGGCGGGCGTGGCCAGGACGAACGGGAAGGTCGCGTCGGCCTTCTTGAGGTGGAAGGTGACCTGCCGGTCACCCTTCGTCGTGACCTTGTCCAGGCTGCCGAGCAGGCCCGCGGGGCCGCCCTTGACGTCGATGGTGCGGATCCGGTCGATGGAGTGCTTCACGGCCTTGGCGTCCAGCGAGTTGCCGTCCGAGAAGGTGAGCCCTTCGCGCAGTTCGCACCGGTATGTACGGTTGGTGCCGTCCGTGAAGGCGCAACTCTCGGCCGCGTCCGGCTCCGGGGACGAGGCCCCGGTCGGGAAGCTGACCAGGGTCTGGTAGATGTTCCGGTACAGCTCCCAGGAGCCGTTCCAGGCAGCCGCAGGGTCAAGGCCGGTGGGCGCACTGGTGGTGCCGACCACGATCGGCTGCTCCTCTTCGGAGTCGCCGGAGGACACAAGGCCGCATCCCGAGAGCAGGGATATGGACGCAAGAACTGCAGCGGCCTGCAGACTTCGGGTCCGGTTGAACACGCGCACGCTCCTCGATCAACCACGCCATGGGGGGTTGCCGCACACTACCGCAGCGCCCCGCCGAGCCAACCCACAGGCCCAGCGGGGCACTTGATGCCCCAGGACGTCCGGTAAAGCACTATCGGTCCGCTATTGGACCGCCCGGTTCGGTTTTATCAGCCAACGCCCGCATTAAGGAACATTCCGCCGTCCACGACCAGGGTCTGGCCGGTGATCCAGTCGGCCTGCTCCGAGGTGAGGAACGCCGCGGCGCCGCCGATGTCCTCCGGCACCCCGAGCCTACCGAGCGGGTAGGAGGCGGCCGCCTCCTCCTCCCGTCCCTCGTAGAGGGCCTGCGCGAACTTCGTCTTGACCACCGCGGGGGCGATCGCGTTGACCCGCACCTGCGGCGCGAACTCGTGCGCCAGCTGAAGCGTCAGATTGACCATGGCGGCCTTGCTCATCCCGTACGCGCCGACGAACGGCGAGGCCGCGACCCCGGCGACGGACGCGATGTTCACGATCGCGCCGCCGTGCTCCTTCTGCCAGGCCTTCCAGGTCTGCTGGGCGAAGCCGAGCGCCGAGATCACATTGGTCTCGTACACCTTGCGCGCCACATTGAGGTCGAGCTCGGCGATCGGCCCGAATACCGGGTTCGTACCGGCGTTGTTGATCAGGAAGTCGAGCCGCCCGAACGCCTCCATGGCCCGCTCCACGGCGACGGCCTGGTGCGCCTCGTCGTGCGCCTTGCCCGCGACGCCGATCACCCGGTCCGCGCCGAGCCGCTGGACCGCCTCCTTGAGGGTGTCCTCGTTCCGCCCGGTGATGCACACCCGGTCACCGCGGGCGACCAGCGCCTCGGCGATGCCGTACCCGATACCGCGGCTCGCACCCGTGACGAGCGCGGCCCTGCCGCTGTCCTGCACCGTCATCTGCTGTGTCCTTTACGTTCTGCGCGTTTCGTACGTCGGTCCGGAGGCGTACGTCAGTCGAGCGGGCCGCCCGCCACGTACAGGACCTGCCCGGAGACGAAGCCCGCCGCCTCGCCGGTGAAGAAGGCGATGGCGTTGGCGATGTCCTCGGGCTTCCCGACGCGCTGCACCGGGATCTGGGTGGCGGCCGCGGCCTGGAAGTCCTCGAAGCCCATGCCGACGCGGTCGGCGGTGGACTTGGTCATCTCGGTGACGATGAAGCCCGGGGCGACGGAGTTGGCGGTGATGCCGAACTTGCCGAGCTCCTTGGCGAGGGTCTTGGTGAAGCCCTGCAGACCGGCCTTGGCGGCGGAGTAGTTGACCTGGCCGCGGTTGCCGAGCGCGGAGGACGAGGAGAGGTTCACGACCCGGCCGAAGCCCGCGTCCACCATGTGCTTCTGGCAGGCCCGGGACATCAGGAAGGCGCCGCGCAGATGCACGTTCATGACCATGTCCCAGTCGGCCGCGCTCATCTTGAACAGCAGGTTGTCGCGGAGTACGCCGGCGTTGTTGACCAGGATCGACGGCGCGCCGAGCTCCTCGGCCACGCGCGCGACGGCCGCCTCGACCTGCGCCTCGTCGGAGACGTCGCAGCCGACCGCGATCGCCTTGCCGCCGGCGGCCGTGATCTTCTCGACGGTCTCCTTGCAGGCGGCCTCGTCGAGGTCGAGCACGGCCACGGCCCGGCCCTCCTCGGCCAGACGTACGGCGGTGGCGGCGCCGATTCCGCGCGCGGCTCCCGTGACGACGGCGACGCGCTGCTCGGTGGTGGACATGCGGGTTCTCCTCACCTGAAGACGGATCGACTGCGGCGGGGTCGCTCCGCTCAGTGAGCGACCGCTTAGTACCCTCAGTGGACGAGACGCTAGAAGCCCTGGCACCCGGTGTCAACGGCCCATCGGGTGCCAGGGCTTGATCATGGCGGCATTCTCGGCGTGCTCGGCGGCCCGCGCCGGATCAGCGGACCAGGAGGTCGAGCAGCCGCTCCACCTCCGCCTCCGGGTCGGTGGTGAGGCCGGTGTGGACCGGGCCGGGCTGGACCACGGTCGAGCGCGGTGCGATCAGCCAGCGGAAGCGCCGTCCGGGGTTGTCGTGCGCGGCCTGCCCGGCCTCTTCGCCGCCGTGGCAGATGCCCTCGACGGCGTGCAGCGCGGCCCGTACGCCGGTCACGTCGGCGTTGGGGTCGAGGGCCCGCAGCTTGGTCTCGTCGAGGTGGGTGCGGGCGGCCACGAAGCCGCGGTTGCGGCAGTAGACGACGACCCCGGCGTTGAACTGCTCGCCGCGCTCGACCCGCGGCACCACGCGCAGCAGCGCGTACTCGTACACATCGCGCTCGGTCACCGGCCCGCGTCCTTCCCGCTCTGCTCGGCCCGGGTGGGGTGCGGCCAGGCGCCGACGTGGTCGGTCAGCCAGCCGGGCGCGCCGGAGGACTTCCGCTCCTGGCGCGGCCCGAGCGTGATCCGCTCGTGCAGCCCCGCCACGCGCGCGTGCAGCACGTCGACGTACGCGCGGCGCAGCTCGTCGGGGTGCTCGAAGCCGGGCTCGTCCACCAGCCACTCGTCGGGCACGTCCGCGGCGACCTCGGTGAGCAGCTCCTCGGTGACCTTCGGGGCGAGCTCGGCGGCCGCGGCCGCGACGTCCGGGCCGAACGGCGCGAGGGCGTGGTCGGAGGCGTCGTACGGCTTCTCGGCGGCGCGCGGCGCGGTCGGCCAGTTGTGGTGCCAGATCATGCTCGCGCCGTGGTCGATGAGCCACAGGTCGCCGTGCCACACCAGCATGTTGGGGTTGCGCCAGGAGCGGTCGACGTTGTTGATCAGCGCGTCGAACCACACCACGCGCCCGGCCTCCGCGGCCGTCACCTCGTACGCGAGCGGGTCGAAGCCGATCGAGCCCGGCAGGGTAGTCCATGCCGAGGTTGAGGCCACCGCTCGCCTTGAGCAGCTCCTGCACCTCCTGGTCCGGCTCGGAAAGCCCGAGCACGGGGTCCAGTTGAATCTGCGCCAGGTCGGGAATCCGCAGCCCGAGCCCGCGCGCCAACTGCCCGCAGATGACCTCCGCGACGAGCGTCTTGCGGCCCTGCCCCGCGCCGGTGAACTTCATGACGTACGTGCCGAGATCGTCGGCCTCGACGATGCCGGGGAGCGAGCCGCCCTCACGCAAGGGCGTGACGTAGCGGGTCGCGCTGACTTCGGTGAGCATCGGGCCAGGCTACGCCGCGGATCAGGGGTGTTCGACCGGGATTTTCCGTGGCAGTGTCTGTCGGTATCTGACAGTGTCTGACAGCGTGTCCGCCATGGCAGACCTTGCCTTTCCCCGTCAGTTCGCCCGCACGCGCCGCTTCGCGCTCGGGGTTCCGCGGGCGTTTTCGGTCTCCCCTGACGGGGAGCGCGTGGTCTTTCTGCGCACTACTGGAGGCGACGATCCGGTCAGCCGCCTATGGGTGCACGAAAACGGCAAGGAACGGCTGGTGGCCGACCCGGCGGTGCTCAACCTGGGCGGTGCGGTGCCGGAGGCGGAGCGGGTGCGTCGGGAGCGGGCGCGGGAGGCGTCTGAGGGGGTGGTGGCGTACGCGACCGACCGGCACGCGCGCGTGGTGGCGTTTTCGCTGGGCGGGGCCCTGTGGGTGGTCGGTACGGGGGGTACGGTGGCCCAGGACATACCGCCGCGCCGTATCCCGACGGCGGGGCCGGTCTTCGACCCGCGCCCGTCGCCGGACGGGAGCCGGGTCGCGTACGTCTCCGGCGGGGCCCTGCGCGTCGTACGCCTCGATGACGGCGGGGACGACCGGCTGCTCGCGGACCCGGAGTCGGCGGATGTGACGTACGGGCTCGCCGACCATGTCGCGGCGGAGTCCATCGGCCGCCCGCGCGGCTTCTGGTGGGCGCCGGACGGCACCGCCCTGCTCGTTACGCGCGTGGACACGGCTCCGGTGCGGCGCTGGTATCTGTCCGACCCGGCGCACCCGGAGCGGCCGCCGCGCGCGGTGCGGTACCCGGCGGCGGGCACCGCCAACGCCGTGACGGAGCTGTATGTCCTTGCCCTGGACGGCACGCGCGTACGGGTGCGTACGCCCGCGTCGGCCCCGGGCGAGCGGCACCCCGCGGGCACCTGGATGGACCCCGCCCTGGAGTACGTGACCGGCGCGGCCTGGGACGCGCACGGTCCGCTGGTGGTGCTCCAATCCCGGGACCAGCGCTCCGAGTTGCTCTACGCCGTGAACCCGGACAGCGGCGCGACCCGGCTCCTGCACCACCGCACCGACGACGCCTGGGTGCGGCTCCTGCCGGGCACCCCGGTGCGCACCGCTTCGGGGACCCCGGTCCTGACCTCCGTCACCGGGGACACCTGCGGGCTGCGCGTCGGGTACGTCGAGGGCGTCGGGGGCGTCGGGGGCGTCGGGGGCGTCGGAAACACAGCGACACCGCCCGGCCTTCAGGTCCACGAGGTCCTGGGCACGGTCGGCGAGCGGGTCCTGTTCACCGCGAGCGAGGAGCCGACCGAGGTGCACGTCTGGTCGTACACGCCCGGGGACGGCGCCACCCGCCTCACCACGGAGCCCGGGGTGCACACGGCCAGCGCGAACGGCCCGGCCATGGTTCTGGACAGTCGTACCGCCGACGGGCACACCGTCACGGTGCTGCGCGACGGACAACCCGCGGGCCGGATCGCCGTACGGGCGGAAGAGCCCCTGGTGCGCGTGGCACCCACCCTGCTTCACCTCGGCGAGCGCGAGCTGCGCACGAACCTGCACCTGCCGACCGGCCACGAGCCGGGCGACGGACGGCTTCCGGTCCTGGTCAACTCGTACTCCGGGCCCGGTCTTCAGCTCGTGCAGCGGGCCCGGGGCTGGTGGGCGGCGGTCTCGCAGTGGTTCGCGGACCAGGGCTTCGCGGTGCTCACGGTCGACGGGCGGGGCACGCCGGGGCGCGGCCGCGCCTGGGAGAACGCCGTGCACGGCGACCAGTTGACGCCCGTCCTGGAGGACCAGGTCGATGCGCTGCACGCGGCCGTACGCGCGCGTGCCGGGCGCGACCTGGACCTGGACCGGGTCGCGATCCGTGGCTGGTCCTTCGGCGGCTTCCTCGCCGCGGGCGCGGTCCTGCACCGTCCTGACGTCTTCCACGCGGCGGTCGCCGGGGCCGCGCCGACGGATCTGCGCCTGTACGACACGTACTGGAAGGAGCGCTTTCTCGGCCACCCCGAGGTGACCCCGGAACATTACGAGCGCTGCGACTTGGTGGCCGCGGCCCACCGCCTGACCCGGCCCCTCCTCCTGGTCCACGGCCTGGCCGACGACAACGTGGTGGTGGCCCACATGCTCCGCTTCTCCGCCGCGCTGCTTGCGGCGGGGCGCCCGCACAGCGTGCTGCCGTTGTCGGGGGCGACGCACATGGCCTCCGGCCGGGGGACGGCGGACGCGTTGATGGTGCATGAACTGGGTTTCTTGCGGCGGGCGTTGGCTCTTTGAGCCCATCCGGCGGTCGACGACGCGCGCGCTCAGCGCCCTGCACTACCCCCGCGGCGCCCCCTTCCAAGCCCCGAGCACCTCGTCCGTAGACGTGACGGTCGCGACCAGTGCCAACGTGTGCCGCACCACCAAGGGCGTGTACTCCGCGGGCACCCCCGCGATCGCATCCGCGGGAACCACCACCTCGTACCCCAGATTCACCGCGTCGAACACGGCATTGGGCACGGCCACATTGGCCGAGACCCCAGTGACGATCAAGGTCCGGCACCCCAGATTCCGCAGCAACGGATCCACGTCCGTGCCCGCGAGCGGCGAGAGCCCATGCAGCCGCCGCACCACCAGATCCTCCTCCGCGACCTCGATCGGCGGCGCGACGCGGACCGCCTTCGTCCCCGCGATCTGCTGCACGGGCAGCCGCTCCGCCGCGCGGAACAGACGCGCGTTGCGACCGGCCCCGCGCCCGTCGGGGCGGCGCTCCGCGACCGCGTGCAGCACCTGTACGGAGACGGTGTGCGCGGCGGCCACGAGCCGGGCGACGTTGCCGAGCGCACCCGAGCCGCGGGCCTCCTCGGCGAGTTCGGGCAGGGCACTCTCGGTGCCGACGACGCCCTGCTGGCACTCGACGGTGAGCAGCGCGGTGGTGGCGGGGTCGAGAAGCTCGGCGAGCGCTTCGGGCGACGGCATGGTTCTCCCCTTGACACGAGCACGGTGCGGCGGGCGGGCGCGGACGGGTCAGGACGGTCGGGACAGGTCGCGGAGACTAGCCCCCATTGCGTATGCGCGGAAGAGCCCCCATGATTTCCTGACACGCTGTCAGAAAGCAGTGCCGGACCGGCCCGCCCAGGGCCATCGGGGAGGACGCATGGCCACCACGCAGCGCCGCGGTCGCAAGATCATGATGACGCCGGACGAGCTGGACGCGTTCCTGGCCGAGCAGCGCACCTGCCGGGTCGCGACCGTCGCGACGGACGGCGCCCCGCACGCCGGCACGCTCTGGTTCGCCTGGGACGGCACCTCGTTGTGGCTGTACTCCATCACCCGCAGCAGGCGTTGGGCCCAGCTGCGCCGGGACCCGCGGATCGCCGTGGTCGTGGACGCGGGCGAGGAGTACGGGGAGCTGCGCGGCGTCGAGCTCGCCGGTTCCGTGGAGTTCGTCGGCGAGGCCCCGCGCACCGGCGAGCCGTGTCCCGAACTGGTGGAGCCCGAGCGGCTCTTCGCGCGGAAGAACTTCGGCCTCGACACCATGCCGCACGACGGGCGGCACGCCTGGGCCCGGCTCACCCCGGACACGGTGGCGTCGTGGGACTTCCGGAAGCTGGCCTCCCGCACCACCTGACCAACCGCTTCACCCCGTCACCGCCGCCCCGGCCGTACGCAGCGCCTCGACGGCCGCCCGGATCGACGGCCGCCGGTCGGCGTCCGCGCGCCACACCGCGTACACATGGCGGCTGATCCGCTGCCGGACCGGCACCACCCTTACGCCGTCGGGGAGTTGGCCGCGGCCCAGGCGCGGTGTGACGCAGACGCCGAGCCCGGCCGCGACATAGGCGAGCTGGGTGTGGTGCTCCTCCGCCCAGTGGCACAGGCGCGGCTCGATGCCCTTGGTGCGCAGCGTGTAGAACAGCCAGTCCGCACAGAAGGCGCCCTCCGGCCAGGTGATCCAGTCCTCGTCGGCGAGTTCCTCGAGGTCGAGGTCGGCGCTGTCGGCGAGCCGGTGGTCGGCGGGCAGCGTCACGTCCACCAAGTCGTCCAGGAGCGGCGCCCGTACGAGCCCCTCGGGCACCGGGAGCGACTTGTTGTACCAGTCGAGGACCACCGCCAGGTCCAGGTCGCCGCGGACCACTCCGGCGGCGGCGGGCTGCGGCTCGCGCTCGTGGGAGCGTACGCGCAGGCCCGGGTGGGCGGCGTGAAGCGCGACGAGGGCGGCCGGGAAGAGGCCGCGCGCGGCGGTCGGGAAGGCCGCGACGCGGAGTTCGCCGACGGCTTGGCCGCGCTGTGCCTCCAGGTCCGACTGGGCCAGCTCCACCTGGGACAGGATCCGTCCGGCGTGCTCGGCGAGCAGCTGCCCGGCGTCGGTGAGGCGGATGCCGCGACCGTTCTTGGCGAGCAGTTGCTGGCCCACCTCGCGCTCCAGCTTGGCCATCTGCTGGGACACGGCCGAGGTGGTGACGTGCAGCCCGGCGGCCGCTCCGCTGACGGAGCCGTGCCGGGCGAGGGCATCCAGGGTGCGCAGGCGCTCCAGGCTCAACATGTAAGCAATGCTAAGCGGAACGACGTATCAAATTTCGCTTGTTCTACGAAGTCGGCTTCACCAGAGTGTCGTCCATGGCCTCCGTCACCTCCGACCTCGGGCAGTCTTCCGATGCCCCGGCGTCCGCCGCCCGCACCTGCCCCTGCCCCTGTGCTCCTGCCACTGCTACTCCTGCCGCTGTGCGCCGTCGGCCCGCGCTCGACTGGCGGCTCCGTTTCGCCGTCCTGTCGCTCATCTGGGGCTTCAGCTTTCTGCTCATCAAGGTCGGTACGCAGGGCTACGCGCCGTTCCACGTCACGCTCGGGCGGCTGTTCTTCGGTACCGCCGTGCTCGCGGTGGCGATGGTGGCGCGGCGGCAGCGGCTGCCGCGCGGGCTGCGTACGTGGGGGCATGTGGCGGTGGCGGCGTTTTTCCTCAACGCCCTGCCGTTCTCGCTCTTCGCCTACGCGGAGTTGACGATTCCGTCCACGCTCGCGGGCATCTGCAACGCCACCTCTCCTCTGTGGGGCATGGCGTTGTCCCTGGTCGCGCTCTCCGAGGACCGGCCGACCCGGCGCCGGGTCGCGGGGCTCGGCCTCGGGTTCCTCGGCGTGCTCACGGTGCTCGGCGCCTGGCAGGGGTTCAGCGGGCTCGACGCGGGCGGTACGGCGATGGCGCTGCTCGCCTCGCTGAGCTATCCGATCGGCTGGATCTACGTGCGCCGCACCCTCGCGGGCAGCTCGCACTCGAACCTCTCCCTCACCGGCGCGCAACTACTCCTCGCGACCGCCCAACTGGCGCTGGTGACCCCGCTGTTCACATCCGCCCCGACGAGCTTCCCGCTCCTTCCGCTGCTCGCCGTCGTCGCCCTGGGCGCGCTCGGCACCGGGCTCGCGGTGCTTCTTCAGTACGGCCTGGTCGCGGAGGTCGGCCCGACGACGGCCCAGATGGTCACGTACTTCATCCCGGTCATCGCCACCGCGGCGGGCGTCGCGCTGCTCGGCGAGCCGCTGGCCTGGTCCACGCCTGTTGGTGCGGTGATCGTCCTAGTAGGGGCGGCGCTGACGCAGTCGCGACGGCGGGCCCACCGCTAGGCGATCCGCACCGTTGTACGGGGTGGCCGGAACTGGGGGCTGCGCCCCCAGACCCCCTATCGGCCTGAACGGCCTCGTCCTCAAACGCCGGACGGGCTTCTTCTGCTCACTCATACCGCCGGGCAGGCGCAGGCCCCGTCGCCGCCGCCACCGCCTCGGCCACCGCCTCGATGTCGGCGGCCGCGAGCAGCGACACGGTGATCCGCACCCCGGACCCGGCCCCCACCCGGAACCGAGCCCCCGGCGCCACCGCCCACCCCGCATGCAGCAACCGCGCCACCGCACCGGTCTCGTCCGGCACCGGCACCCACACATTCATCCCGCTGCGCCCGTGCGCGGCCACCCCGCGTTCCGCGAGCGCCGCGATCAGGGCGTCCCGGCGGCGACCGTACGAAGCGGCCACCTCGCGCGCGTCGACGGCCCCTTGGGTCCACAGTCGCACCACGGCGCACTGGAGCAGTCGGCTCACCCAGCCGGGCCCCAGGCGCTGTCTGCCCTGCACCCGGTCGACGGTGGCCGGGTCGCCGGTGAGGACGGCGAGCCGTAGGTCGGGGCCGTACGCCTTGGCCGTGGAGCGCACCAGGGCCCAGTGGTCGGACACTCCGGCCAGCGGGTGCAGCGGCAGGTCGACGATGCCGTGGCCGTGGTCGTCCTCGATGAGCAGCACCTCGGGGTGGGCCGCGAGCACCTCGCGCAGGGCACGCGCGCGTGGCGCGGTCACGGCGGCGCCGGTCGGGTTCTGTGCGCGGTCGGTCACGACGAGAGCGCGGGCGCCGTCGCGCAGCGCCCGCTCCACGTCCTCGGGGCGCGGCCCCTCGTCGTCGACGCGGACCGGCAGCGGCCGCAGCCCGAGCGCCGGGATCAGGTCGAGCAGGCTGCCCCAGCCGGGGTCCTCGACGGCGACCGCGTCGCCCGGCCTGAGGTGCACGGCGAGGACCCGCTCGATGGCGTCCAGGGACCCGGAGGTGACGGCGACCGGCCCGTCCGGTACCCCATCGGCAGCGAACGCCGCCCGCGCGAGCCGCGCCAACTCCGGCTCCACGGCGTCGTCTCCGTAGAGCACGGGGTGTCGTCGGGCCTGCTCGGCGGCGGCCGCGAGAGCGTCGGCGAGTGGGGGTAGCAGGGCGGGGTCCGGGTTGCCCGTGGACACGTCGCGCACCCCGGGCGGTACGTCGACGCGGATCGACTCGCGCGCCGTGGTGGCGGGCCGGGGGCGCACCCGGCTGCCGCGGCGCCCGGCGGTCTCGATCACTCCGCGCTCCCGGAGCGTGCGGTAGGCGGCCGCCACGGTGTTCGGATTCACCCCGAGCTCGGCCGCCAACTCCCGCATGGGCGGCAGAAGTTGGCCGGGTGGCAGGTCACCGCTGCCGACCCCGGTCTCGACGCTGGCGGCGATTTCGGCTGCACGCCGCCCCTGAATCCGATACTCTCCTAGCACAAACAAGATTATGCACTAGTGCAATGGAGTTCGCAATGCCCGACGCCAAGCCCGTGTCGCCGGACAGCACCAGCTACGTTCCGACCGACCGGACCGTCCCCACCCGCGCCCGTGAACGAGCCTCGTACGACCGCGCGTTGGTGCACGCGATACTCGACGAGGCGTACGTCTGCCACCTCGGCTTCATCCGCGACGGCGCCCCGGTCGTGCTGCCCACGCTGTACGGACGGGTGGGCGAGCGCCTCTATGTGCACGGCTCCACCGGCTCCCGGCCGCTGCGCGCGGCGGGCCGGACAGGCCAGGCGGATCCGGGGCTTCCGGTGTGTCTGACGGTCACGCACGTGGACGGCCTGGTCCTTGCCCGGTCCGCCTTCCACCACTCGCTCAATTACCGCTCGGTCGTGGTGCACGGCACGGCCCACCAGGTGACCGAGCCGGACGAGAAGCGCACCGCCCTGGACGCCCTGGTCGACCACGTGGTCCCGGGCCGCGCCGCGGACTCCCGCCCGGCCAACGCCAAGGAGCTGGCCGCCACCGCCGTACTCCGCCTCGACCTGAACGAGGTCTCCGCGAAGCTCCGCACCGGCGCCCCCAACGACGACGAGGAGGACCTCGGCCTCCCCCACTGGACCGGCGTGGTCCCGCTCCACCTGTCGTACGGCGAGCCGGTGCCCGCGGCCGACCTGGCGCCCGGCATCGAGGTCCCCGACTACGTCAAGGGGCTGTGAGGCTGGTCCGTCCCGGATGAGGCCGCGCCGCCCCGCAGGACGACGCCGAGTGGCAACGGTGGCTCGCCGACCACGACTTCGGTCAGCTCGTCGTCAACGGACTGTCCGGCTAGGTGCTCTCTTCCGGGTCAGCCCGGCTCCGGACGACGGCGCTGTCCGGGTGGCCCGAGCGGGGTCTGGTGCGCTCCGCCGCTGCGCGGCTCCGCCTCGCCTCTTTGATTCATCCCCTTGGATGGCGAGCAGCAGCTGCAAGGCGGAGGAGGGCGGCGACGCGGAGCCCCAACGAGTAAGTGCCGCCAAATGCCTGCGCACCAGACCCCGCGACGCCGGGATGACCCGGAAGAGAGGGCCTGGCCCCCGCACGTCCAGCCGCTGCATATCGCGTACGTCGCGGACGGCGGCCCGCGCGGCACCGTACTCACGCATCTGGCGCGCCCCAACCCGATCTGGCCCGCCCTCGAGGCCCGCCCCGAGGTGGTCGTGAGCGTGGTCGACGACTACGCATACGTGCCCGGCCCCTGGCAGGCGGCGCCCGACGACCCGACCGAGCACGGCGTGCCGACCAGCATCTACGCGGCCGTTCAACTCCACTGCACCGCCCACCTCGTGGACGACCCGGCCGAGAAGGCCGCGCTCTTGAACCGCCAGGCCGCCCACTTCCAGCCTGACGGCGGTACGGCACCCGCGGCGCCCGGCGAGGCGCCGTTCGGCAGGCAGCTCGCCGGGATCCGCGGCCTCCGGCTCGACATCACCGACGTACGGGCGAAGTTCAAGTACGCGGGGCACCGGGCGCAGGAGCGGCGGGACCGGATCGCGGCCGGTCTCGCCGAGCGCGGCACCGGACGCGATCCTAGGCCCTGCCGTCAAACTCCCGCCTGCCCCACGACGCCTGGCACGCACGCTCGCGGCGTTGCCGAATCGCCCACGTGGCTCCGCCACGAGGACGCTCCGGCGCCTTGCGATCGCCGCACCAGACTCCCCCACTCTCGGCCTCGCTCGAGCGGGAGGTACCCCCGGCGGGGCCCGCCCTCCGGGCGGACGCCGGGGCCGTCCGGCGGGTGAGGGTGGGCTGCGGCCTCCCGTCGTCGCCTTACCGTCGCCGTACCTCCGCGACCGCGAGTCCGGCCACCGCGGCGAGCATCAGGACGGTGCCCGCCACGGTGGCGGCCGTGAGCGTCTCGCCGAGCAGCAGGACCGCGAGGAGCGCCGCGCTGACTGGTTCGAGCAGCATGATCACGGAGACGGTCGCGGAGCGGACGACCGCGGCACCCGAGAAGTACAGGCTGTACGCGAGGGCCGTCGGCACCGCGGCGATGTACCCGAGCAGGCCGAGCACGAGCCAGGGCCGGTCGGTGTGCGGAAGCAGCCCCTCCCCCGCGGCGAGCGGCAGCAGCGCGAGGGCGGCCACTCCGAAGGTCCATGCCGTGGTGGTGCGTGCGTCGCCGCCGCCCGCGTCGCGCCCCCACCAGCGGGTGAGCAGCGTCATCAGGGCGTACCCGGCGGCGGAGAGCACGGCGAGCAGGACGCCCCAGTAGCGCACCGTCACCCCGCCGTCGCCAAGCACCAGGACGGCGAGCCCGGCGAGCGCCCCGGCCACGGCGGCGAGCCCGCCCCACCCGAGGCGTTCGCCGAGCGTGCACCACGCGCCGAGCGCGATGAGTACAGGGCCCGCGCCCAGAGTCACGACGGTGCCGACGGCAAGCCCGGTGGCCTCGACGGCGGCGAAGTACGCGGTCTGGAACATCGCGAGGCAGAGACCGAGCGCGACGATCCGGCCGGGCCGGACGCGTGCGGCGCCCTCGCGGCGCGGGGTCCGGCCGGGCCGCGGCAACACGGCGGCCAGGAGCAGCAGCACAAGCCCGCCCGCGCACCGCCAGAACGAGAGCGCGAGCGGCCCGAGTTCACCGGCCCGGAACACCAGGGAGCCGGCCGCACCCGCGGTGCCCCAGCCGACCCCGGCGACGATCAGATAGAGGAGCCCGCGCCCGACGGACGGGCGCGCGGCGACGGAAGCCACCGCGGGGAGTGAGGACGAGCCCGAAGTGGGCGCGCCGGAAACAGCATTCGACACGTTCGACACGTGAGTTCTCCGCAAAAGACAGGAAGACGGAACGTCATGGCTGTCGTCTGCGGGCAGCCGTCATCGCCCCGGGACACCGCCCGGGGGTGAGCTTGCACGTGGGTACGTGGCTACCGGCCGCCCGCATTATGCGGCGGGCGGGGGCAGAACGAGCGTCGAAGGCATGATCGGACCTTAAGCGGAGGTGCGGGACCCGGACAACTGGCTTTCCCCGTCGGGCGCCGCGCCCGTCCCGTCAGGCGCCGCGCCCGTCCCCGGCGTCCCGCCCGCGACCGGCTCCGCGGAGACCGGCTTGCCGGGCGTGGACGACTGTGCGGCGAGCGCGCCGACCAGCACGAGGGCGCCGCCGACGATCTGCGGCAGAGCGAGGTGCTCACCGAGCATGATCCAGGCGAACACGGTCGCGATGACCGCCTCCAGGCAGGAGACGACCCCGGCGACCTGGGGCGAGAGCCGACGCACGGCGAGCACCCCGGTGCCGTACGCGAGCACGGTGGTGATGAGCACGATCCAGCCGAGCAGCAGCCAGGCGGGCACCGAGTCGCCGTTCATATCGGCCCGCCCGGCGAGCACCGACCACTCCATGCCCCAGGGGCGCGCGACGACCGTGAGCACGGCGGCGCCGACGAGCAATCCGTACGCGATCACGCCGAGCGGGTCGGGGGCGCTTTCCCCCGCGTCGCTGCCGTGATCGCCGAGGATGAAGTACCCGGCCTGGCAGACCGCGGCGCCGAGGCCGAGCAGCACCCCGAGCGCGTCGAACCGCATCCCGGCCCACACCTCGACGACACAGGCGAGCCCGCCGACCGCGAGCACGACGCCGACCGCCGCGGCCCGCGACACCGGGCGGCGCTGTACGAACCGGATCCAGCCGAGCACCAGCGCGGGCCCCAGATACTCGATGAGCAGCGCGACGCCGACGGGGATCCGGGAGATCGCCAGGAAGTAGCAGGTCTGCACGCCCGCGACCGCGAGCACCCCGAACCCGGCCAGCAACGCGGGCCTGTTCCGCACCAGATCGCGGTGGCGCCACGCGATGGGCAGCAGGAAGAAGGCGGCGCCCGCGATCCTGAGCCACACCACGTGCAGCGGGTCGAGCCCCGCCTCGATCAGCGGCTTGGCCGCGACTCCCGAACCGCCGAACGCGAACGCCGAGACGAGCGCGAGGCCGAGGCCCACGCCCCGCCCCCCGCTCCCCGGAACACCCTGAGCTCTGGACATCGGCACATCATGACAGGAGATGTCAGGAGCGTCATCCCCGTTACCCCTGACATCTCAATGGCCGAGATCAATGGCCGAGACCGCGCCCCGTTGCGCCTCAGTACGCGGGTCCGGGCGCGGGTCCGAGCGCGGGTCCGGACGTTCACCCCGGCACCTGGCGCGCGCCTTCCCTCGCGCTCCCCAACTCCGCTATTCGCTCCGTCAGTTCACCCGGTTCCACCCCCGCCCGGCGCAGCACCTCCACCGCCCGGCACTCCGCGTCGGCAGCGAGCGCCGCGAGCAGGTCGGTGCCGGTGGCGCGGTGGTCGCCGCGGCGCGCGGCGCGCACCCGGGCCGCCGCCATGGCACCGGCGGCCGCGGGCGACCAGCCGGGAGTCCCGGCCACGACGGGCACGGCGCCGGAGTCCTCCACGGTCCCCTGCCAGCGCAGCCCGTAGCCGATGGTGCGCTGCACGAGATAGCCGAGCAGCCGGGCCACCTGGGTGCCGCCGTCGAACGCCTCGCGCACCACCGGGTCGGCCTCGAGCAGGGAGTGCAGCAGGTGGGCGGTGTCGATCTGGGCGTCACCGTCGCGCAGCGCGCGACGGCGCGCACCGGAGACGACCGACGTCAGTTCCGCACTGAGCCGGTCATCGCTGACCGGGCCGTCGGTTCCGTCAGTTCTGTCAGGGGGTGGGCCCGGCTGCGCCGCCGGCGAGGTGGGACTATGCACGCCTCCCACCCCATCAGGCCGTTATTGCGGAAGCATCCCCGGAAGGGAGCATCTGCACATCCGACACAGGTTGGGCATCCATCGGCGAGTTGTCCTCCTTGGGGAGGAGATCCGGCCGTTCTTTCCTCGGGGGCTCGCGCCGCCTTGCTTCACTCCCCCTGCGCAACCCCGGCTCGCCGTAGTACGTCCCATCCCGTACACAGTCCTCTGCAGGCCCGCTCCCCATCGAAGGACTCAGCCGATGTCCGCCGCCCCGCGCTCCCCGCAGCCGTATGGCGTGGGCACGCGCGGTTCGTACGAGGAGACGCCGCCCGAGGACATGGGCTGCTGGCTGGTCGCCCTGCCCGCCGTCGACGACAAGCAGTACGTCTACCGCGTCTACGCCCCCGCCGACGCGCTGCTCGCGGATCTCTTCTGGGACGCCTGGCACTGCCACGACGAGGGTCCGTTCCCGCGCGCCCTGGACCTCTTCGACGCCGCGGTGATCCGTCGCGTCGGCGATCCCCAGCATTCCTGACGGGCCGTCAGTCTTGTAACTTCCAGGCCCCGCCGCTACGTTCCGCGACACTCACCGCTGCACCCGCCGCAGCGCCTGACGAGAGGGGTGTCGCATGGCCGAAGTCACCGCGGAAGCACGCATCGAAGCGCCCGCCGAGAAGGTCTGGGGTCGGCTCACGGACTTCTCCGTGTACGGCGAGTGGAACACCACGCACACCGGCTTCCCCAAGGGTGTGCCCGAGTCCCTCGAAGTGGGCGGCACGTTCGAGGAGAGCATGAAGCTGATGGGCTTCCCGGCCGAGGTGACCTGGACCGTGGCGGAGCTGGAGCCCGCCCGGGTGTTCGCCATCAAGGGCAAGGGCCCGATGGCCGTGAACGTGGGCACGCGCTACACGCTGACCCCGGACGGCGACGCCACGACCGTACGCATCGACGGCGAGTTCACCGGCGCGGCCGTCACGCTCATGGCGGGAAAGCTCAAGGACTCGGCGACGGCGGCCCTCAACGAGTCACTGCGCAAACTGAGCGGCCTGGTCGGCTGACGCCCGACGCACGACAACGGCGCCCCGCGGGTGTGACCGCGAGGCGCCGCAGCTCTCCGGATCATGGCGGCGGGCGTCATGTTTCAGCCCGTCCGGCGTTTGCGGACGAGGGCGTGCAGCGCGTGCAGCGCGATTGCCGAGCCCCGTACGACGGTGCGCATCCGTGATCCGCAAGGAACGCCCTAGTCCTCATCGGCCAGGATCAGATACAGCCGCTTACGGGCGTCATTGACGACCGTGAGCGCCTTCTGCCGCTGCTCGGCCGACCCGGTCTTCCAGACCTGGCCGAACGCCTCCATGAGGCCGAACCCGGCCTGCCGGATCTCGTTGACGGCCTCCCAGTCGACGCCGCGGCCCGCGTCCTCCCAGGGCGCGTCGGGACCCTCGGCGGCGGCCGCGGTGCCCTCTTCGGTCAGCGAGAACAGCTTCTTGCCGCCCTCGCTCTCGCTGGTGATCAGGCCCTCGTCCTCGAGCAGCTGCAGGGTCGGGTAGACCGAGCCGGGGCTGGGCTTCCACGCCCCGTCACTGCGCTCGGCAATCTCCTGGATCATCTCGTAGCCGTGCATCGGCCGGTCCTTGAGGAGCGCCAGGATCGAGGCGCGCACATCGCCGCGCCGCGCCCTGCCGCGACCGCCCGGGCCGCGTCCCCGCCCGCCCCAGGGGCCACCCGGGCCGCCGAAGCCGGGCCCGAACGGGCCGAAGGCCCCGCGCCGCCCCTCGAATTCACCGCGGCCCCAGCCGGGGCCGAACGGCCCGCGACCGCCCGGCCCGCGACCGCCCGGGCCGCGCCCGCAGCCGCCCTCGCGTTCGTGCTCATGTCCGTGTCCGTGGGGTCGCATGGCAACCACACCCTTTCCGTTCGTCGCTTCGTGTTGTCGCTTCAAGAGTCACCGCGACATCGTGTATCAGTCGCGATGCCTCAACGATATATCGGAACACTACGTTCGACAAGCCCTTGCTTCCAGAGCGACCGAACCGGGGCAAAGACCGGCACCACAGAAGAAGGGCCACGGCTCCCGAATTGGCCTTGGCCTGCCATTTCGGCGGCCGCCTAGCCTCGCGGCCATGCAGATTCGAATCGTCGATGCCTTCGCCGACCGCCCCTTCACCGGCAACCCGGCCGGGGTCGTGCTCTTCACCGACGCCTTCCCCGAGGACGACTGGCTCCAGCGCGTAGCGATGGAGGTCAACCACGCCGAGACCGCCTTCGCCCACCCGCTCCCGGAGGGCACGGACGGCGACGGCGCGGCCTGGGCGCTGCGCTGGTTCACGCCGACCACCGAGGTCGACCTCTGCGGCCACGCCACCCTGGCCACCGCCCACGTCCTGCACACCACCGGCGCCGCGACGGGCACCATCGGCTTCCGCACCCGCGCCGGGATCCTCACCGCGACCGCCCACGGCGACGGCACCCTCACGCTCGACTTCCCCACGGCCCCGCTCACCGAGGCCGAGCCGCCCACCGGGCTTGCCGAGGCGCTGGGCGCGGAGCTGCTTTCGTGCTACGACGCCGGGCCGTACTGCGGCGACGTCCTGGTCGAGCTGGCCGACGAGAAGACGGTGCGCGGCCTGGCCCCCGACCTCGCCGGTCTCGTACGCCACTCCGAGCGCGGCCTCATCGCCACCGCACGCGCCGAGGACCCCACCGGCGACTACGCGTTCGTCTCGCGCGGCTTCTTCCCGCGTGTCGGCATCGACGAGGACCCGGTCACCGGCAGCGCCCACACCGCGCTCGCGCCCTACTGGTCGCCGCGCCTGGGCAGCACGGAACTCACCGGCCTACAGGCTTCGGCCCGCACCGGTCTCGTCCGTACGTCACTGAAGGGCGAGCGCACCCTGCTCACCGGCCGCGCGATCACCACGATCGACGGGCGGTTGCTCGTCTGAGGAGGTGCTCGTCTGACCACCGGGCCGTCTCACGCCGTGGGCAGCCAACCCACCTTGCCCGCGAGCACCGCGTACCCCACGAACGCCCCGACGTCGAGCAGCGTATGGGCGACGACGAGCGGCCCGACCCGGCCCCAACGCCGGTACAGAAGTACGAAGACGGCGCCCATCACCATGTTCCCGATGAATCCGCCGATGCCCTGATACAGGTGGTACGAGCCCCGGAGGACCGAGCTCACCGCGAGCGACGCCTTCGGGGACCATCCCAACTGGTCCAGGCGGCGCAGCAGATACCCGATCACGATCACCTCTTCGACGATCGAGTTCTGTGCCGCCGAAAGCACCAGAACCGGGTACTTCCACCACACCTCGGGCAGCGCCTCCGGCACCACCGTGAGGTTGAACCCCAGGCCGCGGGCCGCCAGATAGAAGGCGATGCCCGTACTGCCGATCACCGCGGCGATCGCCGCACCCCGCCCCAGGTCCGGCCACGCCCGCGTACGGTCGAAGCCGATCGCGCGCAGCCCCGATCCCTCCCGTACGAGAAGGTGCGCGACGAGCGCGACGGGCACGAGCGCCGTCGCGATCCCGAAGAGCTGCCAGGCGAGATCGAGCCAGGGCCGCCCGGGCGCGGCCGAGGCGTTCAGGGTCGCCGCCTGGTCCTTCAGACCTCCCGGCTCGGTGACCGAGCCGACAAAGCTGATCAGGGCGGATACGGCACTCGCGGCGAGCGAAAGCGCGAGGACGAGCAGCGTCTCGTCACGGAACATCCGCCGATACGGCCGCCCTTCAGGAAAAGTTTCGGCCATCGCCACCCCGTCCGCCTTCACACTTCCTCCACTTGTTCATTCGCGCCGCATCTTCGCGCTCGCACCCGTTAGGGTCCTCGAAAGCAGTTACGAAGATCGTGCGCGACGGGCCGGCAGAGACGCTACGCCAGAGCAGGGCGTGGTCCCCCGCCCGCCCTGCGGCCGCGTCGCGCCATCTCTTCAGGGAGGGCACCACCGCCATGGGACGACACAACTCGCCCGGCAACTCAGCGACGGACCGCGCCGCGGCTCGCCCCCGCGCCCGCGCCCGCCGCCGCACCGTGGCGATCGCAACGGTCCTGGTCCTCGGCGTGGCCACGGGCGCCGGAGTCGCCGTCCGCAACGGCCTGTTGCCCTTCGGCTCCTCCTGCGACGCGGACGCGGTCCGCCTCGGCGTGGTCGCCTCGCCCGCGATGGCGCCCGCGCTGCGCGAGGCGGCTCAGTACGCGCGCGACAAGGACGTCACGGCGGACGGCCGCTGCCTGGACGTACGGGTCAAGGCGGAGGAGTCGTACAAGACCGCCGACTCGCTGCGCTCCGGCCATGCCCGGTCCGGCTACCAGGTGTGGGTGCCGGACGCCGACCTGTGGGTGGAGCGGGCCGGGCTCGGCGGCAAGAACGTGCCGCTCACCACCGCGGGCAATGTCGCCACCTCACCCGTGGCCCTGGGCATGGTCCCGTCCGCCGCCAAGAAGCTCGGCTGGCCCAAGAAGCGGTACACCTGGGCCGAGTTGGCCAGGGCCGCCACCACCCAGGACGAGCTGCGCCTGGGCACCGCCGACCCGGCCCGCAGCGCCTCCGGCCTGCTCGCCCTGGCGAAGATAGGCGCCTCCGCGGCCAAGGAGGACGGCCCCGGCAGCGACACCCGGGTCGCCACCACCGCGAAGATCCTGGCCCAGCGCACCAGCGACAGCGACACCCAGGCCCTGGAGACCCTGGCCCGCGACGGCTCGGGCACCGAGCAGGGCAACCCGCGCCGCAATCAGGCCCTGATCGTCTCCGAGCAGGCCGCCTACACCCACAACGAACGGGCGAACGACGAGGCCGACCTCGACCTCTTCTACCCCGAGGACGGCGCGCCCGAGCTCAACCACCCGTACGCCCTGATGAACCAGGCCGACCTCAGCACCGACCAGAGCCGCGCCGCACTCCGCTTCATGGCCCTGCTCACCGAGAAGTCCGGCCGCGGCATCCTGCACAAGCACGGCTTCCGGGCCGGGCCCGACGAGCCTTCCTCGAAGCTGGTCACAACGGCAGGCGGCCGCACACCGCAGCCGGTCATGGAGGCTTCCGGCGAGCCGCCCACCGACCGTCAGCTGGACTCGACGCTCGGCATGTGGACGATCACCGTGCAGAGCGCCCGGCTCACCACCGTCGTCGACGTCTCCGGCTCCATGGCCCGACTGGTCCCGGGCAAGGACAAGTCGCGCCTCGAGGTCACCAAGTCCTCGCTGCTCGACGCGCTTCCCCAGTTCACGCCCGAGGACGAGATCGGCCTCTGGCAGTTCTCCACCCTCATCGACGGCACCCGCGACTACGAGGAACTGGTGCCCGCCAAGCGCCTCGGCGACCGCGACGCCCGCGGCACGACCCAGCGCGAGCGCCTGACGAAGGCCTACACCGCGCTGAAGCCGGGCCCCGGCTACACCGGCCTGTACGACACCGCACTCGCCGCGTACAAGGAAGCCCGGTCGACGTATGTGAAGGGCAAGTTCAACGCCGTGGTGATCCTCACCGACGGGGCCAACCAGGACGAGGGCTCGATCAGCCGCAGCGCCCTCGTCGCCGAGCTGAAGCGCCTCGCCGACCCCGAGCGCCCGGTCCCGCTGATCACCATCGCGGTCGGCCCGGACGCCGACAAGGAGGAGGTCCAGGAGATCTCCGAGGCCACCGGCGGCTCGGGCTACCAGATCGACGACCCGGCCGAGATGCAGTCCGTCATCCTCAAGGCGATCATGGCCGCGGGCGCCAACTGACCGTCCGCCAGTGGCCGGTGGGTAGTGGCCAGTGGGCGGTGGCCAGTGGGCAGTGGGCAATGGCCAATGGAAAGTGGCCAGGGGACATCACGTCGGAAGCACGGATTCCAAGAGCCCCATGGGCCAGGTGTGCACCGGCTCGCCCGCGTGCATCAGCTCGCAGTAGCGCCGCGTCGTGGCCGCGAGCGCGTCCTGCCGGGACAGGCCCGAGCGCCGCGCCCGGTGGTACGTCTCGGCCTGCCAGGACGCCCCGTTCACGCGCCGTCGGCAGCGCTCCTCGATCACCCCGAGGTACCGGTCCCGGTCACTGGGTTCGATGCCCCACGCGTCGAGCCCGGCGGCCGCGAACGGCAGCAGTTCACCGCGTACGAGCTCGACCGCGGGCAGCCGCGTCAGCCCGCCGAACCGGCCCGGCCGCGGCCACTCGAACTCGGCCTCGATGCCGTACCGGCACGCGGCGTCGAAGTTGGCCGCCGCCGCCTCGAACGGCAGCCGGGCCCACACCGGCCGCGCCTCCTCCGCCAGGGCCCGCACCACGCCGTAGTAGAACGCCGCGTTGGCGATCACATCGGTGACCGTGGGCCCTGCGGGCAGCACCCGGTTCTCCACCCGCAGATGCGGTACGCCGTCCGCGATGCCGTAGACCGGCCGGTTCCAGCGGTACACGGTGCCGTTGTGCAGGACCAGCTCGGCCAGGCTCGGCACCCCGCCCTCGTCGAGCACCCGCAGCGCGTCCTCGTCCTCGCAGATCGGAAGGAGCGGCGGGAAGTAGCGCAGATTCTCCTCGAAGAGCTCGTACGCCGAGGAGATCCACCGCTCCCCGAACCAGGTCCGCGGCCTGACCCCCTGCGCCTGCAACTCGGGCGGCCGGGTGTCCGTGGCCTGCAGGAACAGCGGGGGTCTGGACTCGCGCCACAGCTCGTGCCCGAACAGGAAGGGCGCGTTGGCACCTACCGCTATCTGCGCACCGGCCACCGCCTGCGCCGCGTTCCACACATCGGCGAACCGCCCCGGCGTCACCTGAAGATGGAGCTGTACGGAGGTGCAGGCGGCCTCCGGCGCGATCGACGCCGAGGTGCACACCAGGCGCTCCACGCCCTCGATATCGAGCGTGAACTGCTCGCCCCGCGCGGCCATGATCTGGTCGTTGAGCAGTGTGTAGCGGTCCACGGCGGAGAGATTCGCGGACACCAGATCCGTGCGGCCGAGCGTCGGCAGAATACCGATCATCACGATCCCGGCGGCGCATTCATCGGCCTTGCGATGGGCGTACCCGAGGCCGGTGCGGAGCTCTTCGGCGAGCTGGTCCAGAACGCTGCCGCCGAGCCGGTGCGGGGCAATGTTCACTTCCAGGTTGAACATTCCGAGTTCGGTCTGGAAATCGCCACTCGCGATGCGTTGCAGTACTTCCGCATTCATCATTCTCGGCAGCCCGTCCGGCCCCGCGAGATTCAGCTCTATCTCCATCCCCATGAGATTCCGGGGGCGGTCGAACCGCTGCTCGTCGAGCAGCCTGCGCAACCCGGCGAGGCACTGCTGCAGCTTCCTCCGGTACCGCTGCCGATCGGCCAGGTCGAACGCCCCGGCCGCGACCTTCTCCCCCATCGAAGCGTCCCTCCTCGATTGGGCGGCCCACCGCGCTGCCGCTGCGTCACGGAGGATGATGCCCAGGCCGTTCGATCGATAACGCCTCGCTGATGCCCATGGCACGCTACGCTCAACCCCCTTGCGGATCGGGCACATTCACCGGGCATGCAGCACATGCAGATGCAGTACGCAAGCAGACCTGGTGAAAAACGCCGATGAGAACAGGCCGACCGCGCACGGCTCGAACACCGAGGTCAGGACGCCACCACCAAAGGGAATCGGCGCAAACCCCGCAAGAAACCGACCGAATAACGCCTTGACCGGCAAACTCGGGGCGCTTAGGTGAAACGCTACCTGAACACCCGTCGTATAAACTCCCAGGTACGGCAGAGAGTTGGCGCCAGGACCTGGGCCCGACGCCCCCCGCCCCTCTGACCCAGAGAGCTGACAGCGCAGTCCGCACCTCTACGTCTCACCGGCCTGTCGAAATGAGAGGCACCCACCATGCCGCTGTATGTCCCCCCGGCTCCCGCGCCCGCCCTGCGCAGTGTCCTGACGGCACTCGGCTCCCCCACCGCCGTCCGTGAGGCCCGCACCCCGTCCCTGCGCGCCGCGACGGGCCCGGCCACACCCGAACTCCCGCTACCCGTCCACGTACTGGACCGGATCACCACCACCGACGGACCGCCCCGCACCCGGCTCGCCGGCTGGCGCTTCCTGATCCGCTGCCAGGAGCGCGCGCTGGCGGCGGGCGACACCCGGCTCACCCCGGACGGCTGGGCCTTCTCGCACTTCTTCGAGGGCCCCTACATCAGCGCCACCGAGCGCGCCCTGCGCCAGGCCGAGGCGCTCCCGACGCCGTATCAGCCGCGCCTGCTCTCCGTCCCCGAGCTCTATATGCTCACGCTCTGGCTGCATGGCGACACCGAGTCCGACGGCACCACCGGCAGCCCCCGCCCGGCCGACCTCCTCGTGCCGCTCGCGCCCGCCCCGCCCGGCATCGCCGCGCACCTCCCGCACCGCGTCGCGGACCTGCTTCCGGTCCTCGGTCACCGTCTGCCCCCCGGCCCACTGCTCGGCTCACCGGCCTGAAGGACGTACGACACGCGCTGTAGCCCCTTTTAGTCAGGCCCAACCCCCCAAAGAGACAGTCCAGTTGGACTGAACCGTCCGCATGGGTGACGCGTCCCTACCGGAAGAGCGGTGCTGCTCGGAAATCCCTGCGGATTCGAGTCCGTAGGGCAACACTGAGAGAGGACGGAACACCAACCGGACCGACACACCAACGGGCCGGACCGACACACCAACGGGGGCGGACATGAACACCGCATCGAGCCGCGGGGCTCAGCGCACTACAACGACACAGCGAAAGAACTCATCCATGTGCCAGCATCAGCCGCCTTGTCCTACAGCCGACTCCGCCGACCGGGAGGCCGCCCGACCCGTGGCGCACCACCCGGAGCAGGGCTGGAGCCTGCTGTGCAACGGCGTCCTGCTCTTCGAGGACACCGGTGAGCTGCTGCCGGACGGGCAGATCATCGCCCCGCACCGGCCGCTCGGCACCGACCAGGTGGCGCGCGCCGCCTGACCACGGCCCGGCCGTCGCCGGGCCGTCGACCAGGCACATCCGTACGGCCTCGAGCGACACCGTACGACTCGAGCAACACCGCACGACCTGAACAAAAGGGCCGGCACGGAGAGCGATCTCCGCACCGGCCCTCACGCGTGCCCGTCAGCTGTCGTACGCCTCCAGGGGCGGGCAGGAGCAGACCAGGTGGCGGTCGCCGTACGCCTGGTCGATCCGGCGCACCGGCGGCCAGTACTTGTCGGCCTTGGAGACACCGGCCGGGAACACGGCCTCCTCGCGCGCGTACGGGTGCTCCCAGTCGCCCGCGAGGACGGCGGCGGTGTGCGGCGCGTTCCGCAGCGGGTTGTCGTCCGCGGGCCACTCGCCCGAGCCGACCTTCTCAATCTCCGCCCGTATAGCGATCATTGTGCTGCAGAACCGGTCGAGCTCGGCCAGATCCTCGCTCTCGGTGGGCTCGATCATCAGCGTCCCGGCAACCGGGAAGGACATCGTCGGCGCGTGGAAGCCGTAGTCGATGAGCCGCTTCGCGATGTCGTCCACCGTCACACCGGTGGCCTTGGTGAGCGGCCGCAGATCGATGATGCACTCGTGCGCCACGAGCCCGCCGGGGCCGGTGTAGAGCACCGGGTAGTGCGGCTCCAGGCGCTTGGCGATGTAGTTGGCACCGAGCACCGCGACCTGCGTGGCCCGCTTGAGGCCCTCGCCGCCCATGAGTCGTACGTACGCCCACGAGATCGGCAGGATCCCGGCCGAGCCCCACGGCGCCGCAGAGATCGGGCCGACGCCGGTCTCGGGGCCCGCGGCGGGCTGCATCGGGTGGTTGGGCAGATACGGCGCCAGGTGCTCGCGCACCCCGACCGGGCCGACGCCCGGACCGCCGCCGCCGTGCGGGATGCAGAACGTCTTGTGCAGGTTGAGGTGCGAGACGTCGCCACCGAACTTGCCCGGCTCGGCAAGCCCCACAAGCGCGTTGAGGTTGGCCCCGTCGACGTACACCTGGCCGCCCGCCTCATGCACCTGGGCGCAGATGTCGGCGACGTGCTCCTCGAATACGCCGTGCGTCGAGGGGTACGTGATCATGAGGACGGCCAGCTCGTCGCGGTACTGCTCGATCTTGGCGCGCAGGTCCTCGACGTCGATCTCGCCGTCGTCCGCGGTCTTGACGACCACGACCCTCATCCCGGCCATCACCGCGCTGGCGGCGTTGGTGCCGTGCGCGGAGGAGGGGATGAGGCAGACGGTGCGCTGCTCGTCGCCGTTGGCCCGGTGGTAGCCGCGCACCGCGAGCAGGCCCGCGAGCTCGCCCTGCGAACCGGCGTTGGGCTGAAGCGACACCTTGTCGTACCCGGTGACCTCGGCGAGGCGCTCCTCCAGCTCACGGATGAGCGTGAGGTAACCCTGGGCCTGGTCGGCGGGCGCGAAGGGGTGCAGGGCACCGAACTCGGGCCAGGTGACGGCCTCCATCTCGGTGGTCGCGTTGAGCTTCATGGTGCAGGAGCCCAGCGGGATCATGCCCCGGTCGAGCGCGTAGTCCCGGTCCGCGAGGCGGCGCAGGTAGCGGAGCATCGCGGTCTCGGAGCGGTACTGGTGGAAGACCGGGTGCGTCAGGTACTCGTCTGCGCGCAGCAGGTCCTCCGGCAGCGCCTCGGCGACGCTCGCGTCCAGGGCGTTGACGTCGGCGAGGTCGGCCTCGACGCCGAAGGCGGCCCACACGGCGGCCAGTTGGGCCCGCGTGGTGGTCTCGTCACAGGCCAGCGAGACCTGGTCGGCGTCGACCAGGCGCAGGTTGACGCCGCCCTCGCGCGCGGCCGCGACGACCTCGGCGGCCCGCCCCGGCACCCGCACGGTGACCGTGTCGAAGAACTGCCCGGTCACGACCTCGACGCCGCCCGCGCGCAGCCCCTCGGCGAGGATCGCGGCGTAACGGTGGGTGCGCAGGGCGATGTCCTTGAGGCCCTGCGGCCCGTGGTACACCGCGTACATCCCGGCCATGACGGCGAGGAGCACCTGTGCGGTGCAGATGTTGCTGGTCGCCTTCTCGCGCCGGATGTGCTGCTCGCGGGTCTGCAGGGCGAGGCGGTACGCCTTGTCGCCGTCCGCGTCCACGGAGACGCCGACGAGGCGGCCGGGCAGGTTGCGCGCGAACTTGTCGCGCACCGCCATGTAGCCGGCGTGCGGCCCGCCGAAGCCCATCGGCACGCCGAAGCGCTGCGACGTACCGACCGCGATGTCGGCGCCGAGCTCGCCGGGCGAGGTGAGCAGCGTGAGCGCGAGCAGATCGGCGGCGACGGTGACGATCGCGCCGAGCTCGTGCGCCTGCTCGATCACCGGCTTGAGGTCCCGCACGGCACCGGAGGCGCCCGGGTACTGGAGCAGCACGCCGAACACCCCGCGCTCGGCGACCTCGGCCGGGATGCCCTGCGACAGGTCGGCGACGACCACCTCGACGCCGGTCGGCTCGGCCCGCGTCTCGATCACCGCTATGGTCTGCGGCAAGGCATCGGCATCGATCAGGAAGACACCGTCCTTGACCTTGCCCACGCGCCGGGACAGCGCCATCGCCTCGGCGGCCGCGGTGCCCTCGTCGAGCAGCGAGGAGCCGGAGGTCGGCAGGCCGGTCAGGTCGGCCACGGTCGTCTGGAAGTTGAGCAACGCCTCGAGGCGGCCCTGCGAGATCTCCGGCTGGTACGGCGTGTACGCGGTGTACCAGGCCGGGTTCTCCATCACGTTGCGCAGGATCACCGGCGGCGTGAAGGTGCCGTAGTAGCCCAGGCCGATCATGGACGTGAGGACCTGGTTGCGGTCCGCGAACGTGCGCAGTTCGGCGAGGACTTCGGCCTCGCTGCGCCCGTCGGGCAGGTCGAGCGCCTCGGCGCTCTTGATCACATCCGGCACGGCGGCGGCGGTCAGTTCGTCGAGCGATCCGTATCCGACCTGGGCGAGCATCTTGGCCCGGGCCTCGCCATCGGGCCCTATGTGACGCTGCTCGAAGGGGATGCCTCGCTCCAGCTGGGAGAGCGGAATGCGGTTGGCGGTCATTGCGGAAGGCCTCCTGGTCTATGCGACCTACGAGGGGCACCACGGCGCGGGCACCCGGACGGCCTCCCCCTCTGTCATCTCAACCTGAGAGCTTCACCGGTCACGTACCGCGACCGGCTTTCACCGTCGGTGAGAGCGGATGCCGTCGACGCCCGCCCTGCTTTCCAGAGTGACCTCATCCACGCGGTACGGGGGCCTGAGAGATTCCGGGGAGGATTTGCTCCTTCGGCGCCTCCAGTAGTCGGGCCTATGCGGCCTGTCAACCGGAGAGCTCTCCCGCATGGGGTCAGCAGCCGCTGGCCAGCCTACCAGCGCCCTCCCGGGGTATCCCTGGACACTGGACCGACGCCCACCTCTCTCGCGCTCGACTGGCCACGTGCCGCAATGTGCTCTTTCGTAGTGATGACGAAGGAGTTGCGACGTCTTGGAGGGACCGTGCAGACCGACATTGATCCACGGAGTCTGATCGGCCGCAAGGCATTCGACTGCAACGGCGCCAAGCTGGGAACGGTGGACGAGGTCTATCTCGACGATGCCACCGGCGTCCCGGAGTGGGCGGCGATACGCACCGGCCTGTTCAGCCGGGATGCGTTCATACCCCTCGAACCCAGCGAGCTGGTCAAGGGCACGCTTCAGGTCCCGTACGACCGCGCCCTGATCAAGGACGCCCCGGACTTCGGCGTCGGCCGCCACCTGTCGCCGGAACAAGAGCTTCAGCTCTACCACCACTACGGCATCGACGTCTCGGCGCCACCGCCGCCCAACCACAACTTCGGCCACGTAGCCGGCACGGAGACCCGTGACGAGGGGCCGGGCCCCTCGAACTCCCGCGGAAGCCCGGACTCCGGCCCAAAGCCGCCGTGAGGCCTGTGCCCCGTACGGGCCTGCTTTACGGATCACGTACGGGCCTGCCATACGGATCGTGTACGAGCCTGGCTTTACGGATCGGGTACGGATCTGGCTTTACGGATCACGCATCCGCGCCGTCGGCCCGGTGCCCTCGCCTGGGGGCTGCGCCCCCAGGCCCCCTGCCCTGTCGCCTCTGAGCAGGGCTCGTCCTCAAACGCCGGACGGGCTGGCAGTCACCCCTGAGGCCCCCTCCGAACCATCCGCCTCCTCCCCCGCGACAACGCCCCGAGCCGTCACCAACGGCAACGGCTCACCGACCCGCAACAGCGGATCATCGCTCCGGAACGTCCGCACCCGCCCCGGCGACGACCCGGGTGTCTCGAAGCGCACCGTCACCCGGCCAAGGCCGCTGCCCTGCACCCACCCCGGCCCGTACTCGGCATGCAGCACGTCCTGCCCGGCGTGCCAGCGCCGCTCCCCGGACACCTCGGCAGCACCGGCGTCCTCCGCCCCGTCTCCCGCAGGTGCGGCCGCACCGCCACCGTTACCGCCCCCACCCACCGCGGAATCGCCCTCCGCGCCCCCGGCCTCCCCCGGAACCTCAGCCTGAGCCGCCTCAGCCGCCGCCTCCGCAGCCTGGGCCTGTGCGAACAGGTCCTCCTGCGTGAAGTCGGCGAGACCGGACACCCCCACCCCGAGCAGCCGCACCCCGCCCGTGGTGTCCACGCCCTCGAGCAGCCGCGCCGCGGCCTCCCGCACCACCCCCGGGTCGTCGGTCGGCCCGCGCAGCGTCTCGGAGCGGGTCAGCGTCGAGAAGTCGTAGCGCCGGACCTTCAGGACCACGGTCCGCCCGGAGTGCCCGGATGCCCGCAGCCGCTGCACACAGCGGTCCGCAAGCCGGGCGACCTCCAGGCGCACCCGCACCCGGTCGTGGATGTCCACGTCGTACGTGTCCTCCACGGACACCGATTTCGTGTCCCGCTCGGCCACCACGTCCCGCTCGTCCCGCGCCAGGGCCATCGCGTACAGCTGCGTGCCGTGTGCCTTCCCGAGCAGCCGTACGAGCTCGTCCTCGCCCGCCTCGGCGATCTCCCCGACCGTGGTGATCCCGGCCCGCCGCAGATGGTCCCCGGTCACCGGCCCGACCCCGGGCAACGTACGCACGGACATCGGCGCCAGAAGCTCCCGTTCCGTGCCCGGGACGATGAGCACGAGCCCGTCCGGCTTGGCCTCCTCCGAGGCGATCTTCGCCAGCATCTTGGACGCGGCGAGCCCTACCGAGCCGGTGAGCCCCGTGACCGCCCGTATGTCCGCGCGCAGCCGCTCACCCACCGCCCGCGCGGACACCCCGTCCCAGGCCACGCCCCCGGCCTCCAGGTCGACGAACGCCTCGTCCAGGCTGAGCGGTTCGACCAGCGGCGACAGCTCCCGCAGCAGCCTCATGACCTGCTCGCTGATGTCCCGGTAGAGCCCGAACCGCGGCATCAGATACGCCGCGTTCGGCGCGAGCCGACGCGCCTGCGCCACCGGCATCGCCGAGTGCACCCCGAACTTCCGGGCCTCGTACGACGCCGTGGCGACCACCCCACGCGGCCCGATGCCGCCGACGACCACGGCCTTCCCGCGCAGACTGGGCTTGGCCGCCTGCTCCACCGAAGCGTAGAAGGCGTCCATGTCCAGATGAAGAATCGTGGGCGTCGATCTCACAAGACCGATGCTGCCCTACACCACTGACAATCGGGCCGCCACGCCTTGGCCGCCACGCCTTGGCCGCCACGCCTTACGAGGGCGCCGCGCTCACCCCGCGCGGTTGCGACGCTGCGCCAGCTCGTCGGTGGGGTTGTGCCCGATCAGCGTCTCGCCGGTGTCGATGCGCTCCCCGTGCAGCTGCGAGAGCGCCGCCTCGACGTCCCGCCACACCACACCCACGGCGATGCCGAAGACACCCTGCCCGCCCTGCAGCAGATCCACGACCTCGTCCGGCGAGGAGCACTCGTACACCGTGGCGCCGTCGCTCATCAGCGTCATGCGCTCAAGATCCGCGAACCCGCGGTCCCGCAAGTGCTGGACGGTCGTACGAATGTTCTGGAGCCCGACCCCGGTGTCCAGGAAGCGCTTCACGATCTTCAGGACGACCACGTCCCGGAAGCTGTACAGCCGCTGCGTACCGGAGCCGTAGGCGGCCCGCACGCTGGGCTCCACCAGGCCGGTCCGCGCCCAGTAGTCGAGCTGCCGATAGGTGATCCCGGCCGCCGCACATGCCGTGGGCCCTCGATATCCCACGCCTTCGAACGCCGCACCGGCGTCCTGGGCCACCACCTCAGGCCGCAGCGGAGCGTGACCGGCCGCGCTGCCGTGGAGCGGATAGGGACCACCCGCCGCCATACCGTCGCCGCTGCTTCTCACGCCGACCTCCGTCCTTGACCTGCCTTCTCGACGGTAGGGAGTACCCATAGGTGCGTCAACGAACGCCACACTCGGCACGCCGAGTGATAATCACCCCGAGAGTGGTTTACGCCGGGCTCCGGCGTGGAACGGCTGCTCGAATGAGCCGCCGGGGCTGCCCTGGCGGCTCAGCGGCCCTTCACTGGCTGTTGGTCCCGAAGTCCTCGGGCGAGATCTGGTCGAGGAACTCGCGGAACTTCTCGACCTCGTCCTCCTGCTCGTCCGGAATGGCGATCCCCGCGTCATCGAGCACACCGTCACTGCCGTAGATCGGCGTTCCGGTGCGCAGCGCGAGCGCTATGGCGTCGGACGGGCGCGCACTGACCTCGACGCCGCTCGCGAACACCAGCTCCGCGTAGAAGACGCCTTCCCGGAGGTCCGTGATGCGTACCTCGGTGAGCTCCTGGCCCACGGCCTCGAGCACATCCTTGAACAGATCGTGGGTGAGCGGCCTGGCAGGCGCCATGCCCTGTTGAGCGAAGGCAATGGCGGTCGCCTCCCCCGGTCCGATCCAAATGGGGAGGTACCGGTCGCCTCCCACTTCACGCAGGAGCACGATCGGTTGGTTGGAGGGCATTTCGACCCGGACACCGACGACGTCGAGCTCATTCACACAGCAACCCTAGGCCGTGCTCGGCAGGTTTGGGTAGTCGAGCTCCGTCCGAGTCAGTCCCGGCGGACGCCCAGAGCCTGCCGGACCAGGGCCGCGTGCAGCCGTATGGTGAGCTGCGCCAGCTCCTTGGTACGGGCCTCCGCATGGGCTCTGGTCTGCGGATTCCGGTGTCGGCGCAGCGGCGCGACCACCTGTTCGACCAGTCCCGCCTCGCGCTCCGCGGACGCTTTCATGGCCCGAAGATGGCGTGGTTCGATGCCATGGCCACCGAGTTCCGCGATCAGCTTGGCGACCGTGACGGCCTCGATGTCGTACGCGCCGTCGGCGCCGGGCGCGATCAGACCGTACGACTCCCACTCGGCCAGGTCCGCCTCGTCGACCTCTGCGCCCGCGAGAAGCTCCGCGCGGCCGATGACCGCGGCGGTGTGCTCGGCGGGCTCGGGAGCGCCCTCAGCGCCCTCCTGGGGGCCTCGCTGGTCCCCGACCGTCGGCAGCTGGACCTGCTCACCGCGGCCCAGGGCGTCGAGGTGCTCCCTGATCACCTTGAGTGGCAGATAGTGATCGCGCTGCATCCTCAGCACCTGGGCGAGCCGCTCCACGTCCGCGGGTCCGAACTTGCGGTATCCGGACGGCGTGCGCTGCGGCTCGACCAGACCTTCGGCCTCCAGGAAGCGAATCTTGGAGATCGTTACCTCGGGGAATTCCTCGCGCAGCAGATTCAGCACCGTACCGATGCTGACCAGGCGGCCGTCCGCGGCGGCGGTGCCGTCACCGGCACCGCCCTTCGCTGTATGACGCATGGACCTTCCCTGGTGGTCCCCCGGACGGAGTCCGGGGCGGGTCAGATAGCCCGCTGGCTCCCGAAGAAGACCAGCCGGTACTTGCCGATCTGCACCTCGTCACCGTTCGCGAGCGTGACCGAGTCGATCCGCTCCCGGTTGACGTACGTGCCGTTGAGGCTGCCCACGTCGGCGACGGTGAAGACGCCGTCGGCGCCGCGGCGGAACTCCACATGGCGGCGCGACACCGTCACGTCGTCAAGGAAGATGTCGCTCTGCGGGTGCCGCCCGGCCGTGGTCAGTTCGCCGTCAAGCAGGAAGCGGCTGCCCGAGTTCGGCCCGCGGCGCACGATCAGGAGCGCCGAGCCCAGCGGCAGAGCGTCGACGGCGGCCTGTGCCTCCGGGGAGAGCGCCGGTGTCGGCGTCTGACCGGTGGTCTCCGAGTCGTACGCCTCGATCCCCGAGATCGAGATCGTCGAGGTCGTCTCGGACGGACGCTCCGGCGCCGCCCCGCCCCGCAGCGGCGCACCGCAGTGGGAACAGAAGCGGCTGGCCTCGGCATTGCGGTGCCCGCACCTGCTGCAAACCGGCAAGGGATCCTCCTGCCGCGACTGGGCCCCGGGGCCGTTGGACGCCGACGGGCCGGAGGCAAAGTCTCCACCCGCACTTGAGGTTGACGGATCCTCGAAACCTATGCGGCCGGGCGCGGCAGGGTCAACAGAAGAAGCACCGTGAGCACCCGCAAGGTCACCCCCCGCACTTCCGTCGACCTGATCGCGGAAGAGCGGGCGACCCGCTCCCTGCTCCTCGGCCTCACCGTGCCGCGGCGCGCGGTGCCGGGCGGTGGCGTCGGCACCGTCCTCGCGGCCGCTCTTGCCGAACAACTTCGCAAACAACTTCACGGGCGATTCCCCTTGACCGAAACAGACCCGCCCGTGGGGCAGGACGAACCCTGAATGCACACACCGGCATACGTCGGGAGCACAGACATCCTTATAACGTCCGCATCCTCCGGACAGTTTCCACCACGCACCACACTTACGGTGCGTCGACCCCCCGCAACCTCATGTCCTTGCACAACTGCCCTCATACGCCCCGCCTCACTGCGAAGACGACCGAGCGTAGTCAGGACGATTCGCCCGTCGCAAGGCATCTACGACGATCCTCTCGCCCCGGACCACCGCGACCATCGCCTGCTCCTTCTCCAGCGTCTGCACCACACCTCCAGGGATGTTGAGCGCGGGCTCGAGGTCCTGCGGCTTGCCGATGATCTTGAACACATACGGGGACCGCAGCTTGCGTCCGTCCACCCGGACACCGCCCGCCCCGTCCTCGAAGTAGCTCTCGGCAACCACCCGGGCGTCGTTGATCTGAATCGCCTCCGCCCCGGCCGCGCGCAGCTCCTGCACGGCGTCGAGGAGCATGTCGGCCTCGACCGTGCCCTTGCTGTCGGTGATGGTCATCGAGATCCCCGGGCCCCGCGCCGCGACCGTGCCGGCCAGGACACCGAGCTGCCGCTCCTTCTCCAACGTCTGCTTGCGCGCCTCTTCGGCCTGGTCCGAGCTGTTCTCCAACTCGGTCCGCTGGTCGTCGAGTCGCCGCCTCTCGTCTTCTAGACGCTGAGTACGGTCATCCAGTTCATCGAGGATGCGAACAAGATCTTCCTGACGTGCTCCGCGCAGCGCACTGCTCTCACTGTTCGAGCGCACCTGGATGGCGAGGCCCAGGCCGAGAACGAACAGCAGTACGGCGACGATGAGTTGGGCCCGTGACACCTTGGGCGGCCACAGGCTCTCCGCGAGCCGTTGGCGGCCGGTGAGCTGATCCGCGGCGGACGCGGCAGGCGCTGCGGACTCCGCGGCCTCGGTGACCTCGGGCGTCTCGTCGGCCTGCGCAGGCTCGGAAGCGGGCGCGGCCGCGTCGCTTCCCGCGCCCTTGACCTGGACCTTGTGCTTGTCGTTGGCGTCGTCGGCCTTACGCGGCTGCTCCGGCGGCAGTTCCCTGCTCATCGGCCTCACGCCCGGAACACGTGCCGACGGATCGCGGCGGCGTTGGAGAAGATCCGAATGCCGAGCACCACGACGACACCGGTCGAGAGCTGCGCCCCGACCCCCAACTTGTCGCCGAGGAACACGATCAGCGCCGCCACGACCACATTGGAGAGGAAGGACACGACGAACACCTTGTCGTCGAAGATGCCGTCCAGCATCGCGCGCAGCCCCCCGAACACCGCGTCAAGCGCCGCCACCACGGCGATCGGGAGATACGGCTCGACCACCGCGGGCACTTCGGGCCGGACCAAGAGTCCGACCACCACTCCCACGACGAGGCCCAGTACGGCGATCACGATGTGCCCTTTCCTGCTTGCGGCTGTGCGGTACGTACGGTCAGGCTCGGCGCTGCGGGCAGCCGTACCTCTTCCTCTGCGGAGATGCTGGTCCTGACACCGAAGTTCTCCTGCAACGCGTGCAGGTACTGGCCGTCGGGGCTGTCCTGGAACCTGGTGCTCAGCCGTTGTCCGTTCCCCACCGCGAGCACCGTATACGGCGGTGCCAAGGGCCTGTTGTCGACCAGTATGGCGTCGCCCGCGGCCCTGATCGCCGAGAGCGAGGTGAGCCGCTGACCGTTGATGGCGACGGCCTCGGCGCCGGACTGCCAGAGGCCGTTGACGACCTGCTGCATGTCCCGGTCCCGTACCCGGCCGTTGTCGGAGAACCCGGTGTCCCCGCGCGGCCCGTCGCCGCTCCCGCCGGAGGCCTTGGCGTCGTCGATCACCAGCTTCACGCCGGGACCGTGCACCTCCGTGGCACCGGCGAGCAGCTCCACAAGCCCGCCCTGGTCACCACCGGCCTTCTCGAGTGCCTGACGCTGCCGCTGCCCGACCTCCTGGCGGAGCCCGTCGATCTCGCCCTCAAGCTTGTCGGCGGCCCTGGTCTCCCGCTCGATGCGGTCGATCAGCTCCTCGCGTTCCTTGGCCACGACCGGTGCCGCTATCCGGGCCTGCGCGGCACCTACGGTCACCACGAGCGCGGCGAGCACGAGACCGGCGGCGAGGCCGAGCTTCGCCCGCAGGGTACGCGGCAGACCACCACCGCCCTCGTTCCGCTTACGCTCCGCCGCCTCGGCATAGCCGTCGTCCAGGCTGTGATCCATCACATTGGTCAGCAGCGACATCGAAGCGTCAGGTCGCGCGGGTGGCGAAGATGTGCTCCGAACGGGGGGCTGCTGCGGCATGCCGCACATCGTCGCACGTCGCGGGCCGTACCTCCGAATGGCCCCACCGGCGCGCCGGTCGGCGGCCCCGCAGGCCGCCGACCGGCACTCCTTACGTCAGTGTCCGGCGCTGTCCACCACGGCGGACCACTCGTCGAGCAGCGCCTGAGCGGAGGCGTCGTCAGGGCCTTCGGCCCACAGATGGGTGACGGCCTCGGCCGGATCGGGCAGCACCATGACCCAGCTGCCGTCCGGCTCGACCACCCGCACCCCATCGGTCGTATCCACCGACCGCTCCCCCGCCGCCTCGACCACGCGCCGCATCACCAGACCCTTGACGGCCCACGGCGTCGCCACGTCCCGCCGCAGCACATGCGCCCGCGGAATCCGCGCATCGATCTGACTGAGCGTGAGCTGGGTACGTGCCACCAGGCCGATGAGCCGTACGAACGCGGCCGTACCGTCGAATACGCTGCTGAACTCCGGAATGATGAAGCCGCCCCGCCCGTCACCACCGAAGATCGTGGTGTCGTCGCGCCCCACCCGCGTCAGATCGTCGGGCGATGTGGTCGTCCACTCCACCTGCGTGCCGTGGTACGCCGCCACCTGCTCGGCGATCCGGGTGGTGGTCACCGGCAGCGCCACCCGGCCACTGCGCCGCTCGGCCGCGACCAGGTCGAGCAGCACGAGCAGCGCGCGGTCGTCCTCGACGATCCGCCCCTTCTCGTCGACGAGCGAGAGGCGTTCCCCCACCGGGTCGAAGCGCACGCCGAACGCTGCCCGGGCAGAGGCGACGATCTCACCGAGCCGCACGAGCCCCGCCCGCCGCGTCTCCGCCGACTCGGTGGGCCGCGCCTCGTTGAGGCCGGGGTTGATCGTCAGGGCGTCGACGCCGAGCCGACCGAGAAGGCTGGGCAGCACGAGACCGGCGCTTCCGTTCGAGGCGTCGACGACCACTTTCAGCCCGGATTCCGCGATCCCGGTGATGTCCACATTCCGCAGCAGCGATCCCGTGTACGAGTCGAAGACGCTCGCCGGAAAGCGCAGATCCCCGATCTCTCCGGGGAACGCACGACGGTACTCCTGACGCGCGTACACCCGGTCGAGCTTTCGCTGCCCGGCCTGCGACAGGTCGGCGCCGCGGCCGTCGAAGAACATGATGTCGACGGAGTCCGGAACCCCTGGGGTCGTCCGGATCATGATCCCGCCGGCGCTGCCTCGCGCCGTCTGCTGCCTGGCCACCGGCAGCGGTACGTTCTCCAGATCGCGTACGTCGATGGCGCTGGCCTGCAACGCGGAAATCACCGCACGTTTCAGGGCCCGGGCACCCCGCGAGTGGTCTCGCGCGGTGGTAACGGTCGACCCCTTCTTGAGAGTTGTCGCATACGCCCCGGCGAGCCGGACCGCGAGCTCCGGCGTGATCTCGACATTGAGAATGCCGGAAACGCCCCGGGCGCCGAAGAGGTGGGCCTGTCCGCGGGACTCCCAGATGACCGAGGTATTGACGAAGGCACCGGCCTCGATGGTCTTGAAGGGGTAGACGCGCACGTTGCCCTGGACGATGGATTCCTCGCCCACCAGACACTCGTCCCCGATGACCGCGCCGTCCTCGATCCGCGCGGCCCGCATGACGTCGGTGTTCTTACCGACGACACAGCCTCGCAAATTGCACTGCTGGCCGATGTACACGTTGTCGTGCACCACCGCCTTGTGTAGAAAGGCCCCGCTCTTCACGACCACATTGGAGCCCACCACGGTGTGCTCCCGGATCTCCACGCCGGCTTCGACCTTCGCGTAGTCCCCGATGTAGAGCGGCCCGCGCAGCACGGCATCCGGATGGACTTCGGCCCCTTCCGCGACCCAAACACCGGGCGAGATCTCAAACCCGTCCAGGTCTACGTCGACCTTGCCCTCGAGGACATCGGCCTGGGCCTTCACGTAGCTCTCGTGGGTACCGACGTCCTCCCAGTACCCCTCGGCCACATACCCATAGATCGGCTTGCCTTCCTTCATGAGCTGAGGAAAGACGTCACCGGACCAGTCGACGGGCACATCGGCCTGGACATAGTCGAACACCTCGGGCTCCATGACATAGATGCCCGTATTGACGGTGTCCGAGAAGACCTGACCCCATGTCGGTTTCTCGAGAAACCGCTCGACCTTCCCGTGCTCGTCCACGATCGTGATACCGAATTCCAGCGGATTCGGCACGCGTGTCAGACAGACGGTGACAAGCGCTCCCTTTTCCTTATGGAAATTGATGAGCTCGGTGAGGTCGAAGTCGGTCAGCGCATCACCGGAAATGACGAGGAACGCGTCGTCCTTGAGTGCTTCCTCCGCGTTCTTCACGCTGCCGGCGGTGCCGAGTGGCTTCTCCTCGTTGGCATAGGTGAGCTCCATTCCGAGATCTTCACCATCTCCGAAGTAGTTCTTGACGAGCGACGCCAGGAACTGGACAGTTACGACGGTCTCGGAGAGCCCATGCCGCTTGAGCAGCCGCAGCACATGCTCCATGATTGGCCGATTGGCCACGGGCAGAAGCGGCTTGGGCATACTCGAGGTCATGGGGCGAAGGCGAGTGCCTTCACCGCCAGCCATCACGACGGCCTTCATGTCGGAAGCGTCCTCCTTGAAGAGACGACTGTCTTGCCGACTTAGCCCGTCAGACAGGCCCGCCTAAGCTCAGGTTGCGAGCCAACAGCCGCGATACGGCCGCCCCACCGGCAGGCTTAATCGGCCATGGCGTCCGCCCTGATAACCCGGCGGACCTGAACCACGTACAGGATTCCTGCCCACCAGTACAGCGTTGTACCCCATCCGGCGAACGCCCATCCGAAAATAGCAGCGAGTGACGCCACCCAGCCGGTTCCGTCACTGAGCAACAACAGCGGGAACGCATACATGAGGTTGAACGTCGCCGCTTTGCCAAGGAAGTTCACCTGCGGCGGCGGATAGCCGTGCCGCCTGAGAATGCCCACCATCACCAGGAGCAGCAGCTCGCGCGCCAAGAGCGCGGCAGTGAGCCAGAGAGGGAGAATCTCCCTCCAGGTCAGCCCGGCCAATGTCGAGAGGATGTACAACCGGTCCGCGGCCGGGTCAAGGAGCCGACCGAGGCTGCTGACCTGATTCCATCGACGAGCCAGCTTGCCGTCGAGATAGTCGCTGACACCACTCAGCGCCAACACCAGCAGGGCCCAGCCGTCACTGTTGGGCCCACCGAACACCGGCCTGAGGATCAACCACAGGAAAAGGGGCACGCCGACAAGCCGTGCCATGCTGAGGATGTTCGGAATCGTGAGCACCCGGTCCGTCTGAACGCGGGTCTCCTGAACCTCCACCCTGGGCCTCCTGCGGTCACGTACGAACAATGCTCCATGACCCTACCGTCCGTACGAGTCGGCGCGTACACAGGGGTCGGCATTACCCAGAAATGCAGAAAGCCCCGTGCCATCGGCACGGGGCTTTCCCCACAATTAGTTCGGCGGCGTCCTACTCTCCCACAGGGTCCCCCCTGCAGTA
>NZ_JBSFUT010000049.1:0-50533 GCF_053591935.1 Streptomyces sp. NPDC002851 | reverse complement strand
CTGGCCTCCGGGGGGGGGGGGGGTGGGGGGGGGGGGGGGGGGGGGGGCCCGCCCCCCCCCCCCCCCCGCTTTCGGGAAGGGGCGGGACTGGGGAGAGACTCCTAACTCACCCCGAACGAATGGACCGTCGTGGACCGATAAGTCGCCCCCGGCCGCAGCACTGTGGACGGAAACCCCGGCTGGTTCGGCGAGTCCGGAAAGTGCTGGGTCTCCAGGCACAGCGCGTCGCCCTGCCGGTACGTGCGGCCCGACGTGCCCGTCAGCGTGCCGTCCAGGAAGTTGCCGCTGTAGAACTGCATTCCCGGCTCGGTCGTCGCGATCGTCATCGTGCGCCCCGAGCCCGGGTCCCGCAGGGTCGCCACCGGCACCGGACGGGCCGTGATCCCCTTGTCCAGAGCCCAGTTGTGGTCGTAGCCCTGGCCGTACAAGAGCTGGTCCCCGCCGTCCCGGATGTCGGCGCCGATCGGCTTGGCGCGGCGGAAGTCGAACGGTCCCCCGGCCACCGGGGCCAGCTCGCCGGTCGGGATCAGGGTCTTGTCGACCGGCGTGAACCGGCCCGCCGCCAGCGACAGTTCGTGGTCGTAGATGCTGCCCGAGCCCTCACCCGCCAGGTTGTAGTACACGTGGCTGGTGAGGTTGACCGGCGTGGCCTTGTCCGTCGTCGCCTCGTAGTCGATGCGCCACGCCCCGGTGCCCGTCAGGGTGTACGTCACCGTCGCGCGCAGCGTGCCCGGGTATCCCATCTCGCCGTCCTCGCTGACGTACGACAGGACGAGGCCCACGTCCGTGCCGCGCGTGAACGGTTCGATGTCCCACACCCGCTTGTCGAAGCCGCGCTCGCCGCCGTGCAGACTGTTCGGGCCGTCGTTGACCGAGAGCTGGTGATCCGTGCCGTCGAGCGTGAAGCGGCCCTTCGCGATGCGGTTGCCGTAGCGGCCGATGAGGGCGCCGAAGTACGGGGAGTCGGCGACGTACGCCTCCAGGCTGTCGAAGCCGAGGGAGACATTCGCCAACGTGCCCTGGGCGTCGGGTATTTCGAGGGACTGGACGATGCCGCCGTACGACAGGACCTTCATGCGGGTGCCGCCGTTGGCGAGCGTCCAGCGGTGCACCTTGGTGCCGTCGGCGAGGCGGCCGAACGGCTCCTTGACCGGCGAGCGGCGGGCGGCGCCGTCGGATGCGTGGGCGGTGCCGACGGCCGCCGCTGTCAGGCCCGCGGCCCCTGCGGCGAGGACGGTGCGTCTGTGTAGCGTCATGGGTGACTCCAGGGTGGTAAGTACGGGTCTACGAACCGGCCTTGCGCTTGTTCCAGACGTCCACGCCGACCGCGGCGAGCAGCACCAGGCCCTTGATGACCTGCTGCCAGTCGGTGCCGACGCCCACGAGGTTCATGCCGTTGTTGAGCACGCCGAGGACCAGGCCGCCGATGATGGCGCCGAGGACCGTGCCGATGCCGCCGCTCATCGAGGCGCCGCCGATGAACGCCGCCGCGATGGCCTCCAGCTCGAAGTTGATACCGGCCTGCGGGGTGCCCGAGTTGAGGCGGGCGGCGAAGACACAGCCCGCGAGGGCCGCGAGGACGCCCATGTTCACGAAGACCAGGAACGTGACCCGCTTGTCCTTGACGCCGGACAGCTTGGCCGCCGCCTTGTTGCCGCCGAGCGCGTAGACATGGCGGCCGACGACCGCGTTGCGCATGACGTAACCGAGGGCGAGCAGCAGACCGCAGACGATCAGCATGATGACCGGCATGCCGTGCCAGCTCGCGAGCGTCAGCGTGAAGGCGAACACCGCCGCGACGATGGCGACACACTTCATGATCCAGATGTTCCGGGGCAGCACGTCCAGCTCGTACGCCTGCTGGCGGCGGCGGTCGCGGACCTCACGGATCAGAAGGAAAGCGATGACGGCTAGGCCGATGAGCAGCGTCGGGTTGTGGTACGGGCCGATCGCGTCCGTCTTCAGCTCGATGAAGCCGAGGTTCAGGTGCAGCTCGAAGGGGAGCGGAATGCTCCATGCCGGGCCCGCCTCCGGAAGCACGCCCTTCGCGAGGTTCTGGAAGCCCTCCGGGAAGGGGGAGAGGGACTGGCCGCCGAGCGTGATCTGCGTCAGGCCGCGGAACAGCAGCATGCCCGCCAAGGTCACGATGAATGAGGGGATTCCCAGATACGCGATGAAGAAGCCCTGCCAGGCGCCCGCGAGCGCACCGATCGCCAGGGCGATGAGGAGCGCCACGCCCCACGGCAGGTCCTGTTTGATCATCAGGACCGCGGATATCGCGCCGACGAACGCCGCCACCGAGCCGACCGACAGATCGATATGGCCCGCGATGATGACGATCATCATGCCCATGGCCAGGATGAGGATGTAGCCGTTCTGCTGGAGCAGGTTGGAGATGTTGCCGGGGCGCAGCAGGGCGCCGTCCGTCCAGAAGCCGAAGAGCAGCACGATCAGGGCGAGGGCCATGAGCATGCCGTACTGGCGCATGTTCGTGCGCAGGCTCTGGAGCAGCAGGGTGCCGGTCGAGGGTGGGGGTGTGGGCGCGGCGGCCGCGTCCTTGGGCGGGGTGGTCGTGGTGGTCATGGCGGGCCTCAGCTTCTGTTCATGGTCATGTGGCGCATCAGGACTTCCTGGGTGGCGTCGGCGCGGTCGACCTCACCGGTCAGGCGGCCCTCGGCCATCGTGTAGATCCGGTCGCACATCCCGAGCAGCTCGGGCAGCTCGGAGGAGATGAGCAGCACCGCCTTTCCCTGGGCGGCGAGTTCATCGATGACCGTGTAGATCTCGTACTTGGCGCCCACGTCGATGCCGCGGGTCGGCTCGTCGAGGATCAGGACCTCGGGGTCGGCGTGGATCCACTTGCTGAGCACGACCTTCTGCTGGTTGCCGCCGGAGAGCCGGCCCACCTGCTCGAAGACCGTGGGGGCCTTGATGTTCATCGACGCGCGGTACCGCTCGGCGACGGAGCGCTCGTGGTGCTCGTCGACCGCGCCCCGGCGGACCATGCCCGGCAGCGACGCCAGGGAGATATTGCGGCTGATGGTGTCGATGAGATTCAGGCCGTACTGCTTGCGGTCCTCGGTGACGTACGCGAGCCCGGCCTCGACCGCCGCCGGGACGGTCCGGGTACGGGCCTCGCGCCCGGCCACCTCCACGGTGCCGGACACATAACTCCCGTACGAGCGGCCGAAGACCGACATGGCCAGCTCGGTGCGGCCCGCGCCCATCAGCCCGGCGACGCCGACGATCTCGCCGCGCCGCACCGTCAGGGACACATCGTCGACGACCGTACGCTGCTGGTCGACCGGGTGCCGCACCGTCCAGCCCTTGATGCTCAGGGCGATCTCGCCCGCGTCGTCGCCCGTGTAGTGGGTGCGGTCGGGGTAGCGGTGGTCGAGGTCGCGGCCGACCATGCCGCGGATGATGCGGTCCTCGGACAACTCCGGGTCCGCGCCCGCGGCTTCACGGACCGCCAGCGTCTCGATCGTCTGTCCGTCGCGCAGGATCGTCACCGAGTCGGCGATCGCCCGGATCTCGTTCAGCTTGTGCGAGATGACGATGGACGCGATTCCCTGTGCGCGCAGCTCCAGGATGAGGTCGAGGAGCCCCGCACTGTCCTCGTCGTTGAGCGCGGCGGTCGGCTCGTCGAGGATGAGCAGCTTCACCTCCTTCGACAGCGCCTTGGCGATCTCCACCAACTGCTGTTTGCCGACCCCGAGGTCACCGACCGGCGTCTGCGGCTTCTCGCGCAGCCCGACCCGGGCGAGCAGCTCGGCGGCCCGGCGCAGGGTGCCGTTCCAGTCGATGAAGCCGCGGCCCTGCTGCTCGTTGCCGAGGAAGATGTTCTCGGCGATCGACAGATGGGGGACGAGCGCGAGTTCCTGGTGGATGATGACGATGCCGTGGCGCTCGCTGGCCCGGATGTCCTTGAACGCCACCGGCTCGCCCTCGAAGAGGATCTCGCCGTCGTAACTCCCGTGCGGATGCACCCCGCTGAGGACCTTCATCAGGGTCGACTTGCCCGCACCGTTCTCACCGCAGATCGCGTGGATCTCGCCCGCGCGCACGGTCAGATGGACGTCGCTGAGCGCCTTCACGCCGGGGAACGTCTTGGTGATGCCCGCCATGTGCAGCACGGGCGCGGCATCCCGCACGGCCTCGCTCGGTGCCGCGCTCACTTGAGCTGTCCCGCCGTGAAGTACCCCTCGTCCACGAGACGTTGGGCGTTCTTCTTGTCGATGCTGACCGGGTCGAGGAGGTACGACGGCACGGTCTTGACGCCGTTGTTGTAGTCGGTCGTGTTGTTGACCTCGACCTTCTTGCCGGTGAGTGCTGCGTCGCCCATCTGCACGGCCTGCTTGGCGAGCTTGCGGGTGTCCTTGAAGACGGTCTGCGTCTGCTCGCCCCGGATGATCGACTTCACCGAGGCCAGCTCCGCGTCCTGCCCGGTGACCACCGGAAGCGGCTGCCTCTTGGTGCCGTAACCGGCGCTCTGGAGCGCCGAGATGATGCCGATGGAGATCCCGTCGTACGGCGACAGGACCGCGTCGAGACGCTCCTGGCCGTAGCTCTTGGTGATGATGTCGTCCATCCGCTTCTGCGCGGTCTCCCCGGACCAGCGCAGCGTGGCCGCCTTGGCCATGGTGGTCTGCTTGCTGCGGACGACCAGCTGCCCGCTCTCCATGTACGGGCGAAGCACCTTCTGGGCGCCGTTCCAGAAGTACTTGGTGTTGTTGTCGTCCGGAGACCCGGCGAACAGCTCGATGGTGTAGCTCTTGCCGTTCTTGTCGGGCTTGCCGAGCTTCAGGGCGTCGACGATGTACTGGCCTTGGAGCCGCCCGACCCGCTCGTTGTCGAACGACGCGTAGTAGTCGACGCTCTTGGTGCCGAGGATGAGCCGGTCGTACGAGATCACGGGGATGCCCGCCTCGTCGGCCTGCTTGAGGACGTCGGAGAGCGCGGAACCGTCGATCGCCGCGATGACGAGCAGCCCGGCCCCCTTGGTGATCATGCTCTCGATCTGGGCGACCTGGTTCTCGACCTTGTCGTCCCCGTACTGGAGATCCGTCTTGTATCCGGCCTTCTGGAACTGCTTCGCCATGTTCTCGCCGTCGGCGATCCAGCGTTCCGAGGACTTGGTGGGCATCGCGAGGCCCACGGTGACCTCGTCGTCCCCCTTGGGCTTGTATCTGCTGCCGCCCAGGGCCTCCTGGCCGCAGGCCGTCAGGGACAGGGCGAGCAGCCCTGCGACGGATGCGGCGAGGGTGGCACGGCGCGTGCGGGTGCGCATGTCAGTCTCCTTCCGGGACGGGGAAGCGGCGCAGCGCGCCGGGGTCGCGGGAGCCTAGCGGCGACATGCCGCCATCGGAACCGAGCCGGGCGAGCAGATCGAGCACCAGCCGGCCGCGCCGCACCCGCTCGCGGGCGCCGGCCAGGGCGGTCTCGCGCAGCTGGGCGCCGTACGGGTAGATGCCGGGCGACTTACTGAGGCCGAACTTCAGGTAGAGCGGGGCGCCGCGCCGGATCAGCTCCGCCGCCTCGTACATCCGGACATAACCGCCGAGGTCGTCCGGGGCCTCCACGTACAGGTCCACGGGGGCGCGCGAGGCCCGCCGTATCTCGGTGAAGTGGTCGAGCGTGAGGTCGGAGGGCACGTTCAGGGAGTCCGCGCCGAGCCGCTCGTAGACCTCGAACGCGGCCGGGTTCACGGGCCCGATGAGCGCCGACACCTTGAACGTCGTGGTGGCCGGAAGCAGGCCCTGGGCGCGCATCTTGTGCAGCGTCCACAGCACGCCCTCGTCCGCGACGAGCAGGCAGGTCACGCCCAACTCGGTGGCGCGCAGGGCGTCTTCGACGCATCCGGCGAGCGCGTCGTGGCCGCGGGCGCGCAGGCCCGCGCCGCCCGAGTCGGTACGGGTCGCGGCGCCGGTGTCCCAGGTGCCCCGCGGCCCGGTGAACAGGCACAGTTCAATGTCGCGCTCGGCGCAGGACTCCACCATCTCGGTGATCTCGGCGTCGGTGAGCATCCATACGCCGCTGCCCTGGCTGATCCGGTGGATCGGCACATCGAGCCGCGAGCTCTCCTTGAGCACCGTGGCGAGCGCCTCCGGGCCCTCCACGGAGGGGATCTCGGTACGCCAGGTACCGCCGTCGGGGAAGGTGTGCGGCGACGTGTCCGCGGGGTCGAGAGGGGGCGCGGGACGGCCGATGCGATCGAGGGCGGCGGCGCCGGGCCGACGCGGGCCGGAGGGCTCAGGCACGGTACTCCAATGTTCGGTATTTCGGATGCGGTTCGGTTCAAGCCATACGCGGCGGCCTGGACTTGGGGTGTACGCCGGTACGGAGCGTCAGGAGCGTCCGTACCGGCGTACGGCTTCAGGGACGGAGCAGCACCTTCCCGGCCGACGGATCGCCGCTGCCCACCAGGGCGACGGCGTCGCCGAAGCGCTCGAGCGGGAACTCGTGGGTGATCAGCGGCGCCGGGTCGAGCACCCCGGTGCCGAACGCCCGCACCGCGTCGCACCAGGCGGACGACGGGGCGCCGAAGACGCTGCGCACCTCCAGCTGGCTCAGCGACAGATGCACCGGGTCGATGCCCTGGGCGCCGGGCGTGAACATCCCGGTGAGCACCACGCGGCCGCCCCGGCGGGCGAGCAGACAGGAGTCGGCGGCGGTGGACGGCGCCCCGGCGGTCTCCACGACCAGGTCGAAGCGGCCGTGCAAGCGTCCGTCCGGGGAATCGGCCTCGTCGGGCGTACGGGCCTCGCTGGCGCCGAAGCCGACCGCCTGCTGCCCGCGCGCGGCTCGCGGGTCGATCACGGTCAGCTCGCCGGGTGAGGAGGCCGCGAGCAGCTGCACCGCGAGCAGCCCGAGGGTGCCCGCGCCGACCACGGCGACCCGCTCGCCGGGCGCCGGGCGTCCGGCCCGTACCGCGGCGGCGACCACGGCGGCCGGTTCGAGCAGCGCGGCGGCGCGCAGGTCGGCGCCGTCCGGCAGCGGGTGCAACAGGCGGGCGGGCACCACCACGTGGTCCGCGAAGGCGCCCGGCTCGGTGAACCCGGTCTCGGCGTACCCACCGGTGCACAGGCTGGTCTCACCGTGCCGGCAGCGCTCGCACACCCCGCAGGACCGGAAGCCCTCGGCGACCGTGGCCCGGCCGACGAGCGCGGCGTCCACACCGTCCCCGACCGCCTCGACGGTGCCGGACCACTCGTGCCCGGGGATCACCGGGTAGCGGACGTAGGCGGCGTCGCGGTGGCCGTCGTACACCTCGCGGTCGCTCATGCAGATCCCGGCGGCGGCGACCCGCACCCGCACCTCGCCGGGGCCCGGCTCGGGCACCGGGCCGGTCACGAGGTGGTGTTCACCGGGCCGTTCGATGACGACCGCACGGCCCGTCCGGGCCGTTCCGGGGGAGGTGCTCACTTCGGCTTCCTCTGCTCCCAGCCGTCGGCCCACAGGTCGAACCGGGCCTGCTGCTGCGGGAATTCGGCGGCCGCGTCGACATCGAGCTCGACGCCGAGGCCCGGCTCGTGCGAGACCGTGAAGCAGCCGGTCTCCGGGTCGACCTGCGGGGCGCCGCGTACGACCTTCTTGATCTCGGCGTCCGCGAAGTCGTTGAAGTGCTCGAGGATCTTGAAGTTCGGGGTGCAGGCGGCGAGTTGCAGCGAGGCCGCGGTGAGGACCGAGCCACCGACGTTGTGCGGGGCCACCAGCATGTAGTGGGTCTCGGCGGTCGCCGCGAGCTTACGGGTCTCCAGGATGCCGCCGATGTGGCCGAGGTCCGGCTGGATGATGTCGGCGGCCTGCGACTCGAAGAGCTCCCGGAACTCGATCCGGTCGTGGATCCGTTCACCGGTCGCGACCGGCAGGTCCACCTTTTCGGCCACCTTCGCCAGGGCCTTGAGGTTCTCCGGCGGCACCGGCTCCTCCAGCCACGCCGGGTTGAAGGGCGCGAGTTCGCGGGCGAGCCGCACCGCCGTGGCCGGGCTGAACCGGCCGTGCATCTCCAGCATCAGCTCCGTGTCCGGCCCGATGGCGTCCCGTACCGCCTCGATCAGGGAGATGGAGTACCGGGTCTGCTCGGCGTCCAGCTCGAAGTGGCCGGTCCCGAACGGGTCGATCTTCAGGGCGCGGTAGCCGCGCGCGACGACCTCCTGGGCCGCCTCGTGGTACGCCTCCGGGGTGCGCTCGGTGGTGTACCAGCCGTTCGCGTACGCCTTGACCCGGTCGGTCACCTTGCCGCCGAGCAGCTGCCACACCGGAACGCCGAGGGCCTTGCCCTTGATGTCCCAACAGGCCATTTCGACGCAGGCGATGCCGGACATCACGATCTCCCCGGCCCGCCCGTAGTCGCCGTACTTCATCCGGCGTACGAGGTCCTCCACGGCGAACGGGTCGGAGCCGGTGATGTGGTTGGCCTCCGCCTCGTGCAGATAGCCGAGCAGGGCGTCGGTGTGCCCGAGCATCCTGGTTTCGCCGACCCCCGTGAGACCCTCGTCGGTGTGGACGAGCACGTACGTGAGGTTCCGCCAGGGGGTTCCGACGACGTGTGTGCTGATTCCCGTGATGCGCACGGCAGTTGACCCCTTGCTGTTCGATATTTCGTCAGCCGTTCGAGATTGTGGCCAGAACGTAAACAGGCCGCCCATGGGGTGTCAATGGGTCGTACCAACGTCGTCCACTCCCCGCGGCCGGTGGCTGGTGCTACGCTCGCGCACCCCGCGACCCGTCACAACCGGGCGCGGAATGCGCATGGGGGGTCAGAACGCGGCGCGTAATGGGACAGAGCAGTACAGGAAGGCGCCCCGTGATCAATGGACCGGACAGACCCGTTTATGACGCGGCCGCCGTTGTCACCACCACGGCGACCGTGGATCCCGCCACTACGGCGGCCGCGGAATTCCACGCTTTCTTCGAGCGCCATTACGCCGAACTGGCCCGGCTCGCCCGGATGCTGACCGGCGAGGCGGACGGCGCCGACGACCTGGCGGCGGACGCCCTGGTCGCCCTCTGGCACCGCTGGGACCGGGTGCGCGCGGCCGACCACCCCGCCGCCTACGCCCGCGGCGTCGTCGCCAACATGGCCCGCAGCCACATCCGCAGCGCCGTCCGCGAACGCCGCCGGGTCGCGCTCTTCTGGTCCCGGTACGCCGAGCAGACCGAAGGCCCCGACATACCGGCCGTCGTCGACGTCCAGGAAGCGCTGCGCTCCCTGCCGTTCCGCAAGCGCGCCTGTGTGGTGCTTCGGCACGCGTTCGACCTGTCGGAACGGGACACCGCGCAGACCCTCGCGATATCGGTCGGTACGGTGAAGAGCCAGACGTCCAAGGGAATGGCGCAGTTGGCGCGGCTCCTCGGCACGGCCCCCGTGGCCGCGTCGGCACTCGTCGGAGGCAGGCGCTGATGGAAGAGCTGCACAAGCGGCTGCGCGAAGCGGCCCAGGCGCACCAGCCCGACCGGGAGCGCATCCTCGCCCGGGTCGAGCGCGGCATGGCACCGTCCGACATGCCCCTGGGCGTACGGCCGCCCGCGCGACGGGCCTCCTGGCCGCGGATCGCGGCCGTCACCGCCGCCGTCTCCGGCGCCTTGGTCGCGGGGGCTTACGCCGTGACCTCGGTCCTGCCCGACAACGATCCCGCGGGCGGCACCGCCACGGCGGCTTCCCCACTCGCCACCGCTTCGAACCCGCCCAAGGTGTCGCACACCCCGGACCCCGCCCCGCGCGGCGGCGCGGACCGGAAAGGCCGGGCGGACGGGCCGCTGCGCAGCCGCGGCGCCGTCGACCCGCACAGCAACGACTTCTGGGCGCAGAACAACCTCACCCTCGAGACGACGCGCCCCCTCGACCAGCTCACCGTCGACCTGTTGGTCCGGCTCACCCCCGGCGTCTCCTCGACCGGCACGTGGCGCACCCTGCCCGAGGCCGACTTCACCCACACCGTCACCGAGCGCGACGGCTACCTGCTGCACCGCTGGGAGCTCAAGCCCGGCCGTACGGTGCCCGAGGGGCGCCATGAGTTCGCGGCCCAGTACGACCATGCGCGGGGCGGGCGGGATGCGACGGGCGATCGGTACACCATCACGGGGCGGCAGCAGAACGGCCAACTCGCCCGGGTGACCGGCGACTTCAGCGCACAGGACGGTTGACCGAAAAGCCGCAGCGAGTTCTGTCCGAACCGTTGACGAACCCCGGAGGCGGGCCTAGCTTCATCGCGTCGTACCTCGTACGTCATATATCAGACGCGATACGCACCGTGAGCACAGCCGCACAGCCGCAGAGCCGTGCCGTCGCACCGAACCGAGGGCCACTCCATGTCCTTCGCACCACCTCCGTCGATCCCCTCCCGGACGCAGTACGTCCAGGACGCGATCAAACACCGCATCCTGACCGGCCGGTTGAGCCCCGGTCAGGCGCTCGTCGAGGCCGAACTCGCCGCGCAGTTCGGGGTGTCGAAGACCCCGGTCCGCGAGGCCCTGAAGACGCTCGCGGGCACCGGCCTGGTCGCGATGAGCGAGTACAAGGGCGCCACCGTGCGCACCGTCGACGCCACCATGGCCCGCGAGGTCTACGACGTGCGGCTGCTCCTCGAACCCGAGGCAGTACGCCGTACCGTGCGCCGCGCCGCCCGAACGGATGCCACCGCCACCGCCGCCATCGCCACCGCCCCCATCGCCACCGCACGCGAGGCCCTCGCCCGCGCGGACGCCGCCGACGACCCGGCCGAACGGTCCCTCGCCAACCGGGACTTCCACCGGGCGCTCTATCTGCCGTGCGGCAACCCGTTACTCGCCCGGATGCTGGACGAGGTCCGCGACCAGGCCGCCCTCGTGTCCACCGTGGCCTGGGCCGCCGACCCGTCCTGGGTCCGCGAGGCCGCCGAGCACGAGGAGATCCTCCGGCTCGCCGCCGACGGTGACGCGGACCGCGCCGCGGCGGCCGTGCACGCCCACATCGCGTCCTTCGTGGCCCGCGCCTTCCCCGAAGCACCTGAAGCAATCGGCCCTGACAGCAGAGGAGTTGACGCATGATTCCGGCCGCCTACGCGGACTGCGCGGCCGCGCTCGCCGAGGTCGTCGCCATCCCCGTGACCCCGTTCACCGAGGACGGCGCCCTCGACCTGCCCGCCCATCGCGCCCTGCTGAGCCGCCTCCTCGACTCCGGCGTGCGCACCCTCACGCCGAACGGCAACACCGGCGAGTTCTACGCCCTCACCCCCGCCGAGCGGCGCACCCTCACCGAGGCGACGCTCGCCGAGGCGGCCGGGCGGGCCGCGGTCGTCGTCGGGGTCGGGCACGACGTGCCGACCGCCGTGGCCGAGGCCCGGCACGCCCGGGACGCCGGGGCGCGGATGGTGATGGTGCACCAGCCCGCACACCCGTATGTGTCCGCGGGCGGCTGGGTCGACTACCACCGCGCCATCGCGGAGGCCGTGCCCGAGCTCGGCATCGTGCCCTATCTGCGCACCCCGCGCCTGGCCGGGGCCGAACTCGCGGAGCTCGGCGAGCGCTGCCCGAACGTGGTGGGCGTGAAGTACGCGGTGCCGGACGCCGCCCGGTTCGCGGGCTTCGCGCGGGACGCTGGCCTGGAGCGGTTCGTGTGGGTGGCCGGGCTCGCCGAGCCGTACGCGCCCTCGTACTTCTCGTCCGGAGCCACCGGCTTCACCTCCGGGCTCGTGAACGTCGCGCCCAAGCTCTCCCTGGCCATGCTCGAAGCGCTGCGCTCCGGTGACTACCCGGCCGGGATGCGCGTGTGGGAGCAGATCCGCCGCTTCGAGGAGCTGCGCGCCGCCGACGCCTCCGCGAACAACGTGTCCGTCGTCAAGGAGGCCCTGGCCCACCTCGGCCTGTGCCGCCGCGATGTCCGCCCGCCCAGCCGACTCGTGGGCGCCGAAGAGCGCGCCGAGGTCGCCAAGATCGTGGCGGGGTGGGGGATATGACCGATCCGGTACGCGAGTTGCGCAGCCACCAGTGGTACGGCAGCGGCATCTCGTCGGACTTGCGCTCCTTCAGCCACCGTGCCCGCACCCGGCAGCTCGGCTATCTGCCCGAGGAGCACCTGGGCAAGCCGGTGATCGCGATCCTCAACACCTGGTCGGACATCAACCCCTGCCACATCCATCTGCGGGACCGGGCCCAAGCGGTGAAGCGCGGGGTGTGGCAGGCCGGTGGCTTCCCGCTCGAATTCCCGGTCGCCACGCTCAGCGAGACCTTCCAGAAGCCGACCCCCATGCTCTACCGCAACCTCCTCGCCATGGAGACCGAGGAACTGCTCCGCTCCTATCCGGTCGACGGCGCCGTGCTGCTCGGCGGCTGCGACAAGACCACGCCCGCGCTGCTCATGGGCGCCGCCTCGGTCGACCTGCCCACCCTCTTCGTACCGGCCGGGCCGATGCTCCCCGGCCACTGGCGCGGCGAGACGCTCGGCTCCGGCACCGATATGTGGAAGTACTGGGACGACCGGCGGGCCGGACTCCTCGGTGACTGTGAACTGGCCGAACTGGAGGCCGGGTTGGCCCGCTCCCCGGGCCACTGCATGACCATGGGCACCGCGTCCACGCTCACCGCCGCCGCCGAGGCCCTCGGCGTCACGCTGCCCGGCGCCTCCTCCGTCCCCGCGGTCGCCTCCGAACACGAGCGGATGGCCGCCGCGAGCGGCCTGCGGATCGTCGAACTCGTCCGCCGGGACCGGATGTTGTCCCAGCTGCTCACCCGCGAGGCCTTCGCGGACGCGGTGACCTGCGTCCTCGGGCTCGGCGGCTCCACCAACGCCGTCATCCACCTCATCGCGATGGCCGGGCGCGCCGGGGTCCAGCTCACCCTCGACGACTTCGACCGGACCGCCCGCACCGTGCCGGTCCTGGCCAATGTCCGCCCGGGCGGCGAGACGTATCTGATGGAGGACTTCCACTTCGCGGGCGGCCTGCCCGGCCTCCTCTCCCGCATCCCCGACCTGCTCCATCTGGACCGGCCCACGGTCGCGTACGACACCCTGCGCGAGCAGCTCGACGGCGCCCGCGTGCACAACGACGACGTGATCCGCACCCGAGAGAACCCCGTCGCGGCCGAGGGTGGAGTCGCCGTCCTGCGCGGCAACCTGTGCCCGGACGGCGCCGTCATCAAGCACATCACCGCCGAGCCGCGGCTGCTCCAGCACACCGGGCCCGCCGTCGTCTTCGACGACTACCGCACCATGCAGGCCACCATCAACGACCCGTCCCTGGGCATCACCGCCGACCACGTCCTGGTGCTCCGGGGCGCGGGCCCCCTCGGCGGCCCCGGCATGCCCGAGTACGGCATGCTGCCGCTGCCGGAGCACCTGCTCGCCCAAGGCGTACGGGACATGGTGCGGATCTCCGACGCCCGGATGAGCGGCACGAGTTACGGCACCTGCGTGCTGCACATCGCACCCGAGTCGCACATCGGCGGCCCGCTCGCCCTGGTCCGCACCGGCGACCCGATCACCCTCGACGTACCGGCGCGGCGGCTCCAACTCGACGTATCCGAAGCGGAGTTGGCGCGACGACGGGCCGCCTGGGCACCGCCGCCGAAGCGGTATCCGCGCGGCTACGGCGCGCTCTACGCCGAGCACATCACACAGGCCGACACCGGCTGTGACTTCGACTTCCTCACCGGTACGGAAAAGGTGCCGGACCCGTACGCGGGCTGACCACCGCCCCTTTTATTTGCTCGAGATCTCGAACGTCATTCGGGAAGCGCTTGCACGCCGTACCACCAGAACGGAGAAAGCGTCATGGCACCAACCGCAGCCGCCAGAAGACGGCTGCCGTATCTGCTGATCGCGCCCGCCGCACTGCTGATGCTCGGCTTCATCGCCTACCCGGTGCTGAGCGTCTTCGCCTACAGCCTGCGGCACTACAACCCCACCAAGCCCTGGCGCGACGGCTTCGCCGGCCTGGACAACTTCACCGCGATCTTCACCGAGGACCCGCTGTTCTGGAGCAGCCTGACCTTCAGCCTGAAATGGGTCGTCGTCGAGGTGGGCCTACAGCTCCTCTTCGGGCTCGCCCTGGCCCTGATCGTCAACCAGACCTTCATCGGCCGCGCCCTGTCCCGGGCCATGGTCTTCTCGCCCTGGGCCGTCTCCGGCGTGCTCACCTCGGCGATCTGGGTGCTGCTCTACAACTCGCAGACCGGCCTGACCCGTTACCTGGCCGACGCGGGCCTCGCCGACTACGGCACCTCCTGGCTTTCGGACACCGGCACCGTCTTCCCGGCCGCGGTCGTGGCCGAACTCTGGCGCGGCGTGCCCTTCTTCGCGATCCTGCTGCTCGCCGACCTCCAGTCCGTCTCCAAGGACCTGTACGAGGCGGCCGAGATGGACGGCGCCGGGCGGCTGCGCCAGTTCTTCCACATCACCCTGCCGCACCTGAAGGACGCCATCATCCTGTCCACGCTGCTGCGCGCCGTGTGGGAGTTCAACAACGTCGACCTCCTCTACACCCTGACCGGCGGCGGCCCCGCGGGCGAGACCACCACACTGCCGCTGTACGTCGCCAACACCAGCGTCGACGCGCACGAGTTCGGCTACGCCTCCGCCCTGACGACCGTGGCCTTCGTCGTCCTGCTGTTCTTCTCGGTGCTCTATCTGCGCCTGAGCAAGTTCGGGGGTGAGAGCAAGTGAAGCGCTGGCAGATTTATGTACCTCTGTCGCTCTATCTGTTGTTCACGCTCGTCCCCTTCTACTGGATCCTGCTCTTCTCGCTTCGGCCCACCGGCTCGACCTCCCTGGTGCCCTGGCCGATCACGTTCGAGCACTTCGAGAAGGTGTGGACCGAGCGCAGCTTCGCCACGTACTTCCAGAACAGTGCCCTGATCGGGGTCGCCACCCTCGTCATGACCACGGTGGTGGCGGTGGCCGGTGGCTATGCGCTCGCGCGTTTCGACTTCCGCCTGAAGAAGGGCTTCGTGCTGGCGCTGCTGTGCTCGCAGTTCGTGCCGGGGGCGCTGCTGCTCGTGCCGCTCTTCGAGATCTTCGCGGGGCTACGGATGATCAACTCCCTGGGATCCGTGATCATCGCCGAGACCGTTTTCCAACTGCCCCTGTCGATCATCCTGATCAGCGGCTTTATCCGGAACGTCCCGCCGTCCCTGGAGGAGGCGGCCTGGGTGGACGGCTGCTCCAGGCTGACCGGATTCCGCGCCGTCGTCCTGCCGCTCCTTCGGCCCGGCCTGATCGCGGTGGGCTCCTTCGCCTTCGTGCACAGCTGGAACCACTTCCTGTTCGCCCTGATGTTCCTCAGCGACCAGGAGAAACAGACCATTCCCGTCGGGCTCAACACCCTGCTCGGCGCCGACAGCGTGGACCTGGGCGCGCTCGCCGCGGGCGGGGTCATCGCGGCCGTGCCGGTCGTCGTCGTGTTCGCGTTCATCCAGAAGTGGCTGATCACCGGGTTCAGCGCCGGGGCGGTGAAGGGATGAGCCACATCTCAACTTCCATGACCGCCGTGCCCGTTCTGCTCGCCGGTGCCCGGGGGCACGGCCGGTGGCATCTGGGGAACATCCGCCGCCTGGAGCGTCGCGGGCTCGTCCGGCTCGCGGGGGTGTGCGAGCTGACGCCACTATCGGCCGCTGAGCTCGACGGCCCCGGCGACCAGCCACCGGCCCAGTCCGCCGACTTCGCCGGGCTGCTCGCCGCCACCGGCGCGCGGATCGCCGTCATCTGCACCCCCATCCCCACCCACGCCGAACTCGCCCTCACCGCCGCCCGGCACGGCGCGCACCTCCTCCTGGAGAAGCCGCCCGCACCGTCCTTCGCCGACTTCCGGCGGATCGCCGACGCGGCCCAACAGGCGGGCGTGGCCTGCCAGATCGGGTTCCAGTCGCTCGGCTCGCACGCCGTACCCGCGATCCGCTCCCTGATCGCGAACGGCGCCATCGGGGAGCCGCGCGGGGTCGGCGCGGCCGGGGCCTGGGCCCGCGACGAGGCGTACTACCGGCGGGCCGCGTGGGCCGGGCGGCGCAGGCTCGACGGCGCCGACGTCGTCGACGGGGTGCTCACCAACCCGCTGGCCCACGCCGTCGCCACCGCCCTCGCGGTCCAGGGCGCCACCGCCGACGAGGACGTGGCGCACGTGGAGCTGGAGCTGTTCCGCGCCAACGCCATCGAGGCCGACGACACCTCCTGCGTCCGCGTCACCACCCCGGACGGCGCCCGCGTCACCGTCGCCGCGACGCTCTGCGCCGAGCAACCCGGCGCACCGTACGTCGTGGTGCACGGCAGCCACGGCCGGATCACCCTCTGGTACAAGGACGACCGGATGCTCCTCGAGCGCACCGGCCACGCCCCCGAAGAGCTCGCGTTCGGCCGCACCGATCTCCTGGAGAACCTCGTCGAGCACGTCACCAAGGGCGTACCGCTCCTGGTGCCGCCCGCGGCGACCGGCGCGTTCATGCGGGTCGTCGAGGCGGTACGGCGTGCCCCCGACCCCGCGCCGCTGCCGCCGTCCGCATGGCACACCGCACCCGGCGAGGCCTCAGGCAGCGCGCCCCGGCGCGTCGTGCACGGCGTGGACGCGCTGGTCGCGGCGAGCGCGCACACCCTGAGCCGCTACTCCGAGCTAGGGCCTGTCGCCGAACTCCCGCCTGCCCCGCGACGCCTGGCACGCACGCTCGCTGCGTTGTCGGGCTCGCCCCGATACATCCGGTATCGGGGCGACCCTTCGACCTTGCGATCGCCGCACCAGACTCCCCCACTCTCGGCTTCGCTCGAGCGGGAAGTGCCCCCGGCGGGGCCGCCCTCCGGGCGACGACGGGAGTTTGACGACAGGCCCTAGGCGCCCCCTGGGCGCCCGACACCGAGGAGAGTCACCCATGAACTCCACTCTGCTGCTGCGCTGTTCGGGCCGCACCGTCGGGCTCTACTCCTACCGGCCCGACGTCGCCCCCACCCTGTCCCCGCGCCCCTATCTGCACCCCGTACGCACCCTCGGCGGCACCACCGTCACCGAGGAACGGCCCGCCGACCACCCGCACCACCTCGGCGTGGGCGTCGCCGTCGCCGATGTGCGCGGGCATAACTTCTGGGGCGGCAACACCTTCGTACGCGGCACCGGTCCCGTCGCCCTCGACAACCACGGGATCCAGCACCACCAGGGCTTCAAACTCCGCGACCCGGACGGGTTCGTGGCGGACCTGAGCTGGACCGCGGGGACCGCCGGTGCTCACGGAGGTTCCTGTGGTCCCGAGCTGCTGCGGGAGCGGCGCACCGTCGCGGTCACCGAACTCACCGACACCGCTTGGGCCCTCGACTTCACCTTCAGCCTCACCAACCCCACGCGGGAGCCGCTGACCCTCGGCAGCCCGGCCACCAACGGCCGCCCCGGCGCCGCCTACGGCGGGTTCTTCTGGCGCGCCCCCAAGGAGGCCCGCGCTCCGCAGGTGTTCACCGCCGACACGGACGGCGAGGAGTCGGCGCACGAGAGCCGCGCCGACTGGCTGGCCTTGTCCGGGACCAGCCCCGCCTGGCAGCCCTGGACCCTTGTCTTCGCCGGTGCCACCGAGGAGACCCGCCGCGACCCGTGGTTCGTGCGCGCCGCCGAGTACCCGGGCGTCGGCTCCTCGCTCGCGCACGCCGAGCGCCTGGCCGTGCCGCCGGGCGGCACCGTCGTACGCCGCATCGTGACCGTCGTCGCGGACGGCCACCTCGACCGCGACACGGCGGCCGCCCTGGTGCGCAAGGCGGTGACCGCATGACCCCGGCCACGCCGCGTGCGCCCTTCACCGCCGACCTCGGCGACGGCACCTACCGCAACCCGGTCCTCGCCGCCGACTGGTCCGACCCCGACGTGGTCCGCGTCGGCGACGACTACTACCTGACCGCCTCCAGTTTCGGCCGCGCCCCGGGCCTGCCGCTCCTGCACTCCCGTGACCTGGTCAACTGGACCCTGATCGGGCACGCACTCGAACGCCTCGAACCCGCCGCCGAGTTCGCCACGCCCCGGCACGACTGCGGCGTGTGGGCGCCCGCGATCCGGTACCACGACGGCCGCTTCTGGATCTTCTGGGGCGACCCCGACCACGGCATCTTCCAGGTCAACGCCGAGTCCGTACGCGGCCCGTGGAGCCGCCCCCACCTGGTCAAGCCGGGCCGCGGCCTGATCGACCCCTGCCCGCTGTGGGACGAGGACACCGGCGAGGCGTACCTCGTGCACGCCTGGGCGAAGTCCCGCGCCGGGATCAAGAACCGCCTCACCGGGCACCGCATGCGTCCCGACGGCACCGGCCTGCTCGACGACGGCGCGACGATCGTCGACGGCGACCGCATCCCCGGCTGGTTCACCCTGGAGGGGCCCAAGCTGTACCGGCACGACGGCTGGTTCTGGATCCTCGCCCCGGCCGGGGGCGTGGCCACCGGCTGGCAGGGCGCGCTGCGGTCGCGCGGGTTCTTCGGGCCGTACGAGGAACGCATCGTCCTCGACCAGGGCGACACCGACGTCAACGGCCCCCACCAGGGCGGCTGGGTGCGCACCCCGCACGGCGAGGACTGGTTCCTGCACTTCCAGGAACGCGGCGCCTATGGACGGGTGGTGCACCTCCAGCCGCTGCGCTGGGGCGCGGACGGCTGGCCGGTCATCGGCGCCGACGGCACCCCGGTCAGCGTCCACACCAAGCCCCGCCTGCCCGTGCAGCCGCCGTCCGCCCCGGCCACCGACGACGACTTCCCCGGCGGGCGGCACGGGCCGCAGTGGCAGTGGACCGCCAACCCGGCGCCCGGCCGCTCCGTGCGGCACGGCGGCGACGGGCTTCGGCTCGCCTGCCTGCGCACCCCGTACGCGCACGACCTGCGCCTTCTCCCGCACGTGCTCACCCAGCGGCTGCCCGCCCTGGCCGTCACGGCCGAGGTCGAACTCCGGCTCGACAGTACGGAGCCCGGGGCGAAGGCGGGTCTCGCGGTGCTCGGCGACGCGTTCTCCTGGATCGGCCTGGAGCGGGGCACGGACGGCGCGGCCCGGCTCGTGCACCGGTTCGCGGACGCCTCCTCCGAGGCGGAACGGGACGCCGCGCCGCCGCGTCCGGCGCCCGGGGGACGGGCACGGCTCCGGGTCGCCATCGGTGCCGGGGCGCGCTGCCGGTTCCTGGCCGATGTGGGCGGCGGCTGGTGCGAGTCGGGGCCCGTGTTCACCGCCACGCCGTGGCGCTGGGTGGGCGCACTCCTCGGCCTGTTCGCCGCCGCACCCGAGGGCAGCCGTGACCCCGGCACCGCCACGTTCACGCACTTCCGACTCACCAGCACGCCCGTACGAGCAGAACCGGCACCACAAGAGAAGGCACGCCCAGGCACAGCACCTCTACAAGAGAAGAGCCGACCATGACGCACGCGAACCACCGCACCTACAGAAGAAGGCGCGGCACCGCCGCCCTCGCCCTCGGCACCGTCCTCGCGCTCACCGCCACCGCCTGTGGCGACGACGGCAGCGGTGCCGCCACGAGCAAGGGCGGCGAGGGCAGCGGCAAGGGCGAGATCACCTTCTGGGACAACAACGGCGGTGTCCGTACCGACATCTGGAAGGAGATCATCCGGGACTTCGAGAAGAAGTACCCGGACATCAAGGTCAAGTACGTCGGCGTCGCGGCCACCGAGGTCCAGTCCAAGTACGACACCGCCATTCAGGGCGGCGGGCTGCCCGACGTCGGCGGTGTCGGCGCCGCCATGACCGCGGCCATCGCCGCCCAGGGCGCGCTCGAACCGCTCGACCGGCGCCTCGCCATGAGCGGCATCGGCGGCGACCTGAACGAGGTCATGCTGGAGAACGCGCGCGCCGCCGCGGGCGGCAAGGAGCTCTACACCATCCCGACCTCGGCCAACAACGGCGTCCTCTACTACCGCACCGACCTGTTCGAGGCAGCGGGGCTCGACGCCCCCACCACTTGGAGCCAGTTCTACAAGGCCGCCGACAAGCTCACCGACAAGGACAGGAACAGCTTCGGCTACACCATTCGCGGCGGCGCCGGATCCATCGCCCAGGCCCTCGACGCCATGTACGGCCAGTCCGGCATCACGGAGTTCTGGAGCACCGACAACAAGACGACCGTCAACCACCCCGACAACGTCGCCGCCCTGAAGAAATACGTCGCCCTCTACCGCAAGACCACCCCCGAGGCCGACCTCAACAACGACTTCACCAAAATGGTCGCCCAGTGGGACAGCGGCCGCATCGGCATGCTCAACCACAACCTCGGCTCCTACCAGGACCACGTGAAGGCCCTCGGCGAGAAGAAGTTCCGCGGCCTGCCGAACCCCACCCTGGACGACGGCACGCGCGTCCAGGTCTCCAACCCGGTCGACGGACTCGGCCTGTTCAAGGCCAGCGACAACAAGAAGGCCGCCTGGAAGTTCATCGAGTTCGCCGCGTCCCACGAGGCCAACAGCAAGTGGAACGAGTCGGCCGGCGCCATCCCCGCCAACACCATGGCCGCCGAGGACGCCTGGGTGTCCGAGTCCGAGCCCACCCGGCTCGCGACCAAGGCACTCAACGACCCGAAGACCAAGATCGTGCAGCTCCCGTACTACCTGCCGGACTGGAACACCATCTCCAAGTCCGAGAACGAGCCCGCCTTCCAGAAGGTCCTCCTCGGCCGCACCTCCGCCCAGGCGTTCCTGGACAGCCTCGCCGAGCAGCTGAACAAGGCGCAGGCCGAATGGGAGCAGCGCAAGCCGTGACCCCGCCTCCCAGACGCCGGGTGCTGCTCGCCGCGCTCGCGGGAATACCCCTCGCAGGCGCGGCGGCACCCCTCGCCCATGCCGAACCCGAAAGGGCCCCGACCATGCCGACGCTCTACCTGGCCGGTGACTCCACCGCCGCCCAGAAGTACGCCGACGCCGCGCCCGAAACCGGCTGGGGCATGGCCCTGCCGTTCTTCCTGCGCGACGGCCTCCCGGTCGCCAACCACGCCGTCAACGGCCGCAGTTCGAAGAGCTTCGCGGACGAGGGCCGCTTGGCCGCGATCCAGACCGTGCTGCGCCCCGGCGACCTGCTCCTCATCCAGTTCGGCCACAACGACCAGAAGACCGAGGACCCGGCCCGCTACACCGAACCCTGGACGACCTACCAGGACTACCTACGCCGCTACGCCGACGCGGCACGCGCGGCAGGGGCCCACCCGGTCCTGCTCACCTCGGTGGAACGCCGCCGCTTCGATGCCGGAGGCACGGCACTGCCCACCCTCGGCGAGTACCCCGCGGCGATGCGCGCCCTGGCCGCCGAACAGGACGTGCCGCTGCTCGACCTCAACGAACAGTCCCTGGCGCTGTGGCAGAAACTCGGCCCGGAGGAGACCAAGTCCTACTTCAATTGGGCACCGGGCCTTCCGGAAGAGGAGCAGGACAACACCCACTTCAGCCCGCGGGGCGCCATCGCCGTGGCCCGCCTCGCAGCCACGGCCCTGGCCGACGGGGACGTCCTGGGGCCCGGCGACGTACGCCGCCTGGACGATGACATCCCGGACTCCTGGATCACCTGGCCGACGGCACCCCCGCCCGCCTGACGCACAGGCACGGGCCCCGGTCCGTCAGGCTCATGCGGACCGGGGCGGACCGGGCCGGGGCCGGGGCCGGGTCAGCCCCGCCACTACGCCCTCGACCGGAGCCTCGACCTCCTGTCGGGGGCCGTAAAGTCGTGACCATGAGCGACACGGATGCCGACGAGCGCCCGGAACCGCCGAAGCTCGGCAGCGAACGGGACACGCTGCGCGGCTTTCTCGAGTTCCACCGCGCGACCCTGGCCAGCAAGTGCGCGGGCCTGACCGACGACGAGCTGCGGCAGCGGTCCATGCCGCCGTCCACGCTGACGCTGCTCGGCCTGGTGCGGCACCTGGCCGAGGTGGAACGCGCCTGGTTCCACCGGGTGTTCGAGGACCACGACGCGCCCCTCGTCTGGTCCGACGAGATCGACTTCCAGGCGGCGTACGACGCGGACGCGTCCACCAGGGCCGAGGCGTTCACCGCTTGGGAGGCCGAGGTGGCGCGGTCCCGCCGGATCGAGAAGGCGGCCGCGTCCCTGGACGCGACCGGCCACCAGCCGCGCTGGGGCGAGCAGGTGTCGCTGCGGATGGTGATGGTGCACGTCCTCCTGGAGTACGCCCGCCACAACGGCCATGCGGACTTCCTCCGGGAGGGCATCGACGGGACGACCGGAGCCTAGGCCCGCGCCCGCCCACCGCGGTTCCGACCCACCGCGGTTCCGCCGCAGCGACTGCAAACGACTGCCACGACCGTTGCAAAGCGTAAGAAAAATAAGTTCTAGGTACAGCCAACTGGCCAAAAAGAGATCTACGCCAAGGCCCGGACGGGTGCAGTGTGGCCCTCGTTCGTCGAGAGGCGTCTGCCGGAGTTGACCATTCCGGCGGGCCGGTCCCCGAGGGGAGTCCGTGGCGTGGGACGTGGCAGGGCGAAGGCGGAGCGGATCGCGGCAGAGGCGGGCGAACAGCTGCTCGCGGCCGGACAGTTGTTGCGGCGGGCGCCGACGACGCCCGAAGGGCGGGCGGTGTTCCGCACCGATCAGGAGGTCAACGACCAGCCGTATCGGGAGCGTTGGGCGCACGACAAGGTGGTGCGCTCCACGCACGGGGTGAACTGCACCGGTTCCTGCTCCTGGCAGGTGTACGTCAAGGACGGTCTGATCACCTGGGAGACGCAGGCGACCGACTATCCGTCCACCGGACCCGACCGGCCGGACTACGAGCCACGCGGCTGCCCGCGCGGAGCCTCCTTCTCCTGGTACACCTACGCGCCGACGCGGATCCGCTACCCGCATGCGCGCGGTGTCCTGGTGGACATGTTCCGGGACGCAAAGCGTCGCCACGGCGGCGATCCGGTGGCGGCCTGGGCGGAGGTCACCGGCGATCCGGACCAGCGCCGCCGCTACCAGGCCGCCCGCGGCAAGGGCGGCCTGGTCCGCATCAGTTGGGACGAGGCCCTGGAGATCGCGGCCGCCGCCCATGTGCACACCCTGAAGGAACACGGGCCGGACCGGATCGCCGGGTTCTCGCCGATCCCGGCGATGTCGATGGCCTCGCACGCGGTCGGCGCCCGCTTCCACGCGCTGATCGGCGCGCCGATGCTGTCGTTCTACGACTGGTACGCGGATCTGCCGATCGCCTCGCCGCAGGTCTTCGGTGACCAGACCGACGTACCGGAATCGGGTGACTGGTGGGACGCCGCGTATCTGATGCTGTGGGGCTCCAACGTTCCCGTCACGCGGACCCCGGACGCGCACTGGATGGCCGAGGCGCGGTACCGCGGCCAGAAGGTGGTCGTGGTCTCGCCCGACTACGCGGACGCCACCAAGTTCGCCGACGAGTGGCTGCATCCGCATCCGGGCACCGACGGTGCCCTTGCCATGGCGATGGGTCATGTGATCCTGCGCGAGTGCTTCGTCGAGCGGCAGGTGCCGTACTTCACCGACTACGTCAAGCAGTTCACGGATCTTCCGTTCCTCGTCGGCCTGGACGAGCATGCCACCGACACGGGCGAGGCGGGTGCGTACCGGCCGGGTGCGTTCGTGACCGCCCGGGACCCGGACCTGGACTTGGACCTGGACCTGGCCAAGAACCCCGAGGCGGCCGAGGCGCGGCGCTGGATGCCGGTCCTCTACGACCGGGCGTCCGGTCGACCGGCGGTGCCGAACGGCACGTTGGGGGACCGCTGGGGCAAGACCGGTGAGGGACGCTGGAACCTGGACCTCGGCGACCTCGACCCCCTCCTGACACTGCACGGACGCCCCGGCACGACCACGGCAACGGTGCTCCTGCCCCGCTTCGACGAGGCATCCGACGAGGCATCCGACGGGGAATGTGGCGAGGAATGCGACCAGGAAGGCGCCACGATCCGGCGTGCGGTCCCGGCGCTGCGCATCGGCGGGCGCCTGGTGACCACCGTCTTCGACCTGATGCTCGCCCAGTACGGCGTGCGGCGCGACGGCCTCGGCGGCTCCTGGCCCTCCTCGTACGAGGACGCGGCCACGCCGTGCACCCCGGCCTGGCAGGAGGCGATCACCTCGGTGCCCGCGGGCGCGGTGGTGCGCGCGGCGCGGGAGTTCGCGCGCACCGCCGAGCAGACCCGGGGCCGCTGCATGATCGTGATGGGCGCGGGCACCAACCACTGGTTCCACTCCGACACCATCTACCGCTCGTTCCTGTCGCTGCTGCTGCTCACCGGCTGCCAGGGCGTCAACGGCGGCGGCTGGGCGCACTACGTAGGACAGGAGAAGGTACGTCCGTACGCGGGCTGGCAGCAGTTGGCGACGGCGTCCGACTGGGTGCGCCCTTCGCGGCAGATGGCGGGCACGCCGTACTGGTATCTCCACACCGACCAGTGGCGCTACGAGAAGTTCAGCGCGGACACCCTGGCGGCACCCACCGCACCCGGCACTCTGGCGGGCCTGCACACCGCGGACCTGGTCGCCCGCGCCACACGGCAGGGGTGGATGCCGTCGGCTCCCACCTTCACGGCCAATCCGCTGGATCTGGGGCGGCGCATCCGGGAGGCGGGCGCGGACCCGGGCACCTGGGTGACCGGCGAACGCGAAGCGGGACGGCTCTCCTACGCCTGCGAGGACCCCGACGATCCGGCCAACTGGCCCCGGGTGCTCACGGTGTGGCGGGCCAATCTGATCGGCTCCTCGGCCAAGGGCAACGAGTTCTTCCTACGCCATCTGCTCGGCGCGTCCGACAACGCGAGCGCCGACGAGGTACCCGTGGAGGCCAGGGCCTGTCCGGCGGGTCAGGCCGGCTCCGTCGGGCGGTCACCATGCGGTGCGGGTGAGCGGGGGTCTGGTGCGTGCAGCTGCAAGGCGGAGGAAGGCGGCGACGCGGAGCGTCGGCAACTGACGACAACGCAGCAGATGTGCGTGCCAGACCCCCGCGGCACAGGCAAGATCCGCCGGACAGGCCCTGGGCCGCGCGAGGTGACCTGGCGGGAGCGGGCGCCGCGCGGCAAGCTCGACCTGCTCCTCGCGCTGGACTTCCGCATGACGTCCACCACCTTGTTCGCCGATCTGGTGCTGCCCGCGGCGACCTGGTATGAGAAGCACGACCTGTCCAGCACGGACATGCACCCCTATGTGCACGCGTTCTCGCCCGCGATCAGCCCGCCGTGGCAGGCCCGCACCGACTTCGAGATCTTCCACGGGCTCGCCGCCGAGGTCAGCAGGCTGGCCGAGGGGCACCTGGATGTGGCGTACGACCTGGTGGCCACGGCGCTACAGCACGACACACCCGGCGAAGCCCCGCCGGAAGGGCCCACCGGACCCCAACTCACCGTCGTGGAGCGGGACTACACCGCGCTCGGCGAGCAGATCGCCGCCCTTGGGCCGCTGGTCGAGGAGCAGGGGATCACGGTCAAGGGTGTGACCGTCCGGCCCGGTCCGGAATCCGGTCGGCTCGCCGCACGGTGCGGTACGGGCGCCCGCGGGGCGGCGCGCGGGCGGCCGCTGCTCGACACGGACGTCAAGCTGTGCGAGGCGATCCTCGCGCTGTCGGGCACCACCAACGGCCGTCTGGCCGCCGAGGGCTTCGAGCGGCTCGCGGAACGCTGCGGCGTCGACACCGGGCTCGCGGAGCTTGGCGCCTCGGTGGCCGAGCGGCGCGTGGAGTTCTCCGATACGCAGGCGCGGCCGGCGCAGGTCGGCGCGAGCTTCGAGTGGTCGGGCAAGGAGGGTCCGGACCGCCGCTATGCCCCGTTCACCATCAACACGGAGCACTTCAAGCCCTGGCACACCCTCACCGGACGCCAGCACTTCTACCTCGACCATCCGTGGATCGCCGAGTACGGGGAACAACTGCCGCTCTACCGGCCGCCGTTGGACCTGGCCGCGCTCGGCGAGCAGCCCGCCGCGACCGACGACGGGCGGTCGGTGACGGTGCGCTATCTGACGCCGCACTCGAAGTGGTCGATCCACTCCGAGTACCAGGAGAACCTGCTGATGCAGACCTTGGCCCGCGGCGGCCCGGTCATCTGGGTCGGCGTGGCCGACGCCGACGCGATCGGTGTGGCGGACAACGACTGGATCGAGGCGCACAACGCCAACGGCGTGGTGGTGGCCCGTGCGATCGTCTCGCACCGGATGCCGCCCGGCACGGTGTTCATGTACCACGTGCAGGAACGCCTCGTGAACGTCCCCAAGTCCGAGGCCACCGGGCGGCGCGGTGGCGTCCACAACGCCCTCACCAGACTCCTGATCAAGCCGACCCATCTGATCGGCGGGCACGCCCAGCTGTCCTTCGCCCCCAACTACTACGGCCCCACCGGCAATCAGCGCGACGCCGTCACCGTCATCCGGCGCCGGACGCAGGCCGTGTCCTATTAGAAACGTGGAGTACTGACATGCCCCGTGGCAAGGCGACCACGTCCACCATCGGCCGCTGTATGGCACAGGTCGCGATGGTGATGAACCTCGACAAGTGCATCGGCTGCCACACCTGCTCGGTCACCTGCAAACAGACCTGGACCAACCGGTCGGGCACCGAATACGTCTGGTTCAACAACGTCGAGACCCGCCCCGGCCAGGGCTACCCCCGCACCTACGAGGACCAGGACAAGTGGAAGGGCGGCTGGCGCCTGAAACACGGCCGCCTGGTGCCACGCAGCGGCGGCCGGGCCCGGCGCCTCGCCCGCCTTTTCGCCAACCCCGAACTGCCCGCGCTCGACGACTACTACGAGCCCTGGACGTACGACTACGAGAACCTGATCACCGCGCCGCTCGGTGACGACGTGCCCACGGCCGCGCCCCGCTCCCTGATCGACGGCGGACCCACCCAGGTCACATGGGGCCCGAACTGGGACGACGACCTGGGCGGCGGCCCCGAACACCTCGCCGGAGACCCGGTGTTGAAGCAGATGAGCGAGCGGGTGCGCCTGGAGTACGAGCAGGCATTCATGTTCTATCTGCCGCGGATCTGCGAGCACTGCCTCAACCCGTCCTGCGTGGCCGCATGCCCGTCGGGAGCGCTGTACAAGCGGATCGAGGACGGCATCGTTCTCGTCGACCAGGACCGCTGCCGCGGCTGGCGGATGTGCGTGACCGGCTGCCCGTACAAGAAGGTCTACTTCAACCACCGGACGGGCAAGGCCGAGAAGTGCACGTTGTGCTACCCGCGCATCGAGGCCGGGCAGCCCACCGTCTGCTCCGAGACCTGCGTCGGCCGCCTCCGCTACCTCGGCGTCATCCTCTACGACGCCGACAAGGTCGGCGATGCCGCCGCCACCGAGCACGAACAGGACCTCTACCAGGCCCAGCTCGACTGTTTCCTCGACCCGAACGACCCGGAAGTCGTGCGCGCCGCCGAGGAGTCGGGCATCCCGCACGACTGGATCACCGCCGCCCGCCGCTCCCCGGTGCACGCCCTGATCAGCACCTACAAGGTGGCGTTGCCGCTGCACCCCGAGTACCGCACCATGCCCATGGTCTGGTACGTCCCGCCGCTCTCCCCGGTCGTGGAATCCCTGACCGCCACCGGCCACGACGGCGAGGACCCGGCCAAGCTCTTCGCCGCCATCGACTCCCTGCGCATCCCCCTGCAATACCTCGCCGGGCTTTTCACCGCGGGCGACGTGGCCCCGGTGGAGGCGGCCCTGTGCCGCCTGGCCGCGATGCGCTCCCACATGCGCCGCATCAACCTCGGCGAGGAGCAGGACCCCGCCATCGCCCGCGCCGTCGGTATGGACGCCGACGGCATCGAGGCCCTGTACCGGCTGCTCGCCCTCGCCAAGTACGACGAGCGATACATCATCCCCACCAGCTACACCGCCACCACACCCGCCGACGACCTCGACGCCGGATGCAGCCTGGACGGCCACGGCGGGCCCGGCATGTACGCCGCCGAGGAGTCGGCCGCCTTCCACGCCCCGCTCCCACCCGCCGCCGACCGGGATCCGGAGCATGCCGGAGCGTCCCTGCGCGGCCGGGTCAACCTCCTGAACTGGAACGGCCAAGGGCGCCCCGACGGCCTCTTCCCGCGCGCGGACGGCGGCACCCGGTGAGCCGCCCCGTCGTCCACCAGGCCGCCGCCCTGCTGCTCGGCTACCCCGACGAGAACTGGCCCGAGCGGCTGCACACCGTACGCACGGTCCTTGAGCCGCTGCCCGGCCCCGACATCGGTCTCCTGCTGCGGTTCTGCACCCGGGTCCGGGACACCGCCCCGCTCGCCCTTGCCACCCGGTACGTCGCCACCTTCGACCGCAGCCGCCGACGCTGCCTGTACCTGACGTACTACACCGACGGGGACACCCGCAGGCGCGGCACAGCACTGGCCCACCTGAAGTCCCTCTACCGCGACCACGGCTGGCAGCCGCCCGACGACGAGCTGCCCGACTTCCTTCCCCTCATGCTGGAGTTCGCCGCCCGCACCCCGGACCGCGGGACGCGGCTGCTCAGCGAGCACCGGCCCGCCCTTGAGCTGCTGCGCTTCGCCCTGGCCGCGTACCACAGCCCGTACGCCGATGTCGTCGAGGCCGTCTGCCGCACCCTGCCAGGACCCGGCCCGGCCACTCGCGAGGCGGCCCTCCGCCTGGCCCGCACCGGCCCACCCGCCGAGGCCGTCGGCCTGCTGCCGTACCCCCAACCAGGCCCTGCCGACGCCCCGCACGCGGAGGAGACACCCCAGTGAATCACCTGCATCACCAGCATCATCTGCATCACCTGCACATCGCCCTGTGGGGCGTCCTGCCCTACCTGGTCCTCGCCGTCCTGGTCACCGGCACCGCCTGGCGCTACCGCTACGACCGGTTCGGCTTCACCACCCGCTCGAGCCAACTCCACGAACACCGGCTGCTCGCCATCGGCGGCCCGCTGTTCCACTACGGACTCCTCTTCGTGGTCGCGGGCCACGCCATCGGCCTGCTCGTGCCCGAGTCGTTCACGGAGAGCGTGCACATCCACAAGTGGCTGTACCACCTGGGCGCCGTGTTCGTCGGCGGCACCGCGGGCCTGGCCACCCTGACCGGGCTAGGGATCCTGCTCTACCGACGGCTGCGCGTGCCCGCCGTACGGGCCGCGACAAGCCGCAGTGACCGCGCCGCCGTCTACCCGGTCCTGATCTGCGTACTCCTGGCCGGTCTCACCGCCACCGCCACCACCCTCAAGCCCGACCCCGACCCCTATGACTACCGGCTCGGCGTCTCGGTGTGGTTCCGCTCCCTGTTCACCCTCGACCCGAATGTGCCCGCCATGGCCCATGCCCCGCTCGCCTACCAGGTGCACGCCGTGCTCGGCATGGCCCTGTTCGCCCTCTGGCCGTTCAGCCGCCTCGTCCACGCCTTCACCGCGCCCTTCGGCTACCTGACCCGCCCCTACGTCATCTACCGCTCCCGCGGCACCCGCCACGCACCCGCGGCCCAACGCCCACGCCCGCGCCCGCGCCCGCGCCCGCGCCCGCGCCCGCGCTCCACGCGGCACCGGCCCGGGCGGAACGCCCTCGCGCGCCGCTGATAGGTGCCCCTCGCGCGCGCAACGCCCGCCAGCGCGGACATCTGGCGCCACCTGCACGTCCGCACCCTCGGGCGTCTCCAGCGGATCTTTCCCCTACCCCGCCCGTTCCCGTAACCAGGGGCGAAGTCCCTGGGCCCCCTGGACCCCGGGACTTCCGGCCCCCGGACCGCTGGCCCCCCAGTCCGGCGGATCTTTCCCCTATCCCGCCCCTTCCCGTAGCCAGGGGCTTCGCCCCTGGACCCCCGACCCCGGGCCCCCGGTCCCTTGGGGTCCCCCTGGGCCCCCGGGCCCCCTGGACCCCCGCCCCCTGGACCCCGCCCTGCGGTCCCTGGGTCCCCAAGCCCCCGACCCACGGCCGCCCGGACCTCGGGCCCCCGGCCCCTTGGCCCCGGGACCCTGGAGTTTGGGGGCGAAGCCCCCGGAGGGGCTCAGGGAGCGCAGCACCCGGGTGGGGTCCAAGGGGCATAGCACCCGGGCGGGGGTCCAGGGGGGCGGCAGCACCCAGGCGGGGTCTGGGGCGAAGCCCCAGGAGGGGGTCTGGGGGCCGCAGGCCCCCAGTTACGGGAAGGGGCGGGTCAGGGGAGAAAGGCCCGTGGCAGGTGCCAAGACCCGCCGGACAGAGCCTGGCCCACCGCCAGGCCGAGTCGACGAGCCCTTCGGTCACGGCCTCCCACTCGGCACGGGTGTACCCGGAACACGGGCGAGGCGAGGGACGGTCCTCGGTGGGCCGGGGGCACGGGACGGGACGTTCACCCAGCGGCAGTCCCGTCGTCACCGTGCCTATCGTCGCCATCAGCCAGAGAGAACGTGAACGAGAACTCGGCGGGTCCGGCCTCGAGCCGGTACTCCGGAAGCACGCCCGGCCCGCAGGACTGGGAGCCGATGCCGTGCAGTGCGTGGTCGAGGTGGACCCAGACCGTGTCCCCGGGGACCAGGTCGGTGCGGTGCCGGGCCGCGTCCAGCTGTTCCGTGGTCCAGCGCTGGACCGTCAGCGAGAACACCGGGTCGCCCTCGATGAGCAGCCCGCCGAGCTCCGCCCGGCGCACATCCGGGCGGGCGCCGTTCTCCTGCGGGCGGACGTACGGCGTGTGCAGATCCGCCACGTCCCGCTGCCACCTGCCGATCCGGGTGCCCGCGGCCGTGTCCGGGTAGCCCTCACCGGGGCCGCCGCCGAACCAGCGCACTGTCGTACCGACCGCGGCGGGCAGCCCGAGCCGGACCCCGAGCCGGGGCAGCGGCTGCGTCCAGTCGCCCTCCGGGGCGACCGTGACGGTCAGGCGGAGGCGGGTGCCGTCGGACGTCCAGCGGTAGGCCGTGCGCAGCCCCACGTCCTGGGCGGCCGGTGCCACCCGGGTCGTCACGGTCAGCGCCTCGTCCGTCGACGCGACCGAATCCACCCGGTGGTGCATCCGGTGCAGGCCGAGGCCGCGCCACAGCGGGCCGTGACGGGCGTCGGGCTGCCAGGGCGCGCCGTCGTCGTTGTCGGTGGGCGCCCGCCAGATGTCCAGGCGTGGCCCGGCCGTCAGCGGGATGCCGCCGAGGGCGCGCAGGGATCCGGTACGGGCGTCGAAGACGGCCGGGCCGAGCGTGATCCCGTCGCCCGCGCCGCGTCCGGGCCGGAACCCAGTGGCCGGTTCAGGCAACACCGCCTCGGCCACCGCCAGTTGGGCCCAAGCGACTTCATGCCCGGCCTCGGCCCACGCCGTATCCCCGGCGAGCACGGCGCGCACCGTCCACCGCACATCCGCCCCCGGGCCGGGGCCGCCGCGCCCCGCGACCGGCGGCTCCGGCAGCTTCACCTCGGCCGACTCGCCGGGCCCGAGCACCGGCACCGCCAACCCGCCCTCGGCGACCGCCGAGCCGTCGACCTCGTACGACCAGCGCAGCGCCAGGTGGGACAGGTCCGTGACGTCGTACCCATTGGTGACGCGTACCGTGCCCGCCGGGCCGTCGCCCTCGATCCGTACCGGCTCGATGACCTTCTTGTACGCGGTCAGGCCGGGCGACGGCGTGCGGTCCGGGAAGAGCAGCCCGTCGCAGACGAAGTTGCCGTCGTGCAGTTCCTCGCCGAAGTCGCCGCCGTACGCGTAGCCGTACCGCTCGTGCGCGAATCCGTGATCGATCCACTCCCAGACGAAGCCGCCCTGTAGCCGGTCGTACGTTTCGAAGAGCCGCTGGTATTCGGTGAGCCCGCCGGGGCCGTTGCCCATGGCGTGGGCGTACTCGCAGAGGATGAAGGGGAGTTGGCGGCGGCGCGCCGGGCCGCCGTCCAGGCCCTGGCCGATCCGCTCGACCTCGGCGTGCGGCGCGTACATGCGGGCGTACAGGTCCGTGTCGCGGCAGGTGGGGTCGCCCTCGTAGTGGATCAGGCGGTCCGGGTCGCGGTCGCGGATCTGCTCGGCCATGGCGGTGAGGCCGCGGCCGGTGCCGCACTCGTTGCCGAGGGACCAGATGACGACCGACGGGTGGTTCTTGTCCCGCTCCACCATGCGGGCGGCGCGGTCGAGCAGGGCCGGGGTCCAGCGGTCGTCGTCGACCGGGTTGTCCCGCCAGCCCAGGTCGACGAAGCCGTGGGTCTCCAGGTCGCACTCGTCGATCACCCACAGGCCGAGCTCGTCGCAGAGGTCGAGGAAGGCGGGGTGCGGCGGATAGTGCGAGGTGCGCACGGCGTTGATGTTGTGCCGCTTCATCAGGAGGACGTCGGCCCGCATGGTGTCCAGGTCGACGGTGCGGCCGGTCTCCGGGTGGAACTCGTGCCGGTTGACGCCCTTGAACAGCACCGCCGTGCCGTTGACCTTGATCAGGCCGTCTTCCAGGGCCACGGTGCGGAACCCGATCCGCAGCGGCACCGTGCCGCCGGGCGTGGCCAGTTGGCCGTCGTAGAGCCGGGGCCGCTCCGCCGACCACGGCTCGACCGGCACCGTCACGGACTGCCCGGTGGCGATGTCGACCCCGAGCTCGGGCACCGTGACCCGACCCGCCGACAACACGTCCAACGCGCCATCCGCGTCGACGCGCAGGGTGCCGGTGCCGTCGCGGTGGTCGTACCCGGCGTGCACGAAGAAGTCGCCCACGGCGCCGTCGGCCCGGTGTACGAGCGTGACGTCCCGGAAGATGCCAGGCAGCCACCACTGGTCCTGGTCCTCCAGATAGGACCCGGCCGACCACTGGTGCACCCGCACCGCGAGCACATTCCCGGACGCGCGAAGCAGCCCGGTGACGTCGAACTCGTGCGGCAGCCGGGAGCCCTGGAAGTCGCCGAGCTCCTGCCCGTTGAGCCACACCTTCGCGCAGGACTCGACGCCCTCGAAGCGCAGCACCGCGGTCCCGGACCCGTCCCCGGGCCAGTCGTCGGGTAGGTCGAAGGCGCGCAGATGATCGCCGGTGGGGTTGGCGTCCGGGACGCGGGGCGGGTCGACCGGGAACGGGTACACGGTGTTGGTGTACTGCGGCGCGCCATACGCCCCGTCGCCCTGAAGCACCCAGTGCCCGGGCACCGTCACCTCGTCCCACGCGGACGCGTCGTATCCGGGCGCGGCGAACGACGCGTCGTGCGCGTCCGCGTGCGCGGCCAGGCGGAAGCGCCAACGTCCGTTCAGGGACAGGGTGGTGGCCTCCGGGAAGCGGGCGCGCGGGGGCAGGAGCAGCTCGCCGTGGCAGGGGGCGGGATCTTCGACGTACGAGAAAGACATCGTTCTCCGTAGAGTCCGGAATCCGGCGTTTCGGGAAGGCGGGGAGCGGGCTCGGCTCAGCCCTTGATACCGGTCTGTGCGACCCCCTGCACCAGCCAGCGCTGGAGGAAGAGGAAGACGAGCACCAGGGGCAGGATGGATACGGCCGTGGCCATGAAGATCAGATGGAAGTTGACGGTCTGGTTCGTCATGTACGAGGAGAGCGCGACCTGGACCGTCCACGCCTCCTGATCCTGGCCGATGACCAGGGGCCACAGGAAGGCGTTCCAGCCGCTGATGAACGTGATGGTCGCGATCGCGGCGAAGAAGTTCAGTGAGTTCGGCACGACGACCCGCCAGTACGCGCCCCAGGTGGTGAGCCCGTCCACGCGCCCCGCCTCCTCCAGCTCCTTGGGGAAGCCGAGGAAGTACTGCCGGAAGAGGAAGCAGGTGAACCCGCTGAACAGGCCCGGCACGATCAGGCCGCGGAAGCTGGAGACCCAGCCGAGCGACGAGACGAGCACAAAGCTCGGCACGAACGTCACGGCCGCGGGGACCATCAGGGTCACCAGGACCAGATAGAAGATCTTGTTGGCGTGCCGGTAGGGGATGCGGGCCAGGCCGTAACCCGCGAGCGAGCAGAGCAGCAGGGTGCCGACCGTGTGGGCAACGCCGACCACCAGGGAGTTGACCAGGGCGCGCCCGAACGGCACCGTTTCGTCGCCGAACAGCTCGGCGACATTGCCCCATTGGACGTCGGTGGGGAAGAACTGCCAGTCCTCGCCGGTGATCTCGGCGTCCGTGGACAGGGCGTTGCGGACGATCAGATAGAAGGGGACGAGGAAGAGCAGGGCGCAGACGCCGACGGCGGCGTAAAGCCCGGCAGTGCCGAGGGTGCTGCGTCTCGTGCGTACGCCGGTCATGCCCGCTCTCCCTTCCGCCCGCCGTGTCCGAAGCCCAGGACCTTGCCCTGGAGCAGCGTCACCGCGCAGATGAGGATCGTCAGGATCATGGCGCCCGCGCTGCCGCGCCCGTAGTCCTGGTTCTCACCGAGCGCCGTGAAGTAGAGGTTGACCAGCGGGGGTTGGCCCCAGGTGGCCTTGGACAGGAGGTTGAAGAATTCGTCGAACGCCTGGTAGGCGGCGACCAGAAGGAGCAGGATCACCGCGGTCGACGTGGCCCGCAGCTGTGGCAGCGTGATGTGCCGGAAGGTCTGCCAGCCGGGCCGTGCGCCGTCCACGGCCGCGGCCTCGTACAGCTCGCGCGGGATGTTCTGCAGCGCGGCCAGGAACAGGATCATGTAGAAGCCGGACTGGAGCCACAGCCGCACGGTGACGATGACGAACCAGTACCAGGGCGGGTCGGGCGAGGCGAGCCAGGCGACCGGGTCGAGGCCGAACCAGCCGAGGACCGTGTTCATCAGGCCGAACCGCACCCCGCTGAATACGGACATCTTCCAGATCAGCGAGGCGGCGACGAAGCTGCACGCCGTCGGCAGGAAGAACACCGACCGGAAGAACGCCTGGAGAAAACGCAGCCGGTGCACCATCAGGGCGAGGGCCAGCGAGAACGCCCAGGTGATCGGCACGACGATGGCGGCGAACACGGTGAAGGTGCCGAGGCTCCCGACGAAGTCGCCGTTCGTCAGCATCTGGACGTAGTTGTCGAGCCCGACGAACACGCTGGGTGTGACGGTGGCCCGCGCCTCGAAGAAGCTGAGCCAGGCGCTCCAGCCGATCGGCACGAATACGAAGATCACGAGGCCGATCAGGAAGGGCCCGGTGAACAGCCAGAAGTCGAGCGTACGACGACGGCTCATGGTGGTCTTGTACATGGCCTATCCGAAGAGCGACTTGAGCTCGCGCTCGACCCGCCGGTCGGACTTGTCGAGGGCGGCCTCGGGGCTCATATCGCTGCGCACGCAGTCCGCGATGACCTTCTCCAGTGAATTGATCATCGCCTGGGTCCAGTGCGGGTTGTCGAACCGGCCGTACCGCTCCGCGAGTTGGACGCCCTCGGCGGCGAGTCCCGACTTGAGCTTGTCGGCCTTCGCGGCGATCGACTTGCGCGGCGGGATGTGAAAGCCGTAGCTGAGCGCCCAGTCCTCCTGTAGGTCCGTCCGGTCGATCCAGAGCCACTTCACATACTCCTTGGCCAGGTCCTTGTCCTTGGCCTTGGCGCTGACGAACATCGACCAGCCGCCGTTGATGAGCGACGGCTTGCCCTTCGTGGTGGAGGGCGGCCAGGGCAGGATGCCGATGTCGTCGCCGAGCGCCTGCTGCATCACGGGCATGGCCCACATGCCGCACCACTGCATCGCCGTCAGACCCTGTGTGAAGGCTGAGGGGTCCCAGTAGTCGGCGGGGGCGTCCAGGAGCAGGCTGCCGCTTTTGAACAGCTTCCGCATGGTGCCGAGCGCGGCGGCGAACTCGTCGGTGTGGTACGCGATGGCGTTCCTCTCGGTGAGCAGATCGGCACCGGCGCCCCAGACCAGGGGCCGGGCGACATCGACGAGGTGGTTGCCGAGGAAGAGCCCCTTGACCTTGTCGGTGGTGAGCTTGCGGGCGGCCTCGACCAACTCGTCCAGGGTGGTGGGCGGTTGGACGCCCGCCTTCTTGAGCAGCGACTTGCGGTAGAAGAGGAACTTCGGGTCGTCGATCATCCGGACGCCCCAGATCTTGCCGTCCATCGTGTGCGACGCGAGATCGGCGGCGAGGAAGTCGTCCTTGACGGGCGCCACGATGTCGTCGAGCGGCACGATCTGCTTGGCCTTGACCATGTGGATCTGCGGGTGGAACTCGAAGACGTCCGGGGCGTCCGAGGAGAGCAGCGCGGAGAACAGCTTGCTCTCGTAGTTGGACCCGGTGATCCACTGGGTGGTGATGTCCGTCTTGCCGAACTCCTTGGCGTACCGCTTGATCGCCTGCTCGGTCCCGGCCTCGCCGTACGCGTGGAAGTACTGCGTCAGACCGGCCCCGCCCGCCGAACCACCGTTCCCACGGCCGGTGTTGGACCCGCAGGCGGCGAGTGCCCCGAGCGCGGCGAGCCCACCGGTGGCTCGCAGGAAGGAACGGCGGTCCCAGGGGCCTTGTGGGGCGGAGGACGGGGTGGTGTTGCGTGGCATGGCGGACGTCCTTGTCGTGAGATCTTGTCGCGAGATGTACGAGATCATGGATTCTGTTCGGGATTCCGAACGGACGGTTGCCTGGACAGCATCCCGAACAGGGGGGAGGTGAAGGGCGGTTGAGGGAGCTACGAGCGATCGAAAACGTACGTCGTGATGGAGCGCGGCGCCAGGTCCGCGGTGGCCTTGGCGCCGGAAGTCTCCGGCAGCGGCGCATCGGCCCAGTTCTCGTCGGCGGAGGTGCGCACCGCTCGCTCGGCGGTCACATCGACACCGTCACCGAAGCTCAGATCCAGCGAAGTCGCCCCGGAATTGTGGTTGTTGACGACCACGACCCACTTGCCCTGCTGCCGGTACGCCGTCGCCTCGACACCCGCCGGGGCGCCACTGACCGGGTGCGCCTTGGCGCCGGGCCGCACGAACTTGCTGTACTGGCCGAGCGCGTAGTACCGCTTCGTCATGTACAGCTTCTCGCTGCCGTTGCTCGCGTACTCCGGGTCGTAGTAGATGAGCCCGTCGTTCCAGCCGTCGTCGTTCTTGGCCTCCGGATCCGAGCCGATCTTGTCGGAGAGTGCGACCCACCAGTGGAACGCGGAGTCCTGCGCCGTGGCGAAGTCCTTGTACATGATCCGGGACATCAGGAGCGCGTTGTCGATCGTGGGGTCGTACTCCTTGTTCCAGCCGGTGCTGCCCTTGCCGAAGCAGCAGATCTCGGTCGCCCAGGCGTCCTTGCCGAAGGACGCGGCGGTCTCGCGCAGCTGGGTGAGCGAGGCGTCGCTGGGATTGTTGTACGTGTGGTGCGCGAGCTTCGAGACGTGCCGTGCCGTCCCCGGCTGCGAAAGCCACTGCGGCACCTCGGAGTTGAAGCCGTCGGTGCTGCTCGACTCGTCCGCGATGATGCCGGTCCGCTGGCCGCGCCGCTCCTGCTCGGTGCCGAGGGCGCGCACGATGTCGTCGCGCTGGCCGACGTCGACGAGCATGCCTTCCTGGCCGCACTCCGCGAAGCTGTTGGTCGGCTCGTTGAACGGGCTGATGTGGTCGAGCTTGATGCCCTGCTCTCCGAAGTGATCGGTCACATCGGCGATGTACCCGGCGAAGTCCCCCTCGTTCTCGGCCTTCAGATGCCCGCCACAGCTCTTGCCGTTGGTCTTCCACTCGGCGGGCGCGGAGTTCACGAAGCCGATCAGATCCTCCACGCCGTACTGCGCGGCCCGGGCGAGGAACTCGCGGCCGCCCTCGTCACGACTCCAGTCGTACGAGCCGTCGTCGTTCCGGAAATCCTCGGGCGCGCGGGCGGGGGTGGTGACGCCGGTGCCGCCGCCCCCGATGTTGTAGCGGTACGCGCTCAGGTCCAGGCCCTCGGCGGAGAAGAGCAGCCGGGCCACCTCGGCCCGCTTCTCGGGCGAGAAGTTCTGGAGATCGTTGACCCACCAGGCCCCGGACGCCCCGATGTTGTCGATGGTCTGGGCGGGGTCGGCGGATATCGCGGCGGTGGCGGCAGCGTCGGCCGCGGGTGCGGGCGGCGCTGCCAGGAGGCCGGAGAGCAGTGCGCAGGTGAGCGCGGCAGAGGCGGTGAGGGCTCTGTTTCTGGTGGTGCGAGCGTGCGGCATGTGCATCCCTTCCGTCGTCGTGAAGGTGGTGCTGTTCGTACGGCTCGTGGGGGTTCGGGTGGTGCGGGGTGGTGCGCTCTTGGGGTGATTCAGGTGGTGCGGCTCGTGGGCGGGACGGTGGCGGTACGGACGGCCGTCGCGAGGGCACCCTCCAGGGCGAAGGTCGCCGCGCCGAGGCAGACGGGATCGGTGGGAATCGGCGACAGCACGATCTCGGCGGCGGCGAGCGGGCGTCGCAGGGCGTGCCGGGCGACGGCCGTACGTACCTCGGTGAGCAGCGGCTCCCCGAGCCGGGCCGCGACCCAGCTGCTCAGCACGATGACCTCCGGATTGAGGAGATTGACCAGATCGGCGAGGGCGGCCCCCAGGAAACGGGCCGTCTCCCGAAGCACCCGGACCGCCGTCGGATCCTCGGCGGCAGCGGCCCGCGCGAGCCGCCCGACGATGGCCGTCTGATCGTCGCCGTCCCCCGACAGCGCGCAGCCCGGGGCGAGTTCACGCAGCGTACGCATGATCCCGGGCGCTCCCACGTACGCCTCCACACACCCCCGGCTGCCGCAGTGGCAGGGCCGCCCGTCGAGGACCAGGGTGGTGTGCCCCCACTCCCCGGCGCTGTTGCTGATGCCCCGGTGCAGCGCGCCGCCGAGCGCGAACCCCGCGCCGACGCCGGTGCCGAGGTTGACCACCACAGCGTCCCCGCGCCCGCGCGCCGCCCCGAACCACAGCTCCGCGGCGGTGCAGGCGTGCAGCGGGTTCTCCAGGTACAGCGGGTACGGCACGTGGGCGGCGAGCAGTTCGAGCAGCGGTACGTCGTGCCAGTCCCAGTTGGGCGCGTACACCGAGACCCCGACCTGCCGGTCCACCTGCCCCGGCACGCTCACACCGACACCGAGCACCCGCTCCGCGACACTGTCGCCCGCCTCGCGGACGACCTCGGCGACGCCGGCGGCGACGAGTTGAACGACCTCTTCGGGGCTGCGCTCACCGGGGTCCACCTGTGCCTCGCAGCGCGTGCGGACGGTGAGTCCGAGGTCGAACAGCTCCACATGGACGTACGTCTCCGCGATGTCCACGCCGATCAGCGCCCCGCCCGCCGGGTCGAGCGCCACGAGCCCGCGCGGCCGCCCACCGTCGGAGTCCGCGAACCCGACCTCCGTGACCATGCCGAGCCCCGCCAACTCCCCGACCAGCGTGGCGACGGTGGCCAGGCTCAGGCCGGTGGCCGCCGCCAACTCCTGCCGTGACGTGGGGGAGTGGGCGATGAACTGGCGCAGGACCTGGTAGCGGTTGGCGGTACGTATGTCGCGCGAGGTGCGCTTCACGTGCGGGGACCTCCTGCCTGTGGCCGGTCAACTCCCGGTGCCCGGTCAACTCCCGGCGGTGCGCCACGTTATGGGCCCGTGTCGCTTTCGACAAGGGGTTGGGAAAGGGGTCATGAAAACCCTTCCTCACATTAGTAGGAAAGTTTCCTAACAGATTCTGGTTCAACGCATTGACCGGTCCATGCCAGAACGGCAGGATGCCCTGCGACGGCTCACCCCCCATGCCCGACCCCGGAGACCCAGGAGGCTCTCATGTCGCGCAGCCGCACCCCCAAGTTCGGTATCCCCGCCGCGGGCGCCGCCCTCGCCGTAGTCGCGGGCGCGCTGCTCTGGTCACCGCCCGGATCCGCGGGCGCCGCACCCGAGCAGCGGCCCAAGGCCGCGTTCACGGCGGTCGCCGCCGGGGACATCGCCGAGCAGTGCACCGCGGACGACAGCGGCTGCGCGCACCCGAAGACCGCGGACCTGGTCAAGCAGATCGACCCGGCCTTCGTACTGACCATGGGCGACAACCAATACGACGACGCCCGGCTCCAGGACTTCGAGAGCTACTACGACACCACCTGGGGCACCTTCAAGGAGAAGACCCACCCGGTCCCGGGCAACCACGAGACGTACGATCCGGATGGCGCGCTCGCCGGCTACCGCTCCTACTTCGGCGACATCGCCTACCCGGACGGAAAGAGCTACTACAGCTACGACCAGGACAACTGGCACTTCATCGCCCTGGACTCCAACAGCTTCGACGACCAGGAACAACTCGACTGGCTGGCCGCCGACCTGAAGGCGAACAGCAAGAAGTGCGTGGCCGCGTACTGGCACCACCCGCTGTTCTCCTCCGGCGAGCACGGCAACGACCCCGTCAGCCGCCCGGTCTGGAAGCTGCTGCACGACGCCAAGGCCGAACTCGTCCTCGGCGGCCACGACCACCACTACGAACGGTTCGCCCCGCAGGACCCGGACGGCAACGCCGACCCGAACGGCATCGTCGAGCTCCTCGCGGGCACGGGAGGCGCCAGCCCGTACAAGATCGAAGAAGTGCAGCCGAACAGCGAGAAGCAGATCACCGACACGTACGGCGTCGTCCAACTCGATTTCGCGGACAACGGGTTCTCCTGGAAGTTCCTCGGCGCCGACGGCCAGACCGAGGACACCAGCCCCTCGTACGACTGCCACTGATCCCTGTCCGGGCGTCAGCCGCGGAGGCTTCATTCATGTACCTCGCCACCACCGGGCGGGCCGACTCCGGCGGTACGACTGGCAGCGGCGCGGGCGGTGAGAGTGGCGGTGGCAGTGGCGAGGGCGGGCGACGGGTCCGGCGTGGGAGGGTCGCCGGGCCCGTGCTCGCACTCGGTGCGGTCAGCCTCGTCACCGACATCTCCTCGGAGATGGTCACCGCCGTCCTGCCGCTGTATTTCGTGCTCCAACTCGGCCTCTCGCCCCTTCAGTTCGGCTTCCTCGACGGGCTCTACAACGCCGCCACCGCCCTGGTCCGGCTCGTCGGCGGACACCTCGCGGACCTCGGCGGGCGGCACAAACTCGTCGCGGGCGGCGGCTACGCGCTCTCCGCCCTGTCCCGTCTCGGGCTGCTCCTCGCGGGCGGCGCGACGGCCGGGATCGGCGCCGCACTCGCCGCCGACCGCCTCGGCAAGGGCGTACGCACCGCGCCGCGTGACGCGCTGATCTCCCTGAGCAGCCCGCCCGCGGAACTGGGGCGCGCCTTCGGGGTGCACCGGGCGATGGATACGACGGGTGCGCTGCTCGGGCCGCTTGCCGCGTTCGCGTTGCTGTGGGCGACCGCTGACGCGTATGACGCGGTTTTTGTGGTCAGTTTCTGTTTTGGGGTACTTGGGGTGGTGCTCCTTGTGGCGTTTGTGCCGGGGGGTCCGGGGGTGCCGGGGTCGGGGGTGGCTTCGGGAGCGGTTGCTTCGGGAGCGGTGGCTACTGGAGCGGCGGCTCCGGGGGCTCTTTCGGGTACGGCTGTACGGAGCCGGAGCCGGACCCGGTCGCGGACCCGTGATGTGCTGCGGATTCCGGCCTTCCGGCGGATGTTCGGGGCGGCTGTGCTGCTCGGGGCGGCCACGATCGGGGATGCCTTCGTGTATCTGCTGCTCCAGCGCCGGATCGGTTTCGCCGAGAGCTGGTTCCCGCTGCTGCCGCTCGGTGCGGCCGCCGTGTATCTGCTGCTCGCCGTGGCGGCCGGACGGCTCGGGGACCGGATCGGCAGACGAGTCCCGTTCCTGCTCGGCCACGCCGCGCTCGCCCTGGCGTACGTCCTGCTGCTCTCACCTCTGGGCGGCGCCGCGCTCCTCGCCGGAGTCCTGCTCCTGGTCGGCCTGTTCTACGCCGCCACCGACGGCGTGCTCATGGCCCTCGCGGGCCCGGTCCTGCCCCGCACCCGCCGGGCGAGCGGCCTGGCCGTACTACAGACCGGCCAGGCCCTCAGCCGCCTCCTGGCCGCGGCCGGATTCGGGGCGGCCTGGACGTGGTGGGGCACCGGGACGGCGCTCTTGGCGGCGGTGCTCGCGCTCGCCGGGGCACTGATCGGCGCGGCGCTGCTGCTGCGACGTACTGAGGAGGCGGAGAGCGACGAGAAGGCGGGGAGAGACGAGAAGGCGGGGAGAGACGAGAAGGCGGAGAACACCGACAACGCCGTGAACACCGGCAACACCGGCAACACCGGCAACACCGGGAACACGGAGGCCCCCGTATGAACCGACCGCGCCCGGGCTCGCTGCGCTTCCGGATCCTCGCGGTGACGCTGGCCGCCGTCGCCCTCGCGGGCGTCGCCGTCGTCTACACCGTGCACGCCGCCCGCCGAGCCCAACCGGCGGACTCGGTCTCGGAGTTCGGGCTGACCGGTCACAGCCTGTACGTACGTAGTACGGGCGGGGCGGAGAGGCAGGACGGTCGGGTGGCCCGCCTCTCCTTCAGTGGCGGCGATACGACCGGCCGTCGCACCACGGGGGGACCCGCGTGTGAACGGTTCTACGCGGCCGGGGGCACCGCGATTTGCCTGCAGCGTCGGCCCGGCATACCCCCCAAGGCGTACGCCGTCGTCCTGGACCGGAGGCTGCGCGAGCGGCGCCGTATCGCGCTGACCGGGATTCCGAACCGGGCGCGGGTCTCGGCGTCGGGGCGGATGCTGTCGTGGACGATGTTCGCGACCGGCGACTCGTACGCGGGCTCGTCGTTCTCCACGCGTACGTCGATCCTGGACACCCGTACCGGCTATCTGATCAAGAACATGGAGCAGATCCCGCTCACCCTGGACGGCCGCCGCTACTTCTCCCCGGACGTCAACTACTGGGGCGTGACCTTCGCGAAGGACGACAACACCTTCTACGCGACGGTCTCCACCAAGGGCCGTACGTATCTGGTCCGCGGCGACCTGCGCCGCTGGTCCGCGCGCACCCTGCGCGAGAACGTCGAGTGCCCCTCGCTCTCTCCGGACAACACCCGCCTGGCCTTCAAGAAGCGGGTACGGAAGGGCGGCTCGGATCCCTGGCGGCTCTACGTCCTCGACCTGCGCACGATGCGCGAACACCCCGTCGCCGAGCGGCGCGGCGTGGACGACCAGGCCGCCTGGCTCGACGACGGCACCCTCGCCTATGCCCTTCCGGCGTCGGACGGCCGGGGCAGCGACGTATGGTCCGTCCCGGCCGACGGCACCGGGCGGCCACGGCTTCTCGTCCGCGGCGCGAGCTCACCGGCGGCGGTGCGATAGGTACGGTTTTCGGTGGTGCGACCGGATGGCCGGTTTGCCGTGCATGATCTGTCGCGGGCAGGGAAGGCGCGCTCCGAGGCGGCGGTGGTGCCCGGACCGGTGGGCATGCCGCCCGACCAAAGGCGACAGAGGGCGGGACATGGCTGAGCAACGGTTGCGTCTGGAGCCACGCTGGGCCGATGTCGGCGTCCTCGTCATCGACGCTTACGGTGTCGTCGACGCGGCCACCGTCCCTGAACTGAGCGAGCCACTGCTCAAACTGGCCGCCACGGGCGTACGCCACTTCGTCGTCGACCTGACCGGGGTGGAACGGATCGACATCGAGGGGCTCCGCACGCTCATCGCGGCGCGCGCGAGGCTGCGCGCCGATGGCGGCACCCTGGCCGTGACCGGCGGACCGAACGTGCCGGGCGTCGTCCAGGCGGCCGGAATCAGCCGCGCGGGCTTCGTCTACGCCTCCGTCGACGAGGCCACTCAGGCGGTCGGCCCGAGCTGACGCCGGACGCCCGGCCCGGCGCCGGGCAACCGCCCACGCTCAGGCTCAGGCTCAGGCTCACGGCACCTCACACCGTATGAGCGCCGTGGCGAAGGGCTCCCCGCTCCGGCGCGCGTACGTCATCCGCTCCCGGATCTCGCGCAGGGTGCGCGGCCGGTAACCGGGGCCGCCGCAGCAGCTCTTGTGGAACCGGACGCCCGCGTTCAGCAGCACGGAGAGCGTCCGCCAGGCCGCCGTGTCCCGGCGGGGCGGCGGGGCGAAGGCCGACCCCACGTGCACCATCGGCCGTGCGCACCGCGGACAGCGCCGCTGCCTGTCCCGGTCGTAGGGCTGCTTGTACGAGCCCCGGCAGGGCAGACAGACGTACGAGGTCTTCGTGTGGGCCATGTGGCCAGGCTAGGTAACACCGGGCCGTGGGTTCGACCGGATTATTCTTCCGCTACCCCTCCGCATCCACGTCGTACCAGTCGTCGGCGAGCAGCCCGGCGTGCGAGGGCTGGACGCCGACCTGGACGACGCCGGAGGCGGTGACGAACCGGAGGTGGGCGGCGAGGGGATGCTCCTGGCCGTCGGGCGTGAGGCACACCGAATCCGGTTCCAGGTAGACGTACTTGCCCTGTTCGATCCAGCTGCGGCGGGCAACGCGGCGCCCCTTCCGCAGCAGTTCCAGCGCGGCAGAGAAGTCCATCCCCCGAGCGTAACCGCGCCACGGCACCTGACGGGAGGCGTCCGCCGAGGACAGCGGTGTGCGCGGGGCGGGCTGCCAGGGCGCGCACACGGCCGCCGGGGCCGCCGGGGCCGCATCGGCCGATCGGTTGATGCCTTGGTCATCCGTCCCGCGCGTCGAAGGGGGCCGGTCCGTCGACGCCCACGCCCGCGACCGCCGCGACGATGGATGTACGAGATCGGGATGTACGAGATCGAACACGTCAACGGAGGAGGCATCGTGCGGGGACACGGATCCACGGTTACGACGGCGGTTGTGCTCTTGGCCGGGGCGGTGCTCCTCACGGGGTGCGCCTCGGGCCAGCCGGAGGACCCCGACGCCACACCGCAGAAGCAGTCCACGGCCTCCGCCTCCATCTCGGACTCCGCCGAGCCTGATAAGCCCACCGGACCCGGCAGGGACACCACCTCCCGCAAGGACACCGACTCCGGCAAGGGCACCGCTTCCCGCAAGCCGCACTCTCCGGCCGCCGACCGCGCGCTGCTCGCGGCCGCGGCGGATGGTGACGCGCGCGCCGTGGCAGGGGCCCTCGACGACGGCGCCGATCCGGAGGCGCGGGACAGGCGGGACCGTACCGCGCTGCTGCTCGCCTCGGCCGGGGACCATGTCGCGGTGGCCAAGGTCCTGGTCGAGGCCGGGGCGGACCCGGACGCTCTGGACGACCGGCACGACACTCCCTGGCTGGTGACCGGCGTGACCGGCAGTGCGGAGATGGCGCGTGTGCTCGCGAAGGCGGACCCCGACTACGACATCGTGAACCGCTTCGGCGGCACCTCCCTGATACCGGCGGGGGAGCGCGGCCACGTCGCGTACATCCGCGAGGTGCTGCGCAACCCGGGCATCGACGTCGACGTGAATCACGTCAATAACCTTGGCTGGACGGCCCTGTTGGAGGCCGTGATCCTCGGTGACGGCGGCCGTGACCACCAGCGGGCCGTCGAGCTCCTGCTCGACGGAGGTGCCGATCCGGACCTCGCTGACCGCGACGGAGTCACCGCCCTCCAACACGCCGAGCGCCGAGGCTACGACGAGATAGCGAAGTTGCTGCGACGCGGGAGCCGTTGACCGGACCGGACCGAACCCGCACCGAACCCTCACGTCCGCCCAGTCGAACAACACCCATGGTTTCGACGGGAGTTTGTGAGATCCATTGACGCGGAAGTGGTTCGACCCTACGTTCCCGTTCGAAGTCACGAGCGATATACGAAATATCGAACGGACGCGACGATACGTAGGGCTGGGAATGGGACGACCTGACCTCACACGACCACCTCACCTGAGCCGCAGACACGTCCTGGGCGCGCTCGGCGGACTCGGCGTCGCCGGGGCGTTCGGCCTCGCCGCGACGGGCAGCGGCGCCGCGGAGCTGACCTCGTCCGCGCGGGCGCGGGTGCGGTACTGGAACCTCTTCAGCGGCGGCGACGGCAGCAACATGATCGCGATGCTCGACGGGTTCCGAAAGGCGCACCCCGGGATCGCGGTGAAGGACTCTACGTTCCAGTGGGGTAATCCTTACTACAGCAAGCTCGCGATGGCGGCCGCGGGTAACCGCGCGCCGGATCTGGGTGTGATGCACCTGGGCCGGATGGCCGGGTTCGCACCTGGTCGGTTGCTCGACCCGTTCGACGTCGAGCTGCTTGCCCGGTACGGCGTGCGGGAGCAGGACTTCGACCCGGTGCTGTGGCGGCGTGCCACGATCGACGGCGAGTTGTACGCGCTGCCGTTGGACATCCACGTACAGCTCTGCTTCTACCGGCGGGATGTCTGCCGTAAGGCCGGACTCCTCGACGATGATGGGCAGTTGGTGCCTGTCACCTCCACCGAGGATTGGTTCAAGGCGCTCGCCGCGGCCAAGAAGGCCACCGCACGGTCGGGGCTGCAGGCGCTCGGCATCAAGGCCACCGACCTCAACTTCTCCTGGTGGTTCTTCGTCGCCTTCTACCAGCAGCTCGGCGGCGCCTACTACAACCGCGATCTGACCGACGTCGTCTTCGACCTCGACCAGGCCACCGAGGTCCTGGAGTTCCTGCGGCGGCATGTCACCGACGGCTACTCCAAGCCGGTGCCGGTGGCCGTCGACGCGGAGCAGTTCCTCAACGGCGCGCCCTTCATCTGGGAGGGCGACTGGTCCGTGCCCGTCCTCAGCGGCGAGAAGGTCGACTACGGGGCCACCCCGCTGCCCGCCGTCTTCGGTGAACCGGCCACACACGCCGAGGCGCACGCCTTCGTCCTGCCGCACCAGGCCGACCGGGGCGGCCCCGCCAACGAGGGCGCCCACCGCTTGGCCGCATACATCGTCAAGCACGCCGCGTCCTGGGCGCTCGGCGGCCATATCCCCGCGTACACACCGACCCTGAAGAGCCCCGCGTACCGCAAGCTGCGGCCGCAGAGCGAATACGTGGGCGCCATGGACCAGATGGCGCTCGAACCGCAGACGTGGTTCGCCGGTTCCACCGGCACCCTCACGCAGCGCATCGGCCCGGAGATCGTCGCCTCCAACGTCGGCTCCGCCCGGCCCGACGTGGCCGCCCGCCGGATGCGCGATGTCCTCGAACAGCTCCTCGCCATGAAGAACCCCATGGAGGGCCGGTCCGCCGCCGAAGGAGGTGCCGTCGCATGACGACCAGCGCAGTGCCCAACTCATCCGTCTCCGCCGCCACTTCCTCCGCCTTCGCGGGTTCCACCTCTGCCGCCGCCCGGTCCCGGCGCGGGCCCAACTGGCAGCACGGTGGCTGGTTCGTCGCGCCGTTCCTGGTGCTCTTCGCGGTGTTCGTGCTCTGGCCGATCGGGCAGGGCGTCTGGCTGAGCCTCACGGACGCCAATATCTCCGGCACCGGCGCGCGTTACGTCGGCCTGGACAACTACCGCGAGGCGTTCGCCGATCCACTGGTGTGGGACACCCTCGGGCACAGCGCCTACTTCACCGCGCTCGTCGTGCCCTGCCTGGTCGTCCTCGCCCTCCTGATGGCCCTGCTCGCCCACCACATCGAGCGGGCCAAATGGCTGTGGCGGCTCTGCTTCTTCGCGCCGTTCCTGCTGCCGTCGACCGTCGTCGGCAACCTCTGGCAGTGGCTGTTCAACCCCGGCACCGGCATGGTCGACCACGTCCTCGGGCTCGACACGCCCTGGCTCACCGACAAGTCGTACGCCATGCTCGCCATCGTCATCGCCACCCTCTGGTGGACGGTCGGCTTCAGCTTCCTGCTCTACCTCGCCGCGCTCCAGGAGATCCCCCAGCATTTGTACGAGGCCGCCGCCCTGGACGGCGCGAACGCCTGGCGGCGCCTGCTGCACATCACGCTGCCGATGCTGCGGAACATCACCGGCCTCGTGCTCACCCTCCAGATCCTCGCCTCCCTCCAGGTCTTCGACCAGGCCGTCGTCATGCTCGACTTCACGCCCGGACCCGAGGACAGCACCCGCACCTTCGTGCAGTACACGCTGGAACAAGGCTTCACCAGCTACCGCATCGGCTACGCCTCCGCGGTCTCCGTCATCTTCTTCGTCCTCATCGCGGCCGTCGCCCTCGGCCGGATGTGGCTGCTCCGCAAGCGTGAGGAGGGCGCACGATGACCACCGCCGCAACAGCAACAACGCTTCGCAGGCCGTGGACCCCGGGCCAGGTCGTGCTCACCGCGCTCGGCGCGCTGCTCTCCACGGTGTGGGTGGCGCCGCTCGCCTGGGCGCTGTTCACCTCCCTCAAGTCGGAGAGCGAGGCCGTCGCCGTGCCCGCGCACTGGCTGCCCGAAAAGTGGACCGGGCAGGCCTGGACGGCGATCCTCGGCTCCGGGAACCTCACCAACTGGTTCGTGAACTCCGTCGTCGTATCCGTCTGCGTCACCGCGATCGTGCTGCTCGTCAGCGCCCTCGCGGGATACGGCTTCGCGCGCACCGAGTTCCGCGGCAAGGGCGCCCTGATGGGCCTGATCATGACCGGGCTCATGGTGTCGCCCGCCGTGCTCGGCGTGCCCCTGTTCACCACCGTGCAGGACCTCGGCATGGTCGACACGTACTGGGGGATGATCCTGCCGCAGTGCGCGCCCGCCGCGATGGTCTACATCCTCTACAAGTTCTTCCAGTCGGTGCCGCGCGAGCTGGAAGAGGCCGCGTTCATCGACGGCGCCGGACGCTGGCGGGTCTTCTTCACCGTGGTGCTCCCGCTGTCGCGGCCCTCACTCGCCGCCGTCGGGATCTTCACCTTCATCGCGTCCTGGAACAACTTCCTGTGGCCGTACATGGTGACCAACAACCCCGACCTGATGACCATGCCCAACGGCATCGCGACCGTCATGAACTCCTACGGCATCCAGTGGGCCCAGCTCATGGCCGGCGGTCTGATGGCCGGCCTGCCACTGATCATCGTCTTCGTCTTCTTCCAGCGGCAGATAGTCGCCGGTGTCGCCCACACGGGCCTCGCCGGTCAGTGACCTTCGCACGTGTAACAGAGAGGACCCATGTCCGCACAGCCTTCCCCCACCCGCCCGGCGCAGCCTTCTCCTGCTTCTCCCACCCGCCCGGCCCGGATCACCCTCGACCCCGCCTTCACCGTCGGCTCCGTCGATCCCCGGCTCTTCGGCGGCTTCGTCGAGCACCTCGGCCGCTGCGTCTACACCGGCATCCACGAGCCCGGCCACCCCACCGCCGACGCCAACGGCCTGCGCACCGATGTGCTCGACCTGATCCGCGAGCTCGGCGTCACCACCGTCCGCTACCCGGGCGGCAACTTCGTCTCCGGCTACCGCTGGGAGGACTCCGTCGGGCCGGTCGACGAGCGGCCGCGTCGGCTCGACCTCGCCTGGCGGTCCACGGAGACCAACCACTTCGGCCTCTCCGAGTTCATGACGTTCCTGCGCGAACTCGGCAGCGAGGCCGAGCCGATGATGGCGCTCAACCTCGGCACCCGCGGCGTCGCCGAGGCCCTACAGCTCCAGGAGTACGCCAACCACCCCTCCGGAACGGCCCTTTCGGACCTGCGTATCGCCCACGGCGACAAGGACCCCTTCAACATCCGCCTGTGGTGCCTCGGCAACGAAATGGACGGCCCCTGGCAGACCGGCCACAAGACGGCCGAGGAGTACGGGCGCCTGGCCGCCGAGACCGCCCGCGCCATGCGCCAGATCGACCCGACCGTGCAGCTCGTCGCCTGCGGCTCCTCCAGCCGGGCCATGCCGACCTTCGGCACCTGGGAGGCCACCGTGCTCGCCGAGACGTACGACCTCGTCGACTACATCTCGCTGCACGCCTACTACGAGGAACTCGACGACGACCGCGGCTCCTTCCTCGCCTCCGCCGTCGACATGGAGACCTTCATCGAGTCCGTCGTCGCGACCTGCGACCACATCGGCGCCCGCCTCAAGTCACCCAAGAAGATCAACCTGTCCTTCGACGAGTGGAACGTCTGGTACCTGTCCCGGGCCGACGCGCAGGTCAAGGCACTTGACTGGCCCGAGGCCCCACGCCTCCTCGAGGACAACTACACCGTCACCGACGCCGTCGTCTTCGGCTCCCTGCTCATCGCGCTGCTCCGGCACGCCGACCGGGTCACCGTCGCCTGCCTCGCCCAGCTCGTCAATGTGATCGCACCCATCCTCACCGAGCCCGGCGGCCCCGCCTGGCGACAGACCACCTTCTACCCGTTCGCGCAGACCTCCCGGTACGGGCGCGGGCAGGTCCTCGACGTTCGCGTGGACGGCCCGACGTACGAGACGGAGAAGTACGGCGAGGTGCCGCTCCTGCACGCGACCGCCGTCCGCGCCGACGACGGCACGGTCACCGTCTTCGCCGTCAACCGAGACCAGACCCGGCCCCTGCCCCTCGAAGTCGCCCTGCACGGCCTCGAGGTGACCGAGACCGTCGAGCACACCGCCCTCGCCGACCCCGACCCCGACGCCTGCAACACCCTCGACCAGCAGGACCGCGTCATCCCGCACCCCGTCACCGGCACAGCCCTGCACGACGGGCAACTCCGCGCCGAACTGGAGCCGATGTCGTGGAACGTCATCCGTCTCGCCTGAACCACCCGCTCACGCTGAAGGAACCCATGAGCCGCACTCGCAAGGAACCCATGAGCCGCACCCGCAAGCTGTTCGCCGCCCTCGCCGCCGTCGCCGCGCTCTGCGCCACTCTCCTCGCCGGGCCACCAGGCATCGCCGCCGCTGCCGACCGCCAGGATCCGTACACCGGCTATCTCTTCGCGTACTTCACGGGCGAGGGGACCGCGGACGGCGAGCAGATCCGCATGGCCCTCAGCCGTGGTAACGATCCTTTGCACTGGCGGGAGTTGAACGGCGGCAGGCCCGTGCTGACCTCGGATCTCGGGGAGAAGGGGCTGCGTGATCCGTTCGTGATCCGTTCGCCGCAGGGCGACAAGTTCTACATGATCGCCACGGATCTGCGGATGTATCGGAAC